>JALSUN010000113.1 GCA_027061425.1 Helicobacteraceae bacterium
CTGTCATTGGCGGCAAAGCAGAAATACTTTCACAAGGATAATTCATGGCAAAATCAGACGTCATTGAAGTTGATGGGAAAATAGTTGAAGCACTGCCGAATGCCACATTCCGCGTAGAGCTTGATAACGGACACGTAATTTTATGTCATATCGCAGGTAAGATGCGTATGCATTATATTAAAATTCTTCCAGGAGACAAGGTGAAGCTTGAGCTTACACCTTACTCTTTAGACAAGGGTCGCATTACTTATCGTTACAAATAAGTAAAAGTCCCAGCTGCAGTGCAATTTGCACTAGCACGACTCATGATTTAGTCGTTCGCTGTAGTGAGCTGTTGGCTCTTCTGCGTTATCGGTCAGATATTTTGCACAATCTGTACGAAATCTATCACTTATAGATAAGATTCTCTATCTTTGTCATTCCTGCGAAGGCAGGAATCAACGAGTAACAACTCTCTAAATATTTATATTGCTCTAAGATGTACTTCATCACCTTTTTATAATTCAACATTCAACATTCAACATTCAACATTCAACATTCAACATTCAACATTCAACATTCAACATTCAACATTCAACTAGTTCTTTGGTAATCTAATCACTTTTATATCTGCATTCAGTCGTTGTCTATCGAAGTAGTCTTTGAGTATAGAATCTCTTTTTTGTCCCATAATAGCATTGGAAATTTGTGGTCGGATTTTTTCGAGTTCAGGTGCTTCTGCTGCGCCTTTTCCTTTGACGTAGAAGCTCATGAAACCACCTTGTGGTGCAGGTAGCACAGGGGAAAATGCATTGATGGCAGTTTTATCTAAAAGTTCTGCAAGTCTTGGGTTCATCTTATCTGCTTGAAAGGTACGTTCTTCACTTTTAACATCCTGTGCATAGAACATAGGGTTGTCTACTTTCTCTTGAAGATGTGTTTTATCTGGACAGTGATATATAAGCACTGAGTATGACGAGGGCTTGACAAACTCTTTTTTATGGAGTTCATAATATTCTGAAATTTCATTGTCAGTAGGTTGCTCTAGATGTGAAAATGCAATAGCATTATAAAGTTTCTGGTTGAGTAATTTCTCTTTAAGTTTCTCTTTTAATTGCTTTTCACTGAGCCCTTGAGAACTTTGTATGGCTGAGTAGAGCTCTATAATACTAAGTTTGTTCTGCTCTGCCATACGTTGAATATCAGTAAATATTTCTTGTTTTGTGACACTGATATGTCGCTCTTTAATCTCTATCTCTTCTAACTTTTTTCGCTCTAGTATTTGAATGGCTTTCTCTTGGTCAATATTGGCCTCTTTCATAAGTTTTGTAATGTCATAAAGGGTAATGGCCTGGTCTTTAACCATGATAGCGATGCCATCTATAGTGTTGGCATAGAGAGTGAATGTGAGTAGAAAGAGTAGTAGTAATTTCAAAAGTGCTCGCTTGATTGTAATAATGTATTTTACCTACTTAAATATAATGGTGCAAATGTATCTCGTTATAAAGCGACTCTTTGGTAAAATTTCATATCAAAAACAAAAGGTCAGGCATGGTTGTTACACGATTTGCTCCAAGTCCCACAGGCTATCTTCACATTGGTGGTCTGCGTACTGCATTACTTTCGTACTTATGGGCACGCCGTAATGGTGGAAAGTTTGTTTTACGTATAGAAGATACAGATAAAAGCCGTAACTCCGAGGCTGCTGCTGAGGCGATTGTTGAAGCTTTCAAGTGGGTAGGACTAGAACATGATGGTGACATCGTATACCAATCTCAAAGAGACGAGATCTACGCTAAGTACATAAAGCAACTTCTTGATGAAGGTAAGGCTTATAAGTGTTACATGAGTAAAGATGAGCTAACGGAACTTCGTGAGACACAGATGGCAAACAAAGAGCGTACCCGTTATGATGGTCGCTACCGTGACTTTGATGGTACACCTCCAGAGGGCATTGAGCCTGTAATTCGCATCAAAGCTCCTTTGTGTGGTGAAATAGTTATAGACGATGGGATCAAAGGCCGTGTGAGTTTTCAGGCAGAAGATATCTTGGATGACTTTATCATCGCTCGTGGTGATGGTTCTCCAACTTATAACTTTGTAGTGGCTGTAGATGATGCACTGATGGGCATTAATGAAGTGATCCGTGGCGATGATCACCTCTCTAACACACCAAAACAGATGGTTGTATATGAGGCTCTTGGTTTTGAGTTACCAAAGTTTTACCATGTACCGATGATCCATAATGCAAGTGGTAAAAAACTCTCAAAACGTGATGGTGCGACCGATGTAATGGCCTATAAAGAGATGGGCTACCTGCCAGAGGCACTGCTGAACTTCTTAGTCCGTCTGGGTTGGAGTAATGGTGACCAAGAGATCTTCAGTATGGATGAGATGATGGAATTGTTTGATCCATCTAACATCAATAAATCAGCTTCTATCTATAATGTAGACAAGCTTGACTGGTTAAATGGACACTACATTAAAAACAGTAGCAATGCGAAACTTGCAGCACTTTTAAAAGAGTATGGCGTTGATGTTGAAGGTCATGACAAAAAAGAGTTTTTACTAGACGCACTTAAAGAGCGTGCTAAAAATATGAAAGAGTTGGCAGAGATGATCCCAACTATTTTGAATGCACCTGAATCGTATGATGAAAAAGCAGTAAAAAAAGCCTTTAAAGGTGATGCCATCGAAGTACTAAAGGCATTTGTCGCGAAGTTGGAAAGTACAACAGAGTTACATCTTCCATCAGACTTTCATGCAGCAATGGAAGCTTTGGTCGCTGAGATGGAGATTGGTTTTGGGAAAATCGGAATGCCTCTGCGTGTAGCACTTTTGGGTGCTATGGGTGGACCCGGTATGGACAGCGTTATGGCTGTTTTAGGAAAAGATGAGACGATCAAGCGCATTAACCATGCGGTTGATGTGTTGTCTTAAGTTATTACATTTAAATTATATAAAGGATTACCCATGAATAAAGAAACATTCAAAGAAGACTCACTCGAGTACCATAGATCAAAAGGCGAGTTTGATACTGCTGGTAAAACAGGAACACTACTTACCAAACCGTGTGATACGGCAGAGAGACTTTCAATGGCCTATTCACCTGGTGTTGCCTTTCCATGTTTGGAAATCCAGGACGATGTTGAAAAAGCTTATGAGTACACCAACAAAGGAAACCTTGTTGCTGTCGTCAGTGACGGTACTGCTGTGCTTGGACTCGGAGACATCGGCCATATCGCCGGAAAACCTGTTATGGAAGGTAAAGGTGTACTTTTTAAGTCATTTGCCAATGTTGATGCAGTAGATATCGAGCTTAACACTAAAGATACGGAAGAGATCATCAAAGTTGTTGCTGCTATTGCTGACAGTTTTGGCGGTATCAACCTCGAAGATATCAAGGCACCTAAATGTTTTGAGATCGAAGAGCGTCTTAAAGAGATCTGTGATGTTCCTGTCTTTCATGATGACCAGCATGGAACAGCAGTGATCACAACGGCAGGTTTGATGAACGTTATGGAGATGAGTGACAAAACTGTTGAGGATGTTAAAATTGTTATCGTTGGTGCGGGTGCAGCTGCTATCGCTTGTGGGAACATGTATAAAAAATTTGGGGTGAAAAACATCATTATGATCGATTCCAAAGGGGTAATCCATAATGAACGTACTGACTTGAACAAATACAAGCAGGCCTTTGCTTTACAGACACCTCACCGTACACTTGATGATGCTATTGAAGGTGCCGACATGGTACTAGGATTAAGTGGTCCTAACCTTATCACTGGTGATATGGTCAAAAAGATGTCAGACAAACATCCTATTATCTTTGCCTGTGCCAATCCAAATCCGGAGATCATGCCAGACGTTGCCAAAGCTGCAAGAGAAGATATTATTATCGGTACGGGTCGTAGCGATTTTCCAAATCAGGTTAACAATGTATTAGGTTTCCCTCAGATCTTCCGTGGCGCTTTAGATGTTAGAGCTAGCAAAATCACGGAAAACATGAAGATGGCAGCAGCTAAAGCCCTTGCGTCATTGGCTAAAGAGCCAGTTCCAGAGCATGTAAAAAAAGCGCAAGGCCGTGAAAATATGGAGTTTGGTCCAGAATACATCATTCCATCACCGTTTGACCGTCGTGTGCTTGTCTATGTAGCATCTGCTGTTGCACAGGCGGCTGTAGAAGATGGCGTAGCGCGTATTAAAGAGTTTGATCTTGATGCGTACAGAACAAAGCTTGAGCGTCTTGCTGACCACTTAGACGGTAAGCTCTAAGCGTCATAACTATCTAATTTTATGGACACTTTTGGTGTTCATATCTTTTTACGCGATTGTCTCATCTTTTAATCGCCTAACAACTCTCATGCGTAAATTCCGGAACAATCTTCTGTAAACTTTTGATTTTATTATCATCAATCAGTAGGTTTTCTATAGCTTCTTCTAGTTTTTTAATGGGGTAAACGGTAGGACTGGCGATGAAAATGGAGCTGTATTGTGTCTTCTTCTCACTCTCATCTATAAGTAACTCTTCATAAAGTTTTTCACCTGGGCGCAGACCTGTAAAGGTGATTTCGACACTCTCCTCTTTGCCATAGAGTTTTATCATCTGTTGTGCCAAGTCAACGATTTTGACAGGTTCTCCCATGTCTAAAATGAAAAGTTCACCTCCTTTAGCGATGGCGGCAGTCTGCAGAACAAGCTGGCAGGCTTCGGGGATGAGCATGAAGTAGCGGGTCATCTTTTTGTCTGTGACTGTTACAGGGCCACCCTCTTCGATCTGTCTTTTGAACTTAGGGATCACACTTCCAGAACTTCCCAAGACATTACCAAAACGCACAGCCACAATTTCAGTCTCTTTAGCCTCTACATTTTGTGCATACAACTCACCAATACGCTTGGTGGTTCCCATGACATTGGTAGGGCGCACTGCCTTGTCTGTAGAGATGATGACCAGCTTTTTCACCTTATGCTTTATACTCATGTCAATGACATTTTTGGTGCCTATGATATTGTTTGCAATAGCGATCTCTATATTTTCTTCACAGAGGGGTACATGTTTATAGGCGGCAGCATGGATCACAATGTCGATGTGGTGCTGTTCAAACAGCTTGTCCAGGCGTTCTCTGTCAGCGACAGAACAGAGGGCATGGGTGGCATCGGGAAATTGCTCGGAGATCTGGTAGAGATTAAACTCACTATGGTCAACCAAAATAAGGTTTATGGCACCAAAATGGGCACATTGTCGGGTGATCTCAGAACCTATGCTTCCTCCGGCACCTGTGATCAGTACATTTTTACCTTTGACAAATGAAGCGATGGCCTTAGTGTCAAGATCTTGAGGGTGGCGTGCGAGGAGGTCTTCGATGGAGAGGTCTTCTAAACGTTCATGTTCAGAACCCAGCAGTTTTGCCCGCTTGATCGTTTTTATGCCAGCATCTTTGAGACGTTGAAAGAGTACTTTTAGGGTCGCTTGATCAAGGTCTGCCGTGATAATAGCTGCCGTAATCTCTCGTGTCTGGATCTGCTCTTCAAGATCTTCTTGTCCATAGACTTTAATGTTGTTGATGTAAGAGTTGATGCTGTTTCTGTTTTCATCTTTGACGACAAATATAGCGACAGGGGAGTAGTGCAGTTCATGGCTTAAAACACTTTTTATAATAGAACTTGTACGGGGATTGACACCGATTATAAGCGTGTTTTGGTAACTTCCTTGTTTGAGTTGCTCTATCAGTGCGCGTTTAGAGATACGCAGTCCTCCTGTTAAAATAAGAGAGAGAAAGAGGTCTATAACAATGGCACTTCTTGGCATCGGTATAAAAAAAGTGGGGAAAACAAAGTAGAGTAGGCTAAAAAGTAAAACAGCGGCGACATGGGCCTTAATAAGCTGTAGTGCATCTTCAAGACCAAAGAAGCGCCATGTAATATTGTAGACTTTAAAGAGGTAAAAAAAGAGAAGTTTAGAGAGCGTTAATGCGATGTAGACATTTAAAAAGTTTGTCATATGTTTGGGGTCGATCACAAAGTCGAAGCGTAAGGCATAGGCCAAATGCAGGGCTATAAAAAAGAGTACCAAGTCACTGGCAAGAAAAAAGAGGATTCTTTTAGCGAAGGTAGGTTGTAGAAGCGTCATTAAAATGCCTTAAGTCTGTCTATAAATTTTGTCACACCATAAAGAAGTATCACTGTAGCTAACAAGAGGTAAATGTAAAGTGTCTGAGGAACTGTCCAAAGTAGTAGTAGTAATACTAGGTTGATACCCATACCCATCAAGACGACCTTGTCATGAGAAAAGCCTACTTGATTAAAGCGTTGGTAGGCATGCTTTTTATGTGCTTGAGAGAGTTTTTCATGGTGTTTGTAACGACGTAGTAAAGTGTAGGTGGCATCAAACCAGAAGAGTGAAAGTAAAACAAGCCAAGCTATAAAATGCGGAGTGTTGGCGTCATACAAGATGAAGATGGCAAAGATAAATCCTAAAGGTGCACTCCCCACATCACCCATAAATATAGAGGCTTTATGCCAGTTAAACATCAGAAAACCAGCACTTGCCAACCCTAGCAAAAGTGCCATTTCATTACCAAAAAGTATAAAAGCGCCAAGTGCAACAAAAAGAGCTTCACTTGCTGCATAGCCATCAATACCATCTAAAAAGTTATAGAGGTTGGTCATCCAGATAATGCCAACAAGGGCAATGATGTTAAGCCAAACACCGTGTAGTGAAAAGAGTCCAAAGTCTATAGTAGAAATGCCCCCTAAAAAATAGAGAGCAGAGAGTGCAGAGAAAAGTTGTACACCAAACCTTCTTTTGGCACTGAGTGGATAGATGTCATCTACAAAACTCACCATTACAACAGGAAGTACACTCATCAGGGCTAAAAAAAGAGGAGTTTCTATAGTGTGACGCAGATATAAAAAGCTCAAAGCGATAAAAAAAGAGACGATGATGGCGAGTCCACCACCTTTCGGGGTAGCAGTGGTGTGTGAACTACGAGCATTGGGATGGTCTAAAAGCTTTTTTTTTATGGCAATATAGCGTATGGTGTAGGTGCCAAGAAATGCCATGACAAATACACCAAAATAGAGCATCTTAAATCTTTGTCTTATAGATTTTGATCAGTGGATTCAAGGTCACTGCTTCAAACAGGTCATGGTCATAGTTCTCAAATACAAACATCTGTATGAAGGTGGAGTTGAGGTATTCACTGTCTAAAATAAGGAACCTGTTGTAGGATTCAAGATAGATAATGGAAATATGCGACATAGGATTTACAGTTTGTCTGTTAACACTGATCTTCCCTGCCTGGGTATAGCTTACTTTTATAAACTCTCCAAGTGGCACTTTTTGTTGGCCTATCTGAACTTTACCTTCATTTTTAAGAAGCGCGACACCGTTACCAAACTGTATGACATTACCAATATCTTGGAAGCGCTGTGTCGAGTAGAAAAAAGGTTGTGAAAGAGGGTTTCCTGTGCTCAGATCAATGTTAGAAAAAAGTTTAACCGTAGGGAGGATGTCTAACATGCGCATAGGCAGGTAAAGATAGACCTCTCTCGTCTTTTGAGGCAGGGTGACCTCTCCATAACGCAGGTTCTCGAGGTAAGCACTGACATCAACCTGTTGAGGTGTTTTATTTTTAAAGAGGGTGTCTGCAACAATTTTATAGTCTGAAGCAACATACGTCTCAACAGAAATCCTAGAGAGACGTGCTGCCTCGATCTGAGATGTGGTCAGAAGGATTTCTGAAACCAAGAAGTTGTCTTGGTTGTGTTTACCACCATCAATGAGGGTGTTTTTGTCTGCATAATACCAGATTGGGTAACCATAATCCCACCAGGTGATGACATAATCTTTAGAAGAGGACTTTTTCTTGAAGTCATCCAATACGGCGACCTCTTTGTTCATGAAAACAGTAGGGACCTTGTAGCCTATGATATGCGTGATATTGGGGTAGAGCATACTGAGTGTAAAGATGGCCATAGCCAGATAGTAGACTGGTCTTTTTTGAGAATAGTTTGACAAAAGATGAAAAAGGTAGAGGGCACTAATGGCTGCGATAGGTACTGCATAGACTGTAAAACGAAGACCACCCACAAGGGAGAAGAGACCGATACCGATGAGTGGCAGTGCCAATATGAACTCTTTATGACGTACCACCAAAAGTATATAACCTACAAAGGCTGCAATGACACCAAGAACAGAACCGGAAATACGGTTGGCCATCACATCAAAAGGGATAATACCCGCTTCACGAACCGTCTGCTTGACCTGAAAGAAGTGCAGTCCATTCTCTTCTACCCCACGGCTAAAATAGGTCATCACCTTTCCAAGTACCAGATCAAAGACATGACCGGTATATAAAAAGACAAAAACGGTCACAGCAGAGGTGTAGATGACAACATTTATAGGAAGTTTCTCTTTTTTGATACCATAATATAAGATGAAAATAACTGCAAGTTGTAACCATGGATCAATGTTCATAAGTCCTATAGAGATGAGTAAGATAGAGTTGTAGGTAAAGGTATCTTTACGGTGAAAGAGAATCATATAAACCATATATAAAATACCCATAGCATAAACGATGGCACGACCTGCATCATAGAGGAATGGATAGACTAAAAAGGCGAGGGCACTCAGCAGGGCAAAGTGTGCTTTTTCTGTCTTAATGGTAGCAAGAAGAAAATAGAGAATGAACATTGGTGCCATGGCAGAGAACATGTCTGTATCATAGTATCCTACCATGGTGCGGTTGTAGTAACTCCATGCTATAGAACCAACAAGTGCCGCTAAAAAACCTACCGTGGTAAGACCAAAGAGCCGCCCTATCAAGATGATGGGGATGACCACCATACTAGAGATGATAGCGGGCATATAGAGTATAACGGTGTCTAAAGAGAACGATGTATACTTGGCAAGCAGACCGCTAAGGGTAATAGCTGCTGTGAAAAAGAAGTCCGGTACTCTTGGATTGTTTTGTAGCGTGTTCTCTAGCCAGGCTTGTGCTCCAGAAGCAAAAAAGTACCCATCATTGGTGTTAATCATGAGTTCGTTGTTCCACATGAACTGCGGGTTTCCATAAAATTGAGAGACCCAGATGAGTCGAATGAGGTAGCTAAATATATAAGCAACACTCATAAAGATAATGACATTTCTCGTTGTTGCGTAGTCTTGGTCTAATGTTTTAATGTTGTATCCTTGATAAGTTTTAAGTACTGTTGAGACAGACTGTAATAGCTATGATGTTGTATGACGTAATTTTTACCATTATTGCCTAAAACCTGACGTTCTGTCAGTGGCTTTTTGGACATGGTGACGATAGCATCTGCTATGGCTAGAGTATCTTCTGCGGGGACACTCACCCCACATTGGGCTTCACTGACGAGGTCTTTCTCTACACTAATGGAGTGTAGTATAGGTTTCGCACTGTACATATAGTCAAACAGTTTGTTGGCCGAGACTCCAAAACGGTAGATCTCTTTTTTGTGCCAACCTATGTAGCAGAGATCAAAGTGTTTTAACATACTTTGAACCTCTCTCTTAGCAATAGCATCGATAAAAGTGACATTATGAAGATGGTGTGTCTGAGCAAAAGTTTTCAGTTGCTCTTTTTCACCACCTTCTCCCACTATCACAAAATGTATTTTATTATGTTTTTGCACTATTTTAGCTGTATCAAGCAGATATTGCATAGCATTCGCAATACCAATAGTACCGACATAGCCAACGATAAATTTATCTTCAGGAATCAGAGTAGATATTTCTGAAGAGAGTGGTGTGGCATCTTCTACCTCTTGCAAGTTTACGCCGTTAGGGATATAAAAAAATTTCTCTTCAAGAAGCCCCTTGGAGAGCATATGCTCCTTGGCATTAGGCAAAACACTCACTACTTTAGAAGCTTTTTTGTAACCCAGACGTTCTATCCACGCTAAGACTTTAACCAGTGGATGAGATGGAGAGACACCCCCTAGTTCTATCAGTGTCAATGGCCAGATGTCTCGTACCTCGAAGATAAAAGGAACCCGTAAAAGTTTCGACCAAAAGAGGGCATTAAGAACAGGAAAAAGAGAGAGTGAAGAGATGATGATAATGTCAGGTCTCTCTCTTTTAAAGATATTGAAAAAAAAGAGTTTCAACATAAACACCAGCATATTATAAATGCGTTTGATACTTTTAGAGTTTTTGTAAGAGGGGGTTTTGACCCATACATAGTCAATACCGTCTATCTTCTCATCGGTAAAGATGCTTTTAATCTTAGGGAGGTGTTTAAAGAGGTGTGAAAAGGAAGAGGCAAAAAGTGTCACCTTATGCCCCTCTTGCACAAAGGCCTCTCCCAAGTAATAACTGCGATAGTTCATCCCATAATGTGGAGACCCCGCGTATTGGTTAATGATCCAGATGTTCATAGTATGCTAGTGCCTTGACTCATTGAACCAACTCTAAAACACTATCGATGATATAGTGAACATCATCATCACTCAAATCCGGATAGATAGGAAGGGAGAGAGAACGTTCAAATACTCTGTTGGCTACAGGATAATTTGAACGATCGTAGTGATAGTGTTCTTTATAATAGGTGTGTTCGTGGATAGGAATGAAGTGTACGGAAGTTCCAATCCCACGCATTTTCAGCTGCTCATAAAGTGCGTCTCGGTCCTCTATCTTAATGACATAAAGGTGGTGTGAACTTTTTCTGTCATTTTTTATGGTGAGGGTCTCTACTTTCTGTCTAAAGGCTTGATCATACATAGTTGCGATCTCTAAGCGTCTTTCATCCATCTTTTCTAACTTTTTAAGTTGTTCAAGACCAAGTGCTGCGTTGAGGTCAGTGGAGTTATATTTGTTTCCATTGTCGATGATGTCGTATTTCCAACCTCCACCACTGTAGCGATCCCATACATCTTTACTGATACCATGAAGACGGTTAGTGGCAATAGACTTGGCATACTCTTTATGACGGGTTGTGGCCATCCCTCCTTCCCCTGTTGAGAGGGTTTTTGTGGCATAGAAGCTAAAACAGGTGATGTCACTTTTGAGATTACCTACAAAAGTTCCTTTATACTTTGAAGGGAGGGCGTGTGCTGCATCTTCAATGACTTTGAGATTATATTTTTTTGCGAGTGCAAAAATCTCGTCCATGTCGCAAGGCTGTCCACCAAAGTGTACAGGGATGATGGCTTTCGTCTTTGGTGTGATAAGGGCTTCTATCTTAGTGACATCAATGTTGTGTGTCTCATATTCTATATCGCATAGAACAGGAGTCGCCTGAAAGTAGGTGACCACTTCAGCAGTAGCTACAAAAGTGTTGGTAGGCAGTATTACTTCATCATCAGCTTGGAGACCTATTGCTTTAAGTGCGAGATGAAGTGCTGCCGTGGCACTGTTGAGCATGACTGCTTCTTGAGAATCTATATAGTGTTTAAAGGCATCTTCAAACTCATTGACCTTGGGTCCCATGGTGAGCCACCCTGAACGTATGGCGTCAGCAACAGCGTCGAGCTCGTCTTGCGTTGTATGGGTCTTGTGAAAAAGTATCTTCTTCATGGGTTTACCTTTGTGACAAACTTTTTGATATTTTCAGGGAAAATGGCACGCTCTTGTAAAATGCTATGGTTGATCTCTTTAAAGTCTTTATGAACTTTCATTACACTTAACTCTATTTCTTCATTAAAAAAAAGACCATTAATTCCGTTAAGTATCCACTCCCTATTGGCAGGTATGTTAGATACAATCGGAATCATACCATATTGCATGGCTTCTAACAGTGAAACGGAGGTTGCGTCTGATGTAGGGATGGAGAGGTAATATCGAGAACGCTGATAAAATTTTTCTTGTTCTTCTGCGCTGATAAAACCGACAAAAGTGGTACGCTCTGAGATACCAAGTTCTTGGGCTTGTTGTTGAAGTACTTCTTTTTGATCACCATCATTGGCAATGACAAGTTGATGTTTTTTATCCTGCAATGCAAACCACTTCAAAATCTGAGAGATGTTGGAATTTTTGTTGAGTGTACGGTTGGAAAAGATAAGATCTTCTTTTTGGACGGTGCACTCTTTAATGCTGTCAAGACCAAAGGAGAAGGTACTTACCTCTGCTGATGGTGCGATATTTAGAATGATATCACTCATAGTATAGGCATCAGAGGTGACAAAGTCGGCTTTTTGCAAAATATATTTGGTGAGGTAGTAGAAGAGACGGTTTTGAAAAGGCTTCACAAGAATATCACTCCCCCATGCTGAATGTATGAGTTTGGCCTTTGGTGCAGAAGAGTGACTCAGTGTTGCTAGCAGACCATAGCTGGTCAGATAGTGGGCATTGATGAACTCTGGTTGAAGTTCATGGATAATTTGACGTACTTTAAAAAGTTTTACTATTAGTCCATAGTTCCCACCATGTTGTTTGACATGTTCATTGAGAACAAAACAGTGTGAAGGAGGTAGGGTCTCTCCTAATGCTTTTGATATGCCATTTAATGAGATAATATAAAGATCAAAGTAGGGGGTAAGTGCCTTGATCCACTTTAGAGTGTGGGGACTTTGTGCATCGGCTAATAAGAGGTACTTTTTCATTTTTGGATCACTATGAAAGGGTAGGGTGCATTAAAGATCTTCAGAGACTGAACAAAAGGTATGAGGTTTTTGAGACCCAGTTTGCAGAGACCTTTTGCATAAGCACTCTTAAGATAGACATTTTTAAGGAGGTGTACCTGCATGCCATCAGTATAGGCCAATACTTTTTTTAGAGAGAGGGCACGATAATTTTCACTAAGTAGAGGTTCTCTGTCATCAAAATAATCATACAAAATGAGTGAACCCCCTTCATCAAGTGTCTCAAGCGCTTTTGAAAAAAGTTGATAGCGAAGGGTGTTGTCCGTAATTGAGGTCAGAACAGCCATCAATGTAATCAGTGTATATTTTGTAGTGAGCTCAAGCTTGAGAAAGTCACCATGATGACTTGTGATGTGGGGAAGCTTTTGAGTGAGACTTTGAAAGCGGGGCTCAAGGTATTCTACAGCCGTGATGTTTTGAGGAGAAAGTCCAAGTATCATCAGCTTTAAGAGAAAGTTACCTTCTCCTGCCCCAATATCAAGAAGTGTTGTCTTTTCAAGGTCGGTCTCTTTTAAAATTGTAGTTAATATTTCTGTCTGAGCACTGTCTAAAAAAAATGGATAGCAGTGAAAAAGAGACCAACTATCTTTCTTTCTTGCGTCGTAAAACTGTTCCATGCGTTTAAGATCATCCATTATCTCTCTCCGTTAACAATGTAAATATCAGATTTTGTAGACGTTTCGCCTGCTCTTTGCGATGATGTTTTTTGATGATCTGTATGTCTGGCTGAAGATGGGTGCCTTCTTCCCAGATCCTATAGGCCTCTAATATGTTTTTTTCAATTTTTTTGATGTCGTTACTATCAGAGACATACCCGCTATGGGCTTTTTGGATCAGTTGTGCGGCTACATCCTGTTCGTCTACTAAAGCGATAATGGGTTTAAGGACTGCCATATATTCAAACAGTTTACCAGTGTAGACACCTTTGCGTCTATTGGTGGGGTGTATCAGCAGTAGCGCATCACTTTGATGCATATAATCTATAGCTTTTTCATGTGAGACAGGAGGGATGAAGTCTATAGTGCTTTTTAATGTGTCAGAGACTTTAAGGGGCTTTTTAACCCCTATGAACTTTACTTCAATATCTACACTGGCATGTTTGCAGATAACCTTTTCAAGGGCTTCCAAAAAAGTGTCCGGTGTGATATCCCCGTAAAAACTTCCAATATAGGAGATGGTAAATTTTGTACTAGGTGTTGTCAGCTCTTTTAGTTCAAAATCGTATCCGTTGCGGATCTCACAAAAGCTGATATTTTGAGACTTCTCTTTTGCCAAAGATCTAAAATCGTTAAGTATGGGAGAGGAGACAGAAGTGATAGCCTGTGTATTCGCAAAAATATCTTGCTCAACAACTGACAACTGTTGGCGCTGCTTTTGAGTTAAAAAAGGGTTTTTACTCATCTCATCACGCATATCAGCAATCCAAGTGAGTTGTGGATCATACTTTTTTAGAGACAAAACAACTTCATGAGAAGCAACTGGTGCATAAGAAGAGAGTACCAGATCATATTGCTTTGTCTGATGTAGTTGCTGTGCAAGAGTTGAGGCACTACTTTTCCACCCTTTGTGTTCGTCACCAAAATAAGAGTAAAGAAGGTTCCATAATGCTTTCGCTTTATGCACTAAAGGATGTACCTTTGTATCAAAGCTAAAGCGTTTAAACACTGTTTTGTTAGCAACACGGTAAATAGTGACATTTCGCTCTTCTTGAACCGTTTGTGTATGCGGTTGGGTGAGGGTAATGACGTCGATGTTAAATTTTGAGGGATCAAGATACTTTGTAAAAGATTCTAATCTATGGCTCGCTATCGAAGCTAGAGGCGGATAGTATAGAGAGATGAGAAGAAGCTTTATCTTTGCCATTTAAAGAGACTTTTTCTTTAAGACGTAATAATAGTGATAAGGATTGGTATGAAAACATCCTTTGTCTTGAATAACAAAATATTGTAGAAGAATTTTTTCTATATTTTTTTTGCTAGTTTCTTTGCTGTAACCAATTTCCCAAAAATGCTCTTGGGGAAGAATTTTTGTCCATGATGTTTTGATGAAAAGTGGTGTTGAAAAGGGCTTTAATTTGGGCATACGCCACTGTATGTTTATTCCAAAAAACTTTTTATAGACAGGAAGTGTGATGATGAGACCTTCTTTAGTGGTTTCACTAAGCTCATAAATGCTTTTTTCAAACGTCTTAAACTCCATATGTTCAAGTACTTCTGAACATAAGATAAAGTCTGGTTTTTCTGTAACAGTTTGAGACAGTTCGAGTATATTTCCTACTATGTCTGGCTCAAGGTTAGGGTTGATGTCTAAAGTAGTAAAATTATATTTTGCTTTTTTAAAGAAATCAGAGACAAAACCATTGCCTTTTCCTACTTCCAGTATTGCTGGATTATGAAGATGTTTTGAAACAGTGTAGAGTAAATGGATCTGTTCACTCAGTGCAAATAGTTGATATTTGTCGAAATACCCTTCAGAAAAATACATACTTTTTTCTAAAGATTCTTCCCTCTCAAACCCACGACTATTATTCATCTATGCTCCTAAAAAACTTTAGCTATTCTAGCAGATACAATAATATATATTATATAAATTCCGCCAGATAAAATAGAAATCAATTTTACTACATCTTCAGGAGATTTACCCAAATAAAAGCTAAATATTATAGAAATAAAGAAAAGAAAATTTAAAAATAGGTTTAGTGCTTGTTTCTCTCCAATATAAAGCATAAAACTGAGGGGACTAGAGATGAAACGAACATATAACATAGGTATAAGAATCTGTACATAGAGACCTGCTGTTGTCCACTGTGTACCAAATATAAAAGTAAAAAGGTCTACAGCATAAAAATAGATAAAAAGAGAAGGAAATAGACCTATAAGAAAAAGTTTTTTAAATGTAGTGATGTAAATACCTTTAGCATTGCCATCAACTGCATATACCTCACTTGCCCGTTGTTTAAAGACATCAGAAACAGCTGTTGCGACAATTCCCATCGGAACTGCAAGCGTTTTTTGTGTCAGGTAGTAGAGCCCAGCGGTACTCGCATTGAACAGAGCATTAAAAAATATGTTGGGAAGTTGTTGTGCTGATATATTTGACAGTGTCGCCAAGACATCAAACTTTGGAAACCTACTATACTTTTGTGCTAAAAGAAGAAGTTTATGATGTTGCAAAGGATAAGAGCTTATAACCTTTTTAGAGCATAATTCTTTTAGGAGTGTCGCAGTAGATAAAACTTGTCCCAGCAAACTACTGAGGATAAGACCACTTGCGGCAAAATTGGAAAACCCTAAAATAAGGTTAGAACTGGACGTTGTAGTGCTTTGAATCACTTTTATCTGTGCCAGCTTTTTAAAGGACTTTTTACGGTTGTTCCAATAATAGAGGTTCTGAAAAAGTGCTGTTAAAAATATGCTTACAGGGATTAAGTACAGCCAATTAGATATTTCTGGATTTCCTAGTAAGCTTGTCAGTTGTCGGTTAAACAGGAATACAATCAACAAAGTGAAAATACTGAAAAATAGTGCAATTATCAATGCTAAGTATAGGAGTTGAAAAGCATCTTCATCTTCTTGTGGAAGCATGATAGCAAGCTCATACCGACCACTGATAATCGCACCTAAGATAGCAACAATACTCATATAAAGCGCAAACACCCCAAAATCTTCAGGCGTATAAATTCTTGTCAGTATAGGACTAATAGCGATCGGAATAGCCTGTGCAATCGTCGTGCCCGTCATAAGTGTTAAGACATTACGACTAAATTCTGATTTTGGTTTGAGTTTATTGAGCATCTTTTACCTTGATGCGTTTTGTAGACACTTCTCTAACTCTTAAAAAAACAGGAAAGCGCGGCTTATGATACTTCGTCATCTCTTGGTATTTAAAAGTTACTATATCACCTACTTGAGGTGGGTCTCTTCTCTCTTCATCACTAAATCCAGAACCTATTTTAAAGCGGGTTCCATCTTTGAGTTTGCACTCTATGGAGCCAAGGAGACCCTTATACTTTCCTTTTCCGGGTATCTGTCGTATGACTTCGCACTCTGTATCTAAAAAACTCTTGACTTTTAGTGCTTTTGATGTTCTTTTGGCGATGTAGGGTGCCTTTGGGTCTCTTACAACAACACCCTCTCCACCCAATGTTTCTACCTTTTTAAGATATAGGGTTAACTCTTTTTTATTTTTGATAACTTTTTGAGAGAGTATTTTGATACTTCTACCCTCATAAGGCTTGACCAATGCAAGTCTCTCAAAAAGTCCACCTTTAGCATTTGGGACCTCAAAAATATAGTGTTTTATCTCTCGCCACTCTTGAGAAGGCACCTTGTCTCTCACTATAGAAGATATATGCTCAAAATCTTTTCGCCTACTCCATAACTCCCCATCAATAGGAAAAGGCGGATACTCTTTTGTAAACCACTCTGGAGCATGTATGATCTCTCCTCCACGGCTTATAAGATGTTCTCCATCCCAGTAAGCACGAATACCATCAAGCTTTTCACTCACTACCCACCCACTAATGTTTTGGTCTTTATAAACATTTAGAAGTAGAAGTTTTGGCTTTGTGGCAAAGAGTAAAAAGGGGATGAGTAAGAGGAGCAGTTTTATCATAGAGTTTGAGTAATATACTCTATCTCTTCATCACTAAGATAAGGGTTCATAGGCAGACTCATGATCTCTTCACTTACCTTTTCAGCTATGGGGAATGCGCCTTTTTTATACTCTAGATATTTGAAACATTCTTGTAAATGAAGAGGTATGGGGTAGTGTACTGCAGTAGGGATACCGACAGTCTTAAGCTCTTTCTGAAGCTGGTCTCTGGTTGTTGGTTCTTGGTCGTTGGCATTGATTTGGATGGAATATTGTGCCCATACTGAGGTTCTGTTTTCTTCGACTGTAGGGGTAGTTAGTTTTTGGTTTTTGGTTTTTAGTTTTTGGTTGTATTTTTTGGCTACTTCTTGACGTAGAGCCAGATCTTTTTTGTAATATTTTAATTTGACATTGACTATAGCACATTGCAAAGTATCCATACGACCACCCATACCAATATATTGATGGTGATAACGTTTAGACTGTCCATGGACTCTTAAAGAGCGGATTTTGGTTGCTAGTTTTTCGTTGTTGGTGAAGACGGCTCCTCCGTCACCGAAACAACCCAGCGGCTTGGCTGGGAAAAATGATGTGGTTGAGATGTCTCCCAGGTTGGAGTCGGTTTTACCTTTGTATGTAGCGCCGAATGACTGTGCACCGTCGATGATGATGTGCAGTTTTTGGTTTTTGGTTTTTAGTCTTTTGTCGGCGATGGCTTGTATGGCATCAATGTCTGCAGGTTGCCCGTAGAGACTGACAGGCATAATGGCTTTGGTTTTCTCTGTAATGGCTGCTTCTATCTTGGTGGCATCAATGTTATAAGTCTTTTCATCTATATCTACAAAAACAGGAACAGCACCTAAAAAAGCGATGGTCTCAGCTGTTGCTATAAAAGTAAAGGGGGTGGTGATGATCTCATCACCAGGTTTGATGTCTAGTGCCATCATCGCAAGCAGTAGAGCATCGGTTCCTGAACTACAGGTAATGGCATATTTAGCACCGGTAAATGTTTGAAGGTTTTTTTCAAGTTCTACTACTGCGTCTCCCATGATATAACTAGTGTTGTTGAGTACCATATCCATCTCTTTTTCTAGTTCTGGTTGATATATGAAGTACTGTTTTTTGAGGTTGGCGAAATCGATGCTGGTTGCTGGTTGCTGGTTTTTGGTTTTTAAAAAATTCTCTGGTGAAATAGTGTGGTCTGGGTACTTTTCCATCATTTTTCTATCACGAGTGACTACTTGTGCATTGACAGCTTTTGCACTTGCTATCACCTGTGAGTCTTCTATATCTTCGTAATCTAATTCTATATAAGAGGGGGTTTTGGCAATTTTGAAATAGGACAAGAACTCTTTTATCATGGCATGAACTATTTGCAAGACTTGTTTTCTCGTCATTTTCGGATATTCTATCTTCAAGAGATTGTATTTCATGAACTCAAAATTATCTATTGATGAACCAGATATAAACACAAAATCTTTTTGCTTTAAAAACTCAAAGACCTCTACAGATGCAGGGAACCGTTCTCTACGCTCCTCTTCATAATAATCAAGTAGGATATTTAAATCAAGAAGAATATTTGTCATGGGTAAATTTGGCATATGCATCATATTTTATTTCATTGTCATCGAAATCAGCCGAATGCGTATTCATACCGATTCTTCTCCAATTTTGGGCTATGTACTCATCAGAAAAAGTTTCTTTTTCTTGTGCAAGATCTTTAGTTGTTTTTATTTCAACACCTTTATCTTGAAAACTTTTTAACAACCAAATGATTTTATCAGCTATCGATTCATTTTTTATATTTACAATCAACTGCATCATAATTCCTTTATATTTCCATCAATTATAACATATTGGTCTTTGGCCATCTGTTTTTCATTTTTGGTCTCTGTCATTATTTGTTGTTTACTTTTAGATCATTGTTGATGAGTTCGTATGTTGCGAATTCATCTTCTGCTCTATTGCTTTCAAAATCGAGTGTATCGCCTGAGATCCCGACCCAGCCGATCTGTTTGGCAGGAACACCTACCATAAGAGCATAAGGCTTAACATCTCTGTTGATGACGGCACCAGAACCTATAAGCGCATACTCACCGATAGTCACACCACAGACGATGGTCGCATTGGCGCCTACAGAACAGCCTTTTTTAAGTAGAGTCTTTTTGAACTCGTCACGCCTGACTATAAAGCTTCTAGGGTTGATGACATTAGTAAAGACCATAGAGGGACCTAAAAAGACATCATCTTCGACGTCAACACCTTCATAGATAGAGATATTGTTTTGTACTTTGACACCATTGCCTACTTTAACTTTTGGACCGACAACACAATTCTGACCAAAAGAGCAGTTCTCACCGATAGTAGTATGAGAAAGTACATGAGAAAAGTGCCAAATTTTAGTGTTATCACCTATAGTTACATTATCGTCAACGTAGACACTTTCATGAGCATAATAGTTTTTGGTTTTTGGTTTTTGGTTTTTGGTATTCATATGCTTTTCTTTATCGAGGTAATTAATGCATTTAGCATTTTTTTAATTTGCAGCGTTTTTGTCTGTATACTAGTAATATCTTGAATGTAGCCAATGTTTTTAGAAATCAATAGTTGTGTCTCGAGTTCACATAGAGATCCCAGCGATATATAAAGAAATTGAACAAACTCTTTTTTAGAATTTCTTGAACTTCCTTCAGCAATATTGCTAGGTACGGAAACAGCTGAACGACGCATTTGATCAGAAAGTGCATAGGTCTCTTCTTTTGGAAGAAGTTTAACGAGGACATAAACCTCTGTGACAAGGCCCATAGACTTCTGCCAAACATCAAGTTGTTCATAACCCGCCATATTAATGCTCTTTAACTAAAAACGAGAGACCAAAAACCATCAACCAAGCACCTTTTTACAAAAAGGGTGGTATTCACCTTTAAGACCAACAGGGTCAAGGTTTCTTATAGTAGAGACGGTACGAATGGAACCATAAGCTTCATCAAGACCAAAACCATTACCTTTTAAGATCTCTTGATAACTAAGAGTATGTAAGTCAGTAAACCCACCAGAGAACTCTATTTCGTCACCATTGACAGTGATAGAACGATAGGTTCTTTGACCTTGTGCTTTGATCTCTTCAGGTAGATAGTCATAGTTTACAGAGAGAAACCATCTCACATTGGCATTTTTGAGTTTGAAAGTACCTGCGTTACAGTCTGGTGTTTTAACATTAACAATGTTCTCTTCGACGTCACCAAAAATCCAACAGAGCATGTCATAGAAGTGAACACCAATGTTAGAAGCGATACCTCCTGACTTCTCTTCATGCCCTTTCCATGAAATAAAATACCATTTTCCACGAGAAGTAAGGTAGGTGAGATCAATGTCGTAGATTTTATTAGGGTTTTCTGCAAGCTCTTTAGAAACTTTCTCTTTTAAGGCAATGATGGAAGGGTGTAGACGTAGTTGTAAGATGTTGTAAACCCTTTGACCTGTCTCTTGTTCGATGACCTTGAGCTGGTCAATGTTATGAGGGTTTAAAACGAGAGGTTTTTCACAAATAGCATCAGCACCACTTTTAAGAGCAAAGCGTATGTGAGAGTCGTGAAGATAGTTTGGAGAACAGATAGACATATAGTCTATCTTTTTACCTGTATCACGATGCCATTTATCTACAAAACGATCAAAGCGCTCAAACTCTGTAAAAAAGTCTGCTTGGGGAAAGTTACTGTCCATAATCCCAATGCCGTCATAAGGGTCAAGTGCCGCAACAAGGTTGTTTCCAGTCTCTTTGATGGCTTTCATATGTCTTGGTGCGATGTAACCTGCTGCGCCCATCAGTGCAAAATTTTTCATACTATCTTTTCCTTTTTATCTTAATATCTATCAACAATTATCTAAAAACCATCAACTGACAACCAACTACAATCTCCAAGTAGGATTTTCAACGATGCCTTTGATATCTATAAGTACGGCGTCACCATTGGAAATTTTTTGATAATCTTCTGTTTTAAGCTGTTTAAATTGTTTATGAGCAACAGCTACAACAATAGCATCATAGGTAGTAGTGCTTTCAAATGGATCCTCTATAATACCATGCATGTAGTGTTGTTTATCTTCATCTGGATCGACCCATGGATCATACACATCGACCTGACAGTTATAGGCTTTAAGCTCTTCGATGATGTCAACGACCTTGGTATTACGCATGTCAGGGCAGTCCTCTTTAAAGGTGACACCTAAGATGAGTACCTTTGCCCCTTTGACCTTTTTATCTTCTTGTATCATCATCTTGACAGTCTGTTCTGCGATATATTTTCCCATACCATTGTTGATTTGTCGTGCACCGAGGATGAGGTTGGGCTTGTAGCCCATCTCTTCTGCCTTATAAGTCAAGTAGTAAGGATCTACACCGATACAGTGTCCACCTACAAGACCTGGTGTTAGTTTTATAAAGTTCCATTTTGTAGCAGCAGCGTTAACCACTTCATTGGTATCTATGCCCATAGTGTTAAAGATGAGTGAGAGCTCATTGATGAGTGCAATGTTGACATCTCTCTGTGTATTTTCTATGACCTTAGAGGCTTCAGCAACTTTGATACTTGTTGCTTTATAGGTACCAGCAGTGATAACACTTTTGTAGAGGGCATCGACTTTGTCCGCTATCTCAGGAGTAGAACCTGAAGTGACTTTTAAAATTTTAGTAACGGTATGTTCTTTGTCACCAGGGTTAATGCGTTCCGGGGAGTAACCTGCAAAAAAGTCTTGGTTAAAAACAAGTGAAGATGTTTTTTCAAGAACAGGAACACAGACCTCTTCGGTGACACCAGGGTAAACAGTGGACTCATAGATGACGATGTCCCCTTTTTTAAGAACATGACCGACCGTTTCAGAAGACTTTATAAGTGGTGTCAAATCAGGACGGTTAGAACTGTCTATAGGAGTTGGAACGGTCACGATAAATACTGTGGCATCTTCGATATCATCTGTATTGGTAGTGTAGCTTAAATGGTTTTTGACTGCCAACAGTTGGTTTTCGTCTAATTCCAAAGTACGGTCATAACCTCTATGCAGTTCATCTATGCGTGCACAGTTAATGTCAAAACCGACAACATCGTATTTACGTGCAAAAGCGTGGGCGAGAGGTAGTCCGACATAACCGAGACCTATAATTGCTATTTTCATTAAAATTCCATAGATTTAAATATACAACATTATATTAGATTTGTTTTAAGTTGCGCTCAAAGCATCATTTTGATCTCTAATTCCATAGATATCTTCCCTTTGCAAGATAGTCTCTGCCCAGCTCTGTTGGGTAGTAACCTCTCCCATTTTCCCATCTAGGTTAAGCACACCATCGTTCTTTGAGCATATTTGTTTGGCTTCATTGATCTCTTTTTGACTGACCTGATATACCTTATTTGTTAATGCAATTTGTTTAGGATGAATGATGGTCTTAGAAGTGAGACCATTTTGCAACTCGTAGGTGGCTTCTTTTAAAAATCCTTCTTTGTCAGAAAAGTCAGGATAGACAGGGGCACTGATCTCAAATCCATAAGGCTTAAAGGTACTAATGAAGTTGGCTATGACTTGTGATGGTACAAGCATGTCGTAGATGCTATCATGCTGTTTTAGAGAGAGTTGACGTAGCAGGTCTTGTGCTCCGAAGCGGATGCAGATGATCTGTTTTTGGTAAGGGATAAGGAGCTCTCGAAGTTGTTGGAGTTTCTGTATGTCGAAGAGCTCTTGGCCCTCTATACTTGGCATAATCTTCGGATGTTGAATTTTGGATGTTGGATTTTGAATGATGGTTAGATAATTTTTCGCATTTTCCAACCCGAATTTAGGGAGGACGAACCCATCTACTTTTTCTATGTTTTTCTGTGCTAAAAATGTTTTGAGCATTTGTGGGTTTTGAGGTCTGATAAATCGAAGCAGTTTTGTCTCTTGCAGGTTCTCTAAAACAGTGTCAAGACGTTCCAGCGCTTCTTCTAGGTTACTGCTTGCCAAGCCATCTTCGAAGTCGATGACGACGGAGCGCAGTTCGGGGTGTTTTTTGCCGGAGAGGATGGTTTGTAGGTTTTTGTGTGAGGCGGGGACGAAGAGGGTGCCGCCAAGTTCGAGTGTGTGGATCAAGGCTCTAGACATGGAGCTGTTTTATAAACTGGGTTGAACTCATGACAGGTATCTCATCACTGTAAAAGCCTTTGTCATTGGAGATGATAAGCTCACACCCCTCTTTTTGTGCCAAGATATACTGGATGGTGTCTTCGAAATCTTTGAAGTTTGGATTTTCTTGCATGAGTTGGCAAGTTTGAGCAATTTCACGATTGGAGAAGTCAATAACAGTCAAAGTCTTATTGGTATCTTCTATTTTGTTGAGTACATCCATCTTGTTCTTTTTAGCATATACATAATAGATCGTAGTGATGATGTCACAACTTGTAAAAAGTTCTATTTTGTTTTCTAAAATATAGATATAGGTTTCTAAACTCTCTTTTGCACTTGGTCGCTCTGGATCAAACACATCCAAGATAATGTTGGCATCAAAAAAGACCTTTTTATACATCCATTTCCGCTTTAATGGACTGTACACTTTTGCCCACAAAGAGGCCATTTGCACTGCCAGCGATTCTATGTAGTGCTTCTAACTTTTCTTGAACTGAGATCTCTTGATACTTTTCTTCTATGAGATTACGTACAATTTCTGTTTGTGTGGTACCGTCGCGTTTTGCGATCTCTTTAAGGTGCTCTGCAATCTCTTCGTCAAATACAAAATTTTTACGTATAGTCATGAGTAATCCTTTTTATGTATTATAGCGTATGTATTGGTCTTTAGTTTTTAGTCTCTGGTTTTTGGATTATTGTGATTAATTTGAAGTGTGCTTTACTATAATATGGCTATGAGTCGCATAGATAATAGTAAATATTATGATGAGGTTGTTGCCCGTCATGGTGATAGTGCACAAGGTGTCCACTGGAATTCACAACAAACACAGTATAGACGTTTCGAGGTGCTGTTGGAGTTTTTGGAGTTGGACGAGGGTGTCTCTTTGGTAGATGTCGGCTGTGGGTTTGGTGCTTTATATGGCTATTTAAATGAGAAAAAGATGCCTTTTAAAGAGTATCTTGGGTTTGAAATCATGCCGTCTATGGTCGACGTGGCCAAAGCAAAAGGCATTAATGTTTGTGAGGGTGATGTTTTGACTATGCCCTTACCCAAAGCAGATTATTACCTCTGTAGTGGGGCGATGAACATCTTGACTAGAGATGAAACAAGACTGTTTATAAAGCGTTGTTTGGAGGCTTCAGAAAGAGGCTTTGTCTTTAATTTGCTAGAGGGTACGGACGAATCAATGGTTTATAACTATTACAGAGTAGAGGAGATAGAACTGCTTGCTGATGAACTGGGTGTAAAGTGCCAGACAAAGAGCGGCTATATTGAGCGGGACTTTACAGTTTTTCTTGAAAAGAATAAAGTGTAAAGTGGACATGGAAAATTGGGATAATATGACAGCGATAAAGCGAAGTGCACTTCATTTAACATTCAACATTCAACATTCAACATTGTTCCAAAGGAACCCCTAGTGTGTGCCGTCTTTGGAATTTTAGGAGATTATAACCCTAATCAAGCCCGTCAAGCACTCTCTACCATGGCCCATCGTGGCCCTGATTACTGTGGAATTGTAGAACAGAAGCGTCTCTTTTTTGCACATAACCGCTTGAGTATTATTGCCTTAGATCAAAAAGCACATCAGCCTATGCGCCATGGTGATGTTTTACTGAGTTTTAATGGTGAGATCTACAATCATAACGTGTTACGACAAGAACTCTCTAACGTGTTTGCTTTCACAAGTGATTCAGACACGGAAGTGTTGTTGGCTGCATATAAAAAATGGGGATTGAACTTTGTTGATCATCTGGTAGGGATGTTTGCTATTGCCTTGCTTGATGGTACTGACCTCTATCTTATACGTGATCGTCTGGGTAAAAAGCCACTTTATTACTTGCAAAATAGAGAGCAGTTTATATTTGCTTCAGAGATCAAAGGACTGACGCCATTTTTAACAAAAAAGAGTCTGAACAAAGATGCGCTGAGTAGCTATCTTGGCTTTTTATCACCCACGCCACCACACACTTTTTTTAAAGGGATTAAAAAGTTAGGTGCTGGAGAAATTTTGCATTTTAAAGATGAAAAAATAGAAGTCAAATCTTATTATTCACTGCTTGACACACCTTCATCGCGTATTACAGATAAAACTATAGCTACTGAAAAGATCGAACATGATTTAGTTGAGAGTATTCAGCTACGCCTAAATGCTGATGTTCCTATGGCTTCTCTACTTTCAGGGGGCATAGACAGTGCTTTGATCGCAGCGATAGCAAAAGAGCAGGGGACGTCTCTTGAGACCTTTACTTTAGGTTATACTGAGTACCAAAACTATGATGAACGTGCCAATGCCAAGTTTACCGCTGATGCCTTGGGTATTAAAAACAGGGCTGTAGAAATTTCTCAAGATGACTTTATAGGGGCGAGTGAAAAGGTTTTTGATGCGATGGACGAACCACTCAACGATCCTGCGGCCATTCCGTTATATCTTTTGTTTGAGGGTATTAAAAAAGAGGGCTATAAAGTGGTGTTGAGTGGAGAGGGAAGTGATGAGCTTTTTTTAGGGTATCGTCAATACTTTGAGTATTTGGACATTGAAAAAGCAGTCACTCTGCAACACAAAAATTGGCTCAAAAAGTACTTTCGTTCCAACTTCTCTATGAACCGTGAGTGGGAGTGGTACAAACGTGTATTTGATGAACAACTACTTTTCAGGACATCAGGTGAGAAGTTTACAGATCTACAAAAAAACAGTATATTGCGTCAAAATATTAAAGATGGGGATGGACTGCGATTTTTAGAACCTTATCGTAAGCAGTTTGAGATGAGCAGTCACACAGACCCCAGTGTCTGGTACAGTTATATTGATCTGCAGCTTTTTCAAGCAGAGCATTTCCTTACCAAACTTGACCGGGTCTCAATGGCACATTCTATAGAGTCTCGTACCCCCTTTTTGGATCATCATTTAGCAGAGACGGTGTTTAGCATCGATCCAAAACTGCGATATGAAAAAGGTGTTACCAAAGATCTTTTAAAGCAGGTGGCTTCCAAGTACTTGCCACAAGAGGTGATTGCTCGTAAGAAAAAAGGTTTTTCGAACCCCTATATGGAGTGGCTGGTTGCTTCTGGGAATATAGATCTTATAGAAAAGGTAAACAGAGAGACAGGACTTTTCAATACGAAAATTTTACAAGAGTACATCACCATGGGAAAACGTGGACGTTTTAAACAACATGTTTGGGGGCTTTATGTTCTCTCCTACTGGATTAATCAGCATCTTTTATAAAAATCCGTATAATCATCATGATGAAAATATTACTTAAACTCTTTTTTCTCTCCATTTTGATGCTCTCTTGTGCAGAGGCAGTAGCTATTGATGTGACAAAAGTACCACTTTCTCTTTTAGAACGCAGCAGCGTCTATTATGATCAAGAGACTCTCTCTTTTGAAGAGATCAAACATAAACCCTTTATGGCCATGCATCAAAGTTATATTAACCGATCGTTTGATGCCAAGACAACAGTCTGGGTGCAATTGGATTTTACAAACAGCAGTGAAGAAGAGGTCGATCGTGTGTTAGAGATAGACAACCCACGACTTGAGTACATTACGATGTATGATGGTAAAAGAGTAGAAACACGAGGTCTTTTAGCGGTAGATAAACTAGAAGGGCATATTTATCCTGCTTACTCGCTACACTTTCAGCCACATGAACAGCGTGTCATATGGTTGAAAGTCAAAAACAGTACAACAGCCTTACAGTTTGAATTAATGTTAAAGTCTCCACGTGAGTACCATCAAGATGACCATATCCGCCAAAACAGTATTGTTTTTTTTCTTGGCATGATCAGTGCTTTCTTACTTTTATCCGTGGTGCTTTACTTTTATCTTAAAGACAATAGCTACCTTTTTTACGCATTTTACCTGTTGACCTTACTTTTCCAGCAGATGACCTATGTGGGACTGTTACCCTTGTTGGTACCGCAGTGGTTTACAGATATAGATAATGTCATCGCAGTACCTAAAGTCAGTATTATGATCATAGCTGCAGCGTGGTATGCCATGCATTTTTTAAAAACTGAGAGATACCCCAAAATCCATCGTGCATATCTGTGTATTATAGTAATCCTGTTTATATTAATGCCGATCATCGGAACGCCTTATTTCTATGTTCCTGAAATACCTGTACTTATCGGGTTCTTCTTTATCCTTTTTAATACATTTACCGGTATCTACAGCTATAAAAAAGGGTACAAGCCGGCACGTTTTTTTATAGCTGGTTGGTTGGTTCTCGTTGTTGCGTACCTTGTGATGATTGCAGATACTCTGGGAATAATCAATGGAATTCATAAGGTTCCAGGCCTTCTGTTATGGGCGACTACATTAGAATCAATGTTACTGTTGTTAGCTTTTATAGACCATTTTAGTATCTTACAGAGAGAAAAAGAGAGACTCCATGATGATTTTGTTCTAGAGTATAACTTACGACAAAACATTATTGAAAATGAGGTGCGAGAGAAGACTTCTGCTCTCTTTAACATGGCAGAACAAAAAGAGCTTCTTTTTAAAGAGCTACACCACAGAGTTAAAAATAACTTACAGCTTATTTTATCACTGTTGCGGCTTCAAGCAGACAAACGTGAGTGTGGAGAAGGAAATGATATTTTACATCAGCTAGAGGGTCGTGTGCTTGCTATAGCAAGAACGCATCAGCTTCTAAGTTATACCAGCGATACCGTTGAGATTATTGATATGCAGGAGTATGTAGAAGATTATATAGAAGAGATAGAGAACACGCTAGACGATAAAGAAATCGTGTTTCATTGTAATATAGAGGCAAAATTACCACTGAAAGAGGCTACCTATGTTGGCTTGGTGATTAATGAACTGGTAACAAATGCTATAAAGTATGCTTTTGATGAGCAGGGCGGTAACATCTACATCAACCTCAAAAAAGTGGATGGTAAGTTTCAGTTTGAGATTTCAGATGATGGACGTGGGTATAATAGTAATGAAGTTTCAGACATAAGCTTGGGGCTTACTCTAGTCAAGAGTTTGATCGAAGAACAACTTGAAGGTACCATAGCTTATAAAAAAAGTAAAGGTACTCAATACGTAATGAGGTTTGGATTATGAGTCAAAAGGTATTAATAGTAGAAGATGAAAGTATTGTTGCTATGGAGATAGCATCATATGTTAAAAACTTAGGTTATGAGGTTATAGACACTGTGTCAAATGCAGAAGATGCAGTACAAACTGCTTTAGAGCAGACTCCTGATGTCATTTTGATGGATGTACGGCTAAAAGGTGAAGAGGACGGGATCAGTGCAGCAAAACGCATTACTGAACATCAAAAGATTGCTATTATATACATCACTGCTTTTAGTGATGATGAGAGTATTGAACGGGCGATTGAGACAAACCCTGCAGCTTACCTTACCAAGCCTTTTAACCGTAAAGAGTTGGCTGCGGCTCTTAAAATAGCGATGAAACGTACTATACTTCAAGGTAATTATGAACGGGTAGGAGCCATTAAAATAAGTGATGAATTTAGTTTTGACCCAGTAGAGAAGCAACTTATATGTTGTGGCGAATTTGTCCATTTAACTAAAAAAGAGAAAGAGTTGTTAGAAGTTCTGTTGGATGCAAAAAAGCAGATAGTAGATATGTATATGATAGAACTTAGAGTATGGCCGGACAAGGTTCCTAATGAAAACACAAGACGGGGTCTCATCGCCAGACTTCGTGCTAAATTAAAACATCAATTTGTTGAGACTGTTCCAGGGCAAGGGTATAGGCTAAATTACTAGAAAATGTCATAAATATCACTTTTGAAACGTTTTTGAAACGTTAATCATATATACTAGTTTTTAGAAGAGAAATTTCTCTTAAAATGAAAAGGATTTAAAATGAATTATCTTGTAAAACAGGTCGTTTTAGGTAGTGTTATCGGTTTGATGAGTATGGGTCTAAGTGGTTGTGGTGGTGCAGGTGTGACGCCAGAACACCAAGCGCAAGTTGACCAACATGCACAGATGTACACACAGGTCGGAATGTTTGTACAAGGAACCAAGGTAGATACTTTAAATTTTACCTTGGGGTTCCCTGTACCTGTTAACAGTATCGTGTTTTATGAAGATATTAATTCTAAACAGTTGGCGTTTACAGTTGACGACAAACGTTTTTATATAAGAAACAACCCAAGATACTCTAAAACAACGATGGATCAGATGATGGATCGTTATTTTGGAACTCAAAAAGTGGATCTCTCTAAGTTCACTGACGCTGAGAAAAAAGCTATTGCATCTAACAAGGTTGAGGTAGGGATGAGTAAAGAAGCAGTTATATTAGCTATAGGTTACCCTCCAGCACACACAACACCATCACTACAACAAGATGAGTGGAAGTATTGGAAGTTCCAACATGGTTATGCCCAAGACACCATCATCTATCACTTTAAAGACAACAAAGTCTCTGAAATCCAAGACTAATATAACGTACACTTTAAGAGGTGCCTTTTCACACGACACCTCTTCTTGAAACTTCAAGCATTCTCACAAACAAACTTTCTCTCTAAATTTCAATAAACTCTTTATGCATCTCTGTTATGATTTCTAAAAATTAATAACGTAGGAAGATAAAATGAGTGATATTCAAATATGGCACAATCCAAGATGTTCAAAATCTCGTCAGGCGATGGAGATCCTAGAAGAGAATGGTGTAGAAGCTGAGGTGGTAAAGTACCTTGATGCAGAGCTAGATGAAGCGATGATAAAATCACTGCTTTTAAAACTAGATATTGATGCTATAGACCTGATGCGCACCAAAGAAGATAAATTTAAAGAGCTGAAACTTGACCAGGTCGGTGACGAAGGTGTTCTTATCCGTGCGATGGTACGTTTTCCTAAGCTCATAGAACGTCCTATCGTTATTAAAGGAAATCAAGCTGTGATCGGTCGACCACCAGAAAAAATTATAGCGTTTCTGAATAGCTAGTACTTTTAAGTATATTTGAAAATATAGATGTGTGTATGCGCGGTGTAAACAGAAGATATGTCATAGATTAAATAGAGAGGTCGGGGGTAGACGGCAAAGTTGCCGTCTGGAAAGATTAAAGATTATGCTCTTTTTTGTACGCCATTAAGATGCCATAAGCCTCGTCTTTAAGAAGAAGTTTCTCTTTTTTAAGTGCTTCAAGCTCAAGGTCAGTCATAGGAATATCGCCATTTTCTGCTTTTGCGATCTTGTCGTCAAGTGCATTGTGCTTGTCAAAAATGTTTAAGAAGTGTGCATTCTCATTTCCGTTTTCTTTCATGTGTGTGATGATTTCTCTGTATTCGTGTAACATTGTCTGTCCTTATGTATTTATAAACGGAATTATAGCGTTTTATTAGTTTGAGAATGGTTAATACTTCGCTTTCCTAGCACATAAAAAAGTGCGATCAAGAGAAGATAAAAACCTAACCATGTAAAGTTTGAAAGCGTGTTCCCTGCTTGATAGAGTGAAATATATAAGAGGATATCACTGAGTATCACAAGAAGTGTCCCAAGTTCGAGCAGTTTTTGAAGTTCCAGGCCTTGACGTTTGGCGAACATCCTCCAAAGATAGAAGTACCCTACAGCATACATTAACAACAGGGTGCTAAAGCTCATATACATCAGTGGATTAGTAGTCAGTGTTTCTTTCAAGAGACTTCGCAATGAGATATCAACAAAACTGATGAGAAAGGGGAGTAAAATCCCTGCGAGCAAAAAGAGCTCGACGAGGGCTTTGTAAAGAGGCTTTATTTTAAGATCCTTGGCAGTGTGATCCCTTCTTGGCCCTGGTACTTTCCTTTTTTATCAGCATAAGAGGTCTCACATGCTTCATCGCCTTGTAAAAAGAGTACCTGTGCAATCCCTTCATTGGCATAGATCTTAGCTGGAAGCGGGGTAGTGTTAGAGATCTCTATGGTGATGTGACCTTCAAACTCAGGTTCGAAAGGGGTAACGTTAACGATGATACCACAACGTGCATAGGTTGATTTCCCCAGACAGATGGCAAGAACATCACGTGGAATTTTAAAGTACTCTACTGTACGTGCAAGTGCAAATGAGTTAGGCGGTACGATACAAACATCACCTTCAAAGTCAACGACATTAGCATCATCAAAATGTTTTGGATCAACAACAGTAGAGTTGAGGTTTGTAAAAATTTGAAACTCGTTACTGACACGAATGTCATAGCCATAAGAGCTTAAGCCGTATGAAACGACGCCTTTGCCAACCTGGTCTTCACAAAACGGTGTGATCATCCCGTTTTCTACTGCTTGTTCTCGTATCCATGTGTCTGCTTTTAGTCCCATAACTGTTTCCTCTGTTTTAGTGTGTAAATCTGTCTAAAAATGGGTCTATAAAACAAGGTTTAAAGCATTCTTAGACAAAAAAATTACATCGATTAATATGATTTGTGATATTATATCGCAATAAATTTAAGAGCACTAGCGTACCTTTTCTAGGGTGCAAAGGTGTTTAGAAGCTATTTAGGAGCCTTTAACTATGGAAAACAAGCAAATTAACGCACTTATCACTAAGTTTGACGAAAGTGGTCTTTCAAAGATCAAAATCACTAGAGACGGTTTTGAGATCGAGATGGAAAAAGCAACAGGTCTTGTTGCGGCACCAGTTCAAGCAGTAGCCGCGGCTCCAGTAGCACAAGCAGCACCAGTAGCGGCAGCTGCAGCTGCATCTACAGCTCCAGCTCCAGCAACTGCAACAATCACGGGTGACACGATCGATTCACCAATGGTTGGTACATACTACGCAGCACCATCACCAGACTCTGCACCATTTATAAAAGTGGGAGATACAGTGAAAAAAGGTCAGGCAGTAGCGGTTCTTGAAGCGATGAAGATCATGAACGAACTTGAAGCTGAGTTTGACTGTAAGATCCTTGAGATCCTTGTGACTGATGGTCAGGCAGTTGAGTATGACATGCCACTATTCGTAGTTGAGAAGATCTAAATATGGCTGAGATCAAACGTATCTTGGTCGCGAACCGTGGAGAGATTGCTCTTCGCGCGATTCGTACTATAAAAGAGATGGGTAAAGAGGCGGTTGCTGTCTACTCTAAAGGTGACGAAGGTTCTGAGTACCTTAAACTTGCTGATGCTGCTATCTGTATCGGTGCCGCACCAAGTTCTGCATCATATTTAAGTATTCCAGCGATTATCTCTGCTGCAGAGATCAGTAACTGTGACGCGATCTTCCCAGGGTATGGTTTCTTGTCTGAGAACCAGGACTTTGTTGAGATCTGTACACACCATGACATTAAGTTTATCGGGCCGACAGTTTCTGTTATGGAACTTATGAGTGACAAGTCAAAAGCAAAAGATGTGATGATCGCTGCTGATGTTCCTGTTGTTCCAGGTTCTGATGGTGCCATCCATGACATTAAAGATGCTGCAGAGCGCGCTAAGATCGTAGGCTATCCTGTGATCTTAAAAGCTGCCCAAGGTGGTGGTGGTCGCGGTATGCGTGTGGTTGAAGAGGAAGCGGGTCTTAAAAATGCATTTTTAGCCGCTGAGTCTGAAGCGATAACGGCATTTGGTGATGGTACGATCTATATGGAGAAATTCATCGAAGCACCACGCCATATCGAAGTTCAGATCATGGCAGACAGCCATGGTAACGTCCTTCACATCGGTGAGCGTGACTGTTCTATGCAGCGTCGTCACCAGAAGCTTATCGAAGAGTCTCCTGCACAGGTCTTGACACCAGAAGTACGTGAGCGTCTACATGCGGCTGCTGTTCAAGCAACAAAATACATTAAGTACGAAGGTGCGGGTACATTTGAGTTCCTACTCGACAAAAACCTTGACTTCTACTTCATGGAGATGAATACCCGTCTTCAGGTTGAGCATACTGTCTCTGAAGAGGTAAGCGGTCTTGATCTTATAGAGTGGATGATCCGTGTAGCTGAAGGTGAAGCACTTCCAAGCCAAGAGAGCATTAACTTCCACGGTCACTCTATAGAGTGTCGTATCTCTGCAGAGGATTCTGTACGTTTCTTACCTTCACCGGGTCTTATCACTCAATGGGTTGCACCGGGTGGTCTTGGCGTTCGTATTGATACTCATGCACACGCAGGTTATAATGTACCTTCTACGTATGACTCTATGATCGGTAAACTGATCGTTAAAGCGGACACCCGTGAAAAAGC
>JALSUN010000114.1 GCA_027061425.1 Helicobacteraceae bacterium
TGATCAGCTCACCGATGAACAATGAAGTGGCTATTGCTCTTTTGTTTGGTTTATTTGGTTGGAAAGTTACTCTAATATATATAGGATTTGGTCTTTTAGTGGCGATTCTGGGGGGATTCTTCATAGGCAAGCTAAATATGGAAAAATATATTTTATTAGATGTCAAACCGATGGAAGGTGAACTCGATGAGGTGAAGATCAAACTTACTTTCAAACATCGTGTAGCAGAGTCTTGGGACTACACCTACGACATCTTGAAAAAAGTGTGGCTTTATGTTCTCATCGGTGTGGGTGTGGGTGCTTTTATACACGGTTATGTCCCTGCAGAGTTCATCGCAACCTATGCTGGTGGAGACAAGTGGTATGGTGTTCCATTAGCAGTACTTATGGGTATCCCAATGTACTCCAATGCTGCTGGAGTTATGCCTTTAGTCGAAGTATTGACACAAAAAGGGATGCTACTGGGAACGGCGTTGAGTTTTATGATGGCCATCACGGCCCTCAGTCTTCCGGAGGCGATGATCTTGAAAAAGATCATCCACATAAGACTGATCGGTCTCTTCTTTGGGATCGTCGGTCTGGGTATCATCTCGGTAGGATACCTCTTTAACTTTATATTATAGGAGCGAAAATGATAAAAATAAATGCAACACAGACAGGTATAAAAGCGACACTCAGCGGTTTTAATATGAGCAGTGTCTCAGATCGTATCGCGGCGTGTCAAGAGGGCAGTTGTGAATGTGCCTGTGACCCAGAGGTGATGAAGAAGATCGATGACATCAAAATAACAGGTGATGCAGACAACACGATTATTGAAGTTGTGGGTGACATTGATGCCAAGACAGTGGCACCGATGATGCAAGAGTGTCTGATGCCTAAAGGCTCATGATACGTGTATTTTTACTGGGGCTCTTTTTACTTCAGGCCTCTTTGATGGCGCAGGAGCTTAAACCTGTCACCTTTGATGCTTATCTCAAAGGTTTTGATTATCAGGCCCGTAAAGATATGAAGATCAAGAGTGACAAGATGCTACGCTTAGTCGCTCAAGGTCGTGCACAACTGGTGGACATACGTTTTCGTGAAGAGTATGCGGCGTGGCACTTGGCAGGATCGATCAATATCCCCTTAAATGAACTGCCTGCACGTCTAAATGAGCTGGACAAAAACAAGCTTATCATTACGGCGTGTCCTCATAATGACAGAGCCAATATGGGTAGAATGTTCCTACAGCTTAAAGGCTATGATGTGAAGTATTTGAGTGATGGTCTTTTAACGGCTATAGAACAGTTGCGTGGTGATAATGCTAAAGTATATATAGAAAATTTAAAACGAGGAAAATAGTATGAAAATAGAGATCTTAGGTACAGGCTGTGCCAAATGTATAGCACTTCAAAAAATAGTAGAAGAAGCAGTGAGTAAAGTGGGTGGGTTTCATCAGGTGGTAAAAGTCGATGACATCATGGAAATCATGAAGTACAACGTCATTTCGACTCCGGGTCTGGTGATCGACGGTGAGGTAAAGTCGACAGGTAAATTGTTAAGTCTTGGCGAAGTGACAGCACTTTTAGAAGAGGCGATGCAGAAGTAGCGGAGGCTACTTTTGTAGAGACTATGAAAAAAGTATTTTTTACTTCAGTATTACTTGGAACATCCCTGCTTATGGCCGGAACTCTGAACAGTGATGATCAGTTTTACCAAGATGTGGTTAAAAAAGCGCCCAATGCCAAGTCTGTCTTAGTGAAAGATACTGACAGTGCAATGGGGCGTTATAACTTGCATGCTAAAAAGCTGGATATTTATACCCTTGCACGTGCACATGGACATCTTTGTGATGGTCTGGTGATGGCGTATGTTGAGCTCTCTAACACTCTGCCCAAACTCTTTAAAGATGGTATCGTTGATAGAACAGACCTACGAATTGTGGCAAAAAACAGTCCTTGTCTTGTAGACACCTCTGGCTTGATGAGTGGGGCTAGGATTAACCATAAGACACTCTCTTTAGACAATACTCTTGGTGGCAGTTTTATTGTGCAGCGTATCTCGACCGGGGAGACTTACAAAGTTTCTTTGGCAGATACTACTTTTTTGAACTCTTTAAAGACGCAAGAGAGGCTTATAAAAGAGAAACGTGTTAAGGGTGAAAAAGTGACTGCAGAAGATATTGATAAAGTCGAATCACTTGCCTTCAAGGCGATGAAGATAATGCTTTATGAGAATCCGGAAAAGTTATTAAAAATAACAAAACTGCCAAACTACTTATTTACGTTCAGTATTAAAGACCTTGGCCCACGCAGTGATATCGTTAACAGAGATGTTCCTAGAAAGTAGGTAGTAAAATGCAAGAGACGCTTTTAGCTCTTTTAGAGTCACACTCTTTTATGGCCTTTTTTGGCGCTTTCTTTGCAGGTAGTATTACTGCAATGGCCCCGTGTTCATTAGTGGCAGTCCCACTTCTTGTGGGAAGCTCTTTAGCGTTAAACAAAGACCTCAAGGGTAAGAAAAAGGTACTTTACACCTATCTCTTTACGGGACTGTTTGCTTTAGGGGTCGCGATCAGCTTCTCCATACTTGGATTTATAGTGGCAAAGTTTGGAGGCTTCTTCTCTATCGCACCGATGTGGGCCTACTTGACAGCAGGTATGTTCAGCATACTCATCGCACTGTACGCGCTTGGTTTTTTAGGTGCCGTGGATAAGTCAGTGATTATGCAAAAACTGTTGAAGTTCCGTCTCTTTGGCGGACTTTTGATCGGACTGGTCTTTGGTCTGGTTAGTACCCCCTGCGCTTCGGCGCCGCTGTTTGCCATCATTACAGTAGCGAGCGGCAGCGGTTATCTGTATGCCTACAGTCTGATCCTGGTCTTTGCTTTGGGGCACTCTCTTCTGTTACTGCTGGCCGGGGTCTCGGTCGGTTTTGCCCAGAGCATCACCTCCAGTGGCTGGATCACCCG
>JALSUN010000115.1 GCA_027061425.1 Helicobacteraceae bacterium
CGTGTCTCTAACAAAGTAGGTATGGAGTATGACCGCTCTAACATGCTTTTAATGCACGCTATGGGTCCTAACGTTGCCGGTGTTATCGGTTCTGCTGTTGCAGCAGGTGTTATGATCTCTATCTTCGGATAGACCTTTCTGGTGGCATTTGCCACCATATTTTCTCCCATTTAGTAACAAAAAACAAAAACTTCCTAACAATTAAGTGTTTAAAACATAAAGTTGTATTATGATAAATGATCTATATATAAAGGTCATCTATGTTTTGGTTTGTTTTCTCATTTATTATTCTTTTTATTATTTTTCTGATAGTCCTTCTTTTTACCACCAATCATACAACAACCGGACGACATTTAGACCGACTTAAAAAAGATCTTGATACTTCAAACCAGAAGGCCCGCGAGCGCTCTAAAACTGAGAGAGCTAAAAAGGTAACGACAGCAGTAGTAGAAAAAGTAGAAACTGCACCTGAGGTTGTAGAGATACAAGAAGAAGTACAGCCGCCGGAGACACAAGAAGTTCCAGTACCAGAGGTTGAAGAACCTGTAGTGATCCCTGCAGTTGAAGAGACAATAGTACTTGAAGAACCAGAAGCAAGCCCTGAAGAAGAGATGACACTTCCTCCTTTTATAGAAGAAGAGTTCGAGGAAGAACCTGTTGAAACACTTTCTACTGAACCTGTAGCTCCTGAACTTGTCGAAGAGATGCCCATTGTTGATACAAAGAAAGATGAAGTTGAGGAACCTGAGCCTGAAGCCGTTGTAGAAGTACCCTATACCTATAGTGCCTTTGACAACACCCGCACCATGGATGAATTTGGCCTCTCTGCAGAAGAAGCAGCTGAGTTTATGGTTGAACTTATACAACAAGTCGAACAAGAGATTCCATCTCTCGAAGCAGCTGTAGAAGCCGGTGACAACAAAAAAATAGAAGACATTTCTCATATGATCAAAGGGTCTGCAACAAACTTAGGTACGGGTGGTATCGCTGATGTTCTCATAGACTTTAACACTTATATGAAAACTGAACATGACCCGGCAGTCATAGCCGCGCACATGAGTAATTTGCGTCGTGCCCTGGCGGAGCTTAAAACACAGTTTCAGTAAGATTGACTGCATTTTAAGAAAAGGTCTATAGAGCACTCACTTTGGGTGTCAGTATCGATGCTGGTAAGATCGTTGATTTTGAAAAGATAAGATTTAAGTTCAAAGGTAGTATTAATGATGCTTAAGCAGACCCTCTCTTGGCTCTTGTTAGTACCGCTTTCTCTCCTGTCTATAGAACTTGATGTGATAGAAGTCAACTCTAATGCAAGTTCTGAAGATTCAAGCTATAACGATGTCTTTTCAAAACCTGATTACCTGCAAACACCACAGTATGTTCCGGCTATGCCTTCTCAAAAACGTATGAGCAAAGAGGAAGCCATGTTTATACCAGGAGGGCAAGGTGATCCCGTTAAAGCGATACAAGCACTGAGTGGTGTAACCTCCGTAGGTGACATTAGTGGAGAACTTTTTATCTATGGTTCTAAGCCTGAAGAGACTTTGACCACCATAAACCATCTTCCCATTGGCTATCTCTATCATATGGGTGGACTGCACTCTGTCATAGCTCCAGAGGCTATAGACCAGATAGATGCCTATCTGGCAGGTTTTGATGTCACCTACGGTAATGCAATGGGTGGGGTGATAGATATCACACCTGCCTATCCTGCTGATGACTTAAGTGGTTATGGTCATGTTGGACTGTATGATGCTTCGGCGGGTATTAATGTGGCTTTGAGTGACGAAGTAGGTTTCTATTTTGGGGCCAGGCGTAGTTATTTTGACTTGCTTCTAGGTGCTGTAGGTAAGGCCACGGGTACTATAGACGAAGACACAAACACAACCTACACAGAGTTTCCTAATTACTATGATATTACTTTTATGGGTTCATACGTCCCTAATGATAACAACATCTACTCTTTGGAACTTATCAGTGCGGATGATGCTTTAGAGATCGCTACCTTTGGAAACACAGTGAAAGACCCTGAAGCCAACGGTGACATACAGTCTCACAGAGGTTTTACAACGGTAGGAGTACGCCATCAAAGTTTTTATGACAACTATGAGAGTAATACTTTGGCATACTACAAGTACTCTGTTGCCCGTGTGAAGTTTTTTGATGGTTATTTTGTTGATGTTGACTCTCATGAGACAGGGCTGTACCATCAAAGTTCTTACACCTATGAAAACCATAAGTTTGTGGCAGGTGCGGAGTTTCAACATTTAGAGACCCCATTAGATCTGAACATCACCCAACTGCCCTCTACATCAAAGCCAGGGTTCGATTTGACAACTGCACCGGTATTTCAAGTAAAAGAGGACATTAAAGCCAACGCTGCCACGCTCTTTTTAGAAGACATCTATCAACCCACTTCAAGCATCGTCATTCGTCCTGGACTGCGTTTTGCTTATAGTGATTATAAAAACTATGGTGGTTATGTAGACCCAAGACTCTCTATGCTCTATGCCCCCAACCCAGAAGATACTTACTCTTTTGCAACGGGACTCTACACACAGACACCCAACGGTACCAAGACGGTGGAGGGGATAGGAAATCCGGATCTTGGCTATGAACGTGCGATGCACTATGTGTTGCATTATGATAAAAAGCTTCAAAAATGGGGAGACTTTTCTGTAGATGCTTTTTATAAAGATTATTTAGACTTAGTCGTAGATGCGAACCAGAGTCTCTACTTAAATGGAGGTGAGGGATATGCTTATGGTCTGGACACCAACTATAAACTGCGATATGAGGACTATTATGCTTATGTAGCCTATACTTACATCCGTTCAAAACGTCAACTTAACGCTGAAAGTGCAACACTAGAGCGCTTTTATGGAGAGATCCCCCACACCTTTCAAGCCATAGGCGGTATGCGTTTTTGGAAGA
>JALSUN010000116.1 GCA_027061425.1 Helicobacteraceae bacterium
AAACAAATGCAGTAATGTTCTCTTCGATCTTTGCAGCATCGAAGCTCGCTTTACCGATACCAGCGTGGATGTTACCTTTTTTGTCAACACGGAAAGCAACTTGGCCTCCCTTTACGTTGTTAACAGCAGTTGCAACATCTGGCGTAACTGTACCAGTCTTAGGGTTAGGCATCATACCTTTTGGCCCTAGAATACGACCAACTTTACCAACAAGACCCATACAGTCAGGAGCAGCGACAACAACATCAAAGTCAATGTTACCCGCTTGGATCTGCTCTACCAATTCGTCAGTACCAACGATGTCAGCGCCAGCAGCCTTAGCTTCGTCTGCTTTTGTTCCCTTTGCAAATACTGCAACACGAACAGTTTTACCTGTACCGTTTGGAAGAACAAGTGCACCACGAACCATTTGGTCAGCGTGACGTGGATCTACGTTTAGGTTCATTGCAATTTCAACAGTTTCGTCGAATTTTGCAGATGTAAGGTCTTTCATAAGGGCAGCTGTTTCAGCTACCGTGTATTTTTTTGTACTGTCAATTTTTTCAGACAGTTGTGTATAGCGTTTACTTGCCATTTTGATCTCCATATATAAATCTGCCACAAAGTTTTATATCACTGTGGTCGGTGATGTTAATGAGTGTAGTTTTAGTCTACGATCTCGATACCCATTGAACGTGCAGAACCCGCCAATGTGTTAGCAGCTTGGTCTACATCGTCAGTGTTAAGATCGGCGATCTTAGCATTAACAACTTCCATAAGCTGAGCTTTAGTAATCTTACCAACTTTGTTCAAAAGTGGGTTGTCAGTACCTTTTTTAAGACCTGCAGCCTTCATAAGAAGTGCAGATGCCGGTGGCTGTTTCGTGATAAAAGTGAAACTTCTATCAGAGTAAACAGTGATAACAACAGGAACTTTAAAGCCCATCTTGTCTTTTGTCTTCTCGTTGAATGCTTTACAGAATTCCATGATGTTAACACCACGTTGTCCTAGAGCTGGTCCAACTGGTGGAGCCGGGTTTGCTTTACCAGCTTCGATTTGAAGCTTGATATAATCCATAACTTTTTTTGCCATAGTTTGTCCTTTATATGATGTAACGCAATTCAAATATAATTCAAATCACTTCGCTAACGCTAAGTTCTCTTCAGCAGAGAGCCCACGCAACATGATGTTGCTCTACGCTGGCCTTAAATCTCTTAAAGATCTAAAGTCAGCGTAGTATACAAGGCCATGCCTTATATGATTTTCTCTACTTGTGAGTAAGAGATATCTACTGGAGTTGCACGTCCAAAGATAGAAACATTAAGCTTCAACGAACCATGCTCAACATCGTACTCGTCCACAGTACCTGTAAAGTTAGCAAATGGACCATCTATAATACGAACCATCTCACCATTTTCAAAGTAAACTTTCGGCTTCGGTGCAGGACGGTTGTTAACACGATCAAGAATCGTATTAATATCAGTCTCACTTAATGGTGTCGGGACATTACCCTCACCAATAAAACCAGAAACTTTTGGAACACCTTGAATCATTGTCTGAATTTCAGTGTCAAGATCTACATTGATAAAAACATAACCTGAGTAGAGAGAACGCTCAGAAATCTTTTTCTTACCATTTTTCATCTCAACAACATCTTCTGTTGGAACGATAACTTCTGCGATCTTATCTTGAAGTTTGTTCTCTTCTATAAGATATAAAATCGCTTCACGAACTTTACGTTCGCTACCATAGGTCTGAATCGAGTACCAGTTGTGTGCCATAATTAACCCTTAACCTAAAATTACAGAAAGAACTGAAGACATTAAAAGGTCAACCAGCGCTAAAAATATAGAAATCACAGTCACTACTAAAAACACTGCAAAAAATGCTTGTTTTACCTGCCCTTTTGTAGGGAAAATTACTTTGTCTAATTCAGTCTTAGCATTTTGAATGGCGCTTTTCATGTCTGTTCCTCTTTACATTTACAATAAATAGAGCTCTAAAGCTTCATTGATTGTGAATGTTAGTTAATTTTATTAGTGGCAGGCGTAGAGAGACTCGAACTCCCAACACCCGGATTTGGAATCCGGTGCTCTACCATTGGAGCTATACGCCTATACATTTCTTGCAGATACAAGAAAGAAAATGGTGAAAAGAAAATAGGAAGAACCTATTTTCCATGTCCCATTGACTAAAGAGATAAAACTTAGAGTTTCATTTCTTTGTGTGGTGTGTGCTCACGACACCATTTACAGTACTTAGTTACTGTAAATTTTTCAGTGTGAGTCTTTTTGTTTTTAGAGGTGTGATAGTTACGACGTGTACACTTCTCACAACCTAAGTGAATTGTTTCTCTCATTATGTTCCCCTTCGTTTTATTTCTTACTTAAAAGAGTTTATCCTCTTTACAAGTGGCAAGCCTAAAAAGGCTTGCGTCCTAAAAAAGGACTTTACTTAAATGTTAATTACTTAACGATTGTAGCAACAACACCTGCACCAACTGTACGTCCACCTTCACGGATAGCGAAACGAGTTCCCTCTTCCATAGCGATCGGAGCGATTAGTTCAGCAGTAATGCTTACGTTGTCACCTGGCATAACCATCTCAGTACCTTCTGGTAGAGTGATCGCACCTGTAACGTCAGTTGTACGTACGTAGAACTGTGGACGGTAGTTAGAGAAGAATGGTGTATGACGACCACCCTCATCTTTACTTAGTACATAGATCTCAGCAGTAAATGTTGTGTGAGGAGTGATCGTACCTGGCTTACAAAGAACCTGACCACGCTCAACTGCTTCTTTATCGATACCACGAAGAAGAACACCACAGTTATCACCTGCAACACCACAATCCATCTCTTTACGGAACATCTCAACACCAGTTACAGTAGTAGACTGAGTGTCTTTGATACCAACGATTTCGATGTTTTCACCAACACAAACCTGACCACGCTCAACACGACCAGTTACAACTGTACCACGACCAGAGATTGAGAATACATCCTCAACTGGCATTAGGAAGTCTTTGTCTGTTTCACGCTCTGGTTCTGGGATGTACTCATCTACAGTTCTCATTAGTTCGATGATCTTGTCAGCCCATGGCCCAAGAGCACCAGCTTTTGCTTCTTCTAGTGCTTGGTATGCAGAACCAGCAGTAATAGGAGTGTCATCACCTGGGAACTCATATACGTCTAGTAGTTCACGGATTTCCATCTCTACTAATTCCATAAGCTCTTCATCATCAACAAGGTCTTCTTTGTTCATGAATACAACGATGTAAGGAACACCAACCTGCTTAGAAAGAAGGATGTGCTCACGTGTTTGTGGCATTGGGCCATCCGCTGCAGAAACAACAAGAATAGCACCGTCCATCTGAGCAGCACCCGTAATCATGTTCTTGACATAATCGGCGTGACCTGGACAGTCAACGTGTGCATAGTGACGGATGTCAGTTTCGTACTCAACGTGTGAAGTAGCGATCGTGATTCCACGCTCGCGCTCTTCTGGTGCATTATCGATCATGTCATAATCCATGAATTTTGCATCATTCTTAACTGCAAGTACTGCTGTAATTGCTGCTGTCAATGTAGTTTTACCATGGTCAACGTGACCTATAGTACCGATATTAACGTGTGGTTTATTACGTTCGAATTTTTCTTTAGCCATAAGAATCTCCTGCTTGTTGTTAAATTGAAATGGAATTGTACCCAAAAACTATTCATTTATTGCTTATAATTTTAAAATTTTGTAAAAAATCTTATTTTAACGTCTTAGATGGAGCTCACACCGGGAATTGAACCCGGGACCTCTTCCTTACCAAGGAAGTGCTCTACCTCTGAGCCATGTGAGCATTTTGATCACAAACATTAAAAATCATAAACTAAAGCAATAAGTGCATAGTTTTCTAGTACATAGTATAGTGTTGAAAGATTAGTAATTAGATGAAAATAAGTAGAAGTATAAAATTATTGTACTTCAGCTCCCAGAAGGATAATACATTTTCAATGGAGCGGGTGAAGGGACTCGAACCCTCGACCCTCAGCTTGGAAGGCTGACGCTCTAGCCAACTGAGCTACGCCCGCGTCATCATTGATGGTGGTGAGACCAGGAGTCGAACCTGGGAACCCAAAGGGAGCAGATTTACAGTCTGCCGTCGTTGGCCACTTGACTATCTCACCATCTTTTGTTGTATTGATCTGGTCTAACACTGTTTCTAATATTCGAAATCAAATGGTGCCGACACGAGGATTTGAACCCCGGGCCTGCTGATTACAAATCAGCTGCTCTAGCCAACTGAGCTATGTCGGCATCTGAAATCGAGCTGCAATTATAGGGACTTTTGTTTTTAATGTCAAGGCTTTTTCACTAAAAGTTTATAATTTCTCCATCTTTTAATATTTTAACTTTCCAAGAGCCCTTAAATAGGGCAATCTCTTCTAAAATTCTTTTTTTGTGAAGAGGCTTAATATGATTGATATACAGAGTAAGGTTACTATTGTCAACTGTTTGAAGTTTATTAAATAACAGTTTTGGTGTTAGATGTTTACTAATTTTAGCCAGTTCTTCCATTTTTGAAGGAAAGGAGCACTCTATGACCAAACTTTTTATCTCTTTTTTAACAGCAAGTTGTGAGATCATACTTTCCAGACCAAAGGTGTCAGCTGTTATCAAGACCGCACTGTTCTCTTTTTGCACCACGTAACCACAACTTTTTACCGTATGATCTGTCTCAAACGCTTCTAGTTTAATGCCACTGCCCAGTGTATACTCTTTATAAAGATCTATCTCTTCATATGCTAATGCATTTATATTTGAGTTACCTAAAGTGATTTTAGAGAAGTCTGGCCAGATGACATCGTTAAAAAAATGTGTTTTAACAGCATCTAAAGTCTCTTTGAGCCCTTTAATTACTAAAGTCTCTTCTCTCTCTTCAAAATAACTGTCCAACACATAAGCAATATCTATAATATGGTCGAGATGAGAATGGGTTAGCCATATATTTTTAATACGTGCACTTTCAACACCAAGAGGCTTAAGCAGGTTACCCGCATCTATCATGTTCTCACTGTCTATGTAAAAGGCACTGGTTCCACCTTCTAGACCCTTAGTTCCGTTACTCCCCAAGATTTTAATATTATTCGCCACGATAGATATCTTTAAACTGTTCACGTATCGCTATAAATTCTGCTTTATGCTTAAAAAACAGGTCTATTAGATCCGCATCAAAATGCTCACCACGTTCCTCTCTAAAGAGTGCATCTATCCGCTCATCATCCCATGCTTTTTTATACACCCGATCGGAACCTAAGGCATCAAAAACATCTGCAAGTGCTGTAATACGACCATATATGTGGATCTCTTCGCCTTTAAGTTGGTTGGGGTACCCTGTTCCATTATATTTTTCATGATGTTGGTAAGCCACGATGGCTGCTGCTTTAAGTAAGGTACGCTCAGAGTTTTTTAAGATATCATACCCCAGTTGTGCATGTGTGTTCATAATGAGGCGTTCTTCTTCATTAAAACGACCAGGCTTATTGAGGACAGCGTCAGGTATAGCGATTTTACCTAAGTCATGCATGGGTGAAGCATCTTTTAAAATCTCGCATTCCTCTTTACTCAGACCATAAAGCTCTGCCAATAGACGTGAATACTCAGCAACACGTTTGACATGATTTCCCGTCTCTTTCGAACGGCTCTCTCCTGTTACACCCATTATATATACCAGTTCACGCTGTGTGGCATCGATCTCATCTAATAACATTGAAGACTCTAGGCTCTCTGCAATATAAGTAGAGGCTAACTGTAAGTGCTTGAGGTCTTCTAGCGTAAAACCCTCGTCTCCTATCTTGTTAATGACCTGCAGTGCACCACTCACCTCTTCATTGGAGTTGTGAATAGGAATGACCATCATCGTCTCTGTCTTGTAGCCTGTTGTTTTGTCAACGCTTTGATTAAAGTTTGGGTTGGCATAGACGTCATTAATGATTTGTGCTTCTTGTGCCAAAATACATTCTCCCACAATACCACTATAGGCAGGTATGCGTAAAGTATCTACTCCTTGAGAGACTTTCGTCCATAAGGTATCACTCTCTTTTTCCAAGATCCAGACACTACAACGATCCGCGTCTACCAAGTCCCGTCCCATCTGTGCTACTTCAAAAAGTATTTTATCTGGATCATGTATCGCTGCTATTTTAGTCACGTACGAAAAAATTAATTCTAAAAGTTCACTGGCATTTTTTTGCATTTACTCTCCATCATCGCTAAGTCCTCTTCTATTTTAAGGCTTTAATACACATCATACTAAAAACAACAAAAGAATATCTTTATACTATAAACCTAAAGATTTTATATTATTTCTTATCAATTATTATGTTACATTCAGTTCGATAGTGTATTATAATTGAACATATATATATGCCTTTCTTTATAAAGAGGGACAAAGGAAATTTATGCGTCACTTACTTTTATTATCTTTAATGATCTTATCACTTCAGGCTGCTACAGGTTTTATTTCTGCTCAAAAGCTTCAAACAATGCTGCAAGACAAGGACCTTGTCTTGATCGATTTGGGTACTCAAAAAGATTATCTTAACTATCATATTCCGCATGCTGTACATACAGAGATTAACAAGTGGAGGAAGCCTGTCTTAAAACACCAACTCATGCGTTCTACGGCTGAGATCCAAAAAGAGATGCAAAGACTGGGGATCAATAAAGACTCACAAGTTGTTATTTATGGACATAATGGGCCAAAAGAGGCACTCAAGTCAAGTTATGTTGCTCTCTCTATGATCGTTAATGGTCTCAAAAATGTTGCTATTTTAAATGGTGGTTTTGCTGAATGGGAAGATGATGACGACCGTCGTTTGGAGTCAAAAGGACGTCACAACCCCAAAGGAGACTTTGTTGCACACTATAACAAGGACATTGTTGTTGATATGGCTTACACCAAAGCCCATATAGGTAAAGTACCTATGTTGGAAGCACGTCCTGCAGTCTTTTACTATGGTTCACTTCGTAGTAATGGGGTCAAACGTATCGGGCACATCCCAAAAGCAATGAGCAGTTTTTGGAAAGATAAGTTTGAGATAGATGGTACTCTTAAAAGTGATGCCATTCTTAAAGAGATTTTCCTCGACGGATATAACATTAAACCAGACAAAGAGGTACTACTCTACTGTACAGGTGGACTTGAAGCTTCTATGAACTGGTTTGTTCTCTCTCAACATATGCACTTTAAACATGCAAAAATCTATGATGGTTCTATGCGGGAATGGGCCAACCGTGACGATACACCTATTGTCCGGTACAAATGGGAGACTTTCGGCTATTAATGAAACGTAATACTACTTTTTATCAGGCTATTGCCCTTTTTATACTCCTAGGACTCATTCCAGCCAGTTATTTCCTACCTTATGGTACTGCGCTTATCTGGACGATGGTTATCCCTCTTATCCCACTTTTTATCGTTGCAGTTGGATATAACCGCTGGCGCCAACTCTGTCCTCTAGCATGGATCGCAGCGATCGGACAGTTCTTTCACTGGGTTCCCAAGCGCAAGGTTCCAGACTGGTTGGAAAAGAACTACTACTACTTTCAGTTTAGTCTTCTTTTTTTAGCCTTCAGTGCCCGTCTCTTACTTCTCAATTTTTCAGGTACTTTTTTAGCCCTTTTTTTACTGTTGGTAGCACTCTCTGCGCTCATTACCAACCTTTTCTTTGCAGGAAAAAGCTGGTGTAACTTTTTCTGTCCTGTTGCGATCGTTGAAAAGGTGTACTGCGGTTCAAACGCACTCTTAAGTCAGCACAACTCTGCTTGTGGAAGCTGTGTTGCATGTAAAACCAACTGCCCCGATATCGATTTAGAGAAAGGCTACTGGAAAGAGAACAGTGAACGGGGTAAAGAAATCGTTTTTTACGCTTTTTCAGGTCTTATTTTTGGGTTTTATGCCTATTACTATGCTATTAGTGGTAACTGGGACTACTATTTTAAAGGAGAGTGGACACAAGAGTCTCACGCCTTTACAGAGATCTTTCAGTCAGGTTTCTTTTTCCTGCCTGTTGTTCCCAAGATCATCGCTGTACCTTTAACCCTACTCTTTTTCTCAACACTGAGTTACCTCTTTTTTGTTCAAGTAGAAAAGTTGATCCCAAAATTACAGTGGGCCATGAACAAAGATGCTAAAACTGTTAAACATATTACAAAAGCGATCGCAGCCTTTGTGGCCTTTAACACCTTTTATATCTTTGCTGGTGCTCCAGCGTACATCCATGTGCCTGTCTTTTACGCACTTCTACATTTTACAGTGATCGTCATCTCCTCTGTAGTTTTATGGAAAGAGATCTTTCGTGAAGAGCGTTTTTATCTTCAAGAACGTTTTGCACAGAAAATTCTCAAAAAATGGAAAGGACCGTGGCCAGCACCAACCAACCTTAAAGAGATCTATTACACCTACTCTAACCAACAAGAGAGTCAACAAGAGAAACTTGCACTTTATAAAGAGACTGTTCTTGAGATGCTAAGTGATGGTACACTCTCCAAAGAAGACTTTACGCTACTCGACAAGATCCGTGAACAACTGGGTCTCAGCGACATGGAGCACCAAAAAGTCTTGCGTTCTATTAAACAAAATAACGAAGAGCTGTTTGACGAAAAGAATGCCCTCTCTTCTGAGAAGATCTATCAGCTTAAAATCTATAAAACACACCTTCAAGAGTTGCTGGAACAGGAAGTGGACACTACTGAGATCAAGACAGTCCAGCAGCGTTTCCACATTAGTGATGAAGAACATCAACGTATTTATGATGAACTTGTCAAAAGTGACAACACCCTCGATGAGCGCATTATTACTAAACTCAAGCAGTTACAGCAAAGTGCTACACTGATTGCTGCGTTGAGCTTTCAAAATGATCAAAAAAGTGCAAACTATCTGCTCTTTACCCTCTCTAACAGTTTTCAAAAAAAGTTCTCACAACTAACCAACAGCCTCGCCCTGCTCTCTCCTCAAGATAATGTCTTACTGCATAACCTCAACCAACAGGTAAAAAACTATTTTAACAAAGGAACTCAGGAGCACCTAGAGATTAATATTGGTAACCTCTTAACCAACACCTATACTCCAGACATCAAAAAGATTTTAAACACTTTGCAAGATGTCATTATGTACGATCATGAACGCCTCAACCTCATCATTAGAGAGTTACTCTCTTTTCAAGAAGAAGAGCTTACTACAGCCATCTTGTACTACTTCTATGACCATGAGCTGTATAACATTGTGGACTATCGTACCTATAGTGACAGTGACTGTAAACTCATCTCTGAGATCAGTCGCTTTATGCGTGAAAAAAACCGTTCTATCAGTCATATTGAAATCATGGCCTACCTTCACAAGGTACCACTCTTCAGCAAACTAACCTCCGAGGAGCTATATCAACTCTCTGAAGAAACTAAGCGTATCAACTTTAGAAATGCTGCTTCTATCGTCAGACAAGGAGAGATAGGAGAACATTTCTACATCATCACTAAAGGTCATGCTGATGTTATGTTAAACAGAGATAACAAACTTTCTACCTTAGCTTCACTTACTGAAGGTGACTACATCGGTGAAGTCAGCATTATTTCTAAAGGGAAACGTACTGCTACGGTTATTGCAAAAGGAAGGGTCGAGACCTTAGAACTCTCAGCAAAAGCCTTTGACAAACTCCTCAACGACAGTCCACATCTCGCCCTTAGAATTATGAAGGATGTCACAACAAGACTGTTAGAACAAAATAAAGTTTAAAAGTATCTCTCTTTTTCACTCCTATACAGGGTAAATTCTGCAGGGTTGATCATTTAAGTAATAAGTTTATAGACTGCTTCCCTCTCTGCATAATCTTGGTGTAGAAACATATGAACAAGTTTTGAAATGTTTTTGAAACGTTAATGGGTTATAATCATTCTAAATAAGTCAACACCCTGTATTCGAAGGTGTGATTACTAAAT
>JALSUN010000117.1 GCA_027061425.1 Helicobacteraceae bacterium
TAACCTCTACGACTTGAGTATGCCCACCTGATACCAGAAGTACCGTTTGAGGGAACACCGTCTCTCTATCAATGAACAGTGAGTAAATATGGCCTTTAAGATGGTTTACTGCGATCAAAGGCAGCTCTAGTGAGACACTCAAAGCCTTAGCCATCGTTATCCCCTCGATCAAAGTGACAGTAAGACCCGGTGCATTCGTCACAGCAATAGCTTTAAGTTTTGGAAAATATGCTACACACTCTTCTAAGATCTTAGGAAGAGCCTCTGCATGCAGGCGAGAAGCCAGCTCAGGAACTACACCGCCATAAACCGCGTGTTCCAACTCTTGAGAGATTTTTTTATGATAGATCAGTTTTTTAGTTTTAATATCTGTAATGGCAACAGAACTGTCATCACAAGAAGATTCGATAGATAGGATCAAAAGGACTCCTTTGGAGTAATTATGAATGTTGAATTATGAATGTTGAATGAAGGTAGGCTGCGTTGCACTTCGCTTCTATAATTAAAAATGAAACATTTAAAATTAAACATTATCCAGCACCCACGGCCACTCGCCATAACCACTCTCAGCATTGATATGTCCAGCTGCATGCAGGACTTTCATCTCTACACCTAGCTCTTTTTGTAAAGCTGCAGCTTCTTCAGATGTCATATAAGGATCATTATCAGAAGTAACCATTATGACCTCATCAGCAAACAAATCTGTTGGTACTTCAACAGGGAAAAAAGTCTTAATGGTCTCAAGCTCTAAGTCCAATCTTGGAGGTGCTACCAGCAGTAGACGCTTCACACGCTTTATCTCACCCTCGTTGCAGAGATGGAACCAGACCGTGTTCGCTAAAGAGTGACAGATAACCGTATCCGGTTGGAATTCACTTAGTAGTTTTTTAAACTGTTTTACCCATCTGTTTTTAGTCGGAAAATGAGGATTGTCTAAAAGAGGAAAGGAGACCTGTCCATAATCTTTAGCCAACTCCCCTGCCAGCCATGACTGCCAATGTGGATAATCACTACCACCCCAACCATGTAAAAGCAGTACCTTCTTTCGCATTACATCGCCTTGACGTAGTCACGAACAGTAGTGTCTAGAGCAAATACTTCTTCAATACTCTGAGGTGCATTTGTAAACTTCTCAAATGCCGTAATCACACGTTCTGAGATCTCTAAAAAGCTTATTTCACCTGTCACAAACAGCTCTATCGCCGCTTCATTTGCTGCATTTACTACAACACCTCGTTTAGGATTAGCTATGAGTTCTTCACGTATCTTCCATATAGGGTAACGCTCTGTAGTGATCTCTCTGAACTCTAAAGAGCCTACTTCTAAAAGGTTGATGGGTTTCAAGATAGCTTCATCTGCTTTACCCATAACCGCATAAGCGATAGGCAGTTGCATGTTCGCTTTAGCAAAATGTGCAGTAGTCGAGCCATCTTTGTAGTCTATGAGTGCATGTATGAGTGATTTGGTCTCGATAAGAGCATTGTATTCACCCTTTCCAAAGAGCCAACGTGCCTCTAAAAGCTCAAACATCTTGTTCATCATGGAAGCAGAGTCTATGGTGATCTTCTGACCCATCGACCAGTTAGGATGTTTTTGCGTATCCTCTAAGGTAGCACTTTGTATCTTTTCAAGTGGCCAGTCTCTAAACGCACCACCACTTGCTGTGATAAGCATGCGTTCTATGGGACGATCTGTACTATTAAGATACCAAAGCCCAAAGTGTTCACTGTCGATAGGTTGGATCATAGACATGTCTATAAATGCCCCGCCTGCTACTAAAGACTCTTTGTTTGCCAAGGCCACTTTTTTACCACACTCTATGGCTTTTAGTGTTGGTTTGAGACCCATAAAGCCGACCAAGGCATTGACTACCAACATCCCTTTAGCCTCTTCGATAGCATCTAAAATAGCTTCGTCACCTTGACGTACATCATTGTGCTTGACTTGAGAGACATCTGCTTTATCAGAGACAACTACGATAGAAGGTTGATGTTTTTTTATCTGTTCATTGAGCAAAGTAAGATTGGTACCTGCAACTAAGACATCAATAGGAAGGTTAAACTTCTCTGCAATAGCCAGTGTGTTGACCCCTATGGAACCTGTGCAACCAAGAACAATCAAACTACGCAAGACCTCTAAGAAGTACCACCATCATAATCGCGCCAAAAAGGTAACCATCCACACGATCAAGTGCGCCCCCGTGTCCTGGTAGGAAGTTTCCACTGTCTTTAACCTCAGCTTTACGCTTTAAAAAGCTCTCGAACAGATCACCAAAGACAGAGATGGCCGCTGTTGCTGCAGAGACAAGCAGTGCCAACCAAAAGCCATATTCTCCTACACCTACTGCCAGACCAAACACCGTACCCATAGCGATACCGCCAAGAACACCCTCTAATGTTTTGTTAGGTGAAGTAACAGAAAATTTTGTTTTACCAATACTTTTACCCACAGCATAAGCACCTACATCTGTTCCAGCGATAATCATAATCATCCAAAAAATACTATAGATCCCATAATCAACATAGAGTGTCAACATAAAGAGCATACCTGCCGTTGGGTAGATAAAACTGTAAAGACTCTTGATATCACGTTGTGGGTTGTAAACGTAAAGTGCTGCCACTACGAGGGCTGCGATGATAAAGAGGTCATCTGCTTTAGGATATATAGCAGCAAGTAACCATAATGCCCCTGCTAAATTAAGGTTTGTACTCTTTTCTACACCAAAAAGGGCATTTGCTTCTCTAAACGCCACCATATAGATAAGGCCTAAAACAGCCCAAATCAGAAAAAAGTTGTTGAACATACCTATCAGAATAACCGCTGCAAGCAGAACAACTGCTGTGTCGATGCGCTCTTTGTG
>JALSUN010000118.1 GCA_027061425.1 Helicobacteraceae bacterium
TGAAGCATCTCTAAGCCTCCCATCACCGGCATGATGATGTCAAGAAGAATCATATCTATATCTGTTCTCTCTTTAAGTACATTAATAGCATCTGCGCCATTTCTCGCTTCAACTACCTCTGCAATATCTGGGTTCTTTTTTAACATAGATTTTAAAAGCTTTAGGTTGATCATGTCATCGTCAACTGCCAGAATGGTTAAATTTTTAGACATAAAATGTCTCCTTACTTAGTATATTTTTCTACGATAAGACGTAGTAGGTCTTTGTTGACAAGGTTGTTTATAATCTCATCAGCAATCTCATTGTTATCAGTGTTCTCTCTTGATGCTGGGTCTACCATCATAACAATTGAAGTCTTATTTGCGAGTGCGTCAACCGTATCTTTAAGGAGTTTAAAGTCCATACCTGGAAGCTCTTTGTCTATAAGAATAACACGTGGGTTTTTCTCTTTGATGTCATTAATAAGCGTCTCAAAAGTTTTAGATGTTGCATAGTCGAATTTTAACTCTTCAAGTAGCATAGAGAACAGCTTGGTTTCTATCGGACTCTTTTTTGTCAAGATGATGTCTAGTGTCTGCTCATTTGGTGTCTCCGCTGGAGTTTCAGGAATAACCTCAGGTTCTGGTGCTTTCTCTTGAACAGGTTCAGGTTTTTTCTCTTCTACAACTTCTGGCTCAGCCTCTTTTTTCTTAGCTTCTTGTGCTTTGAGCTCATTGATATCTACAATCTTATCAGACAAGAAGTGGTTAAGTAGTGAGGTTAATTCTGTACGAACAAGTGGTTTGGTAGTATATTCATCCATACCTGCGGCCATAAATCGTTCACGGTCACCTTTAAGGGCATTGGCGGTCAATGCGATAATAGGGATATGTGGTACGTTAAAGTCCTCTTCGTAGTCAAGAATCTCTTGAGTTGCTTCAATACCATCAAGAACTGGCATCTGAATATCCATAAAGATAACATCAAAGTCGCCATTTTTACGTTTCTCAAAGGCTTCAAGACCATTGTTAGCTAATGTGATCTCAAGTCCCAAGTCTTCAAGTGTACGGCGAATCAACTTCTGGTTAATGATGTTGTCTTCAGCGATGAGTGCTTTTGCTTTAAATTTTGATGTGTGTGCATCAAATTTCTTATGACGTATCTTTTTCGCTTTTTTGTTGTTAAACGACTCAAGGTCAAATGATTCAAGCGCTGTTTTAAGCTTAGTACCATGCATAGGCTCATACATAACTTTGTAGATGTCAAGATCCATGTTATCGATCTTCTTCATGTAGTATGACTTAGTTATGAGCACAAGCTCTTCTTGAGTCTTGGCAAACTCCATGATACCTGCTTCATTAGTGTAGTCATAATCTACAAACAACATATCATAGTTGATCTGACGTTCTAGCTTCTGTAGCTCATTAATGTCTTTAAACGTAGTGTAACTTACACCATAGAAGTCAAGGTAATCTTTAAGATATTTTTCTTGACGTTTACTCTTAGTATCAGACTCAAGGATGAGTGCATTGATATAGCTAAATGTACCGGCAATAGAATCATTAAGTGTTTCAATCTCTTCAAATTCAATCTCGAAGAAGAATGTTGTACCGTGACCTGGTTCGCTCTCAAGATCAAGCTTACCACCCATCAGTTCAACAAAACGACTAGAAATGGTAAGACCAAGACCTGTACCACCATACTTACGTGAGGTAGATACATCGGCCTGACCAAAGGCTTCAAAGATGTTCGCTTTTTGTTCTGCGGTCACACCAATACCACTGTCCTCTACCGAGAATCGGATACGGCTACGGTTTGGCTCATCCACAGCAATTCTACGGATTTCAACGTTAATCGAACCACCACTGTTAGTAAACTTAACGGCATTAGAGAGAAGGTTAATAACAATTTCTTTAATCTTGGTAGGGTCACCTTTAATTGGACGCTCAAGCTCAGGATCGATATAACAACCAAGGTCAATATGTTTCTCAGAAGCACGTACAGCATAAACTTCAACTGCAGATTCAAACTCTTCTATAGGGTTAAAGACAATCTCTTCGATCTCAAGCTTGTTACTCTCAATTTTAGAAAGGTCAAGAATGTTGTTGATAATCTCAAGAAGGTTTTCAGAAGATTTTTCAATAATATCAATAAACTCACGCTGCTCATCATGTAGATCAGTGTCTTTAAGAAGTTCTGTAAATCCAACAATACCGTTAAGTGGTGTACGGATCTCATGAGACATGTTCGCAAGGAACATAGACTTTGCTTCAGAAGCTTCCATAGCTTTTTCTGACTCTTGTTTGGTCTGCTCAATAACACTTTCAAGAAGGGCATAAGCTTGCGCTGTACCATCAGAAGTATCAAGGTTGATCTTATGAGAAAGGTCTTCATCATCTGCAGTATCTTCTGCAACACGGTTAAGAACGGACTCAAGGTTTTTGATGTTTCTAGCGATGTCATTAGAAAGTACAATAGCCAAGAATGCTAGTAGAAGTGATGCAACCCAGATCGCTACAGAAATGGCAAGTACCTGGATGGCATTTTCTTGAACAGTGTTAGAACGTGCACCCATAGCATCAATAATGATCTTTTCAGCATCAGAGAGGAGGTTGGTCTTTTCTGAAAGCATGGTAAACCAGATACCTGACTCAGTAGAGTAGAGACCATCATTAACCGCCTGCATGATCTCTGCACGTTCTGTCGTAATGTCTTCAAACAACTCAGCATTGTCTTCATCTTCAAAAATGGCATTAAGCTCAGCTTTTACTTTAGGATTTTCAATACCATCGTAGTTGATCGAGTCAGCTTTACCAATCAAGGTAATCCAAACATTCAACTCTTCAGCATCAAACTTAGTAGCACGGGCAAGGGCATAACTAATAAAGTCACGCTCATCTCCTGTATAGTGCTTGGCTTCGAGGATGTTGATATATGCATTGGCAAGTGAAGCAATCTCTGGGTCAACTTTAAAGGCTCCAATTGAACGAAGCTCAGTAAGGACTTCTGCTTCAGCAGTACCATAAACAGTGTCATAAATGTCTTCAAACTCTAGCTCATTAGCATCGATCTGAGGTCGACTCTCTTCAATGGCCTTAAAACGATCATCAATACTTTTTTGACTTTTACACGCTTGACACTCAACTTTACCACTGTGGTCATGCAGGAGTTCATTATGAGAGAGGTGTTCGTCAAAAGCTGATAGTTTCTCATCAACAATCTCACGCTGTGCGATAAGAGATTTTTTTGTTGTCTCAGACTGATTTCCAAGATACATAACCGTCATACCACGTTCACGTGACAAGTTACGAATAAGGTCGTTCAAGAAAACATTTTCATCGAGTTTAGCTTGAAGAACCTTTGCTGATTGGTAACTGTTATATGCATTGTAAACATAGAAACTGGCGAGGGCAAAAAGGATCAGAATTGGAAAGAGACTGATTAGTCGCAATCTGTTTTTTAGTGCTATCATTGTCGTAACTCCTGTTAAAGTTGGTTTATAAAGCCGTAAAACTCTTGTATAGCGGCTTTAGCTTGGGTTTGATCAGTACTGCTTATCAGCTTCTGAAGAGTATCAGATATCTCATTAATACGCAAGTTGTCAGAGACACCTTTAAGCTGGATTGCATAACCTTTTAAACGTATCATATCTGAATTGTCAAGAACTTCAAGAAGCTTATCTTTCATTTCATTGGCTTCAACAATATAATCATCTATCAACGCGCCAACAAGATCGGCACTTAACCCAATCTCTGCTGCGGCAGTGTTGACATCATAAGTAAGTACGGGTTGGTCGGCTAAGGTGTCTTCATTGGGCTCTTCAAAATCTTGGAGATCAGCAAGGACTTCAGCTTCATCTGCAACATCAAATGTAGAAAGTTCTTTTTTAACTTCCTCTTCGTCTTCTAAAACAATCAACGGTTCATTGGTATCACTTTGAACAAGGCCAAAGTCATATGTACCTTCTTCTGTCTCGTTGAGTGGTGGGAGTAGAGGTTCTTCTTCAAAACTCTCTGTCTCAAAGGTTTGAGTCGCTTCAGGTGCTACATCTGGTGTTAGATCTGGAAGTTCAAATGATGGTTCAGGCTCTGGCTCTGGTGACTCAAAGAACTCTTCTTTAAACCCTGGCATCTCAACAGGCTCTTGCGCCTCTGGAAGTGTGTCTTCAGTGACTTCTGGTGTTTTTATATCGAGGTCATAAAGGTCTCTTGTTGGACTCTCCAACTCTTGTTTAACTTCTTCTATATCTTTACCCTCAAGCTTGGCAATAGTTAGATAGAACTTTTTAAGATTGGCTTCACATTCATTAGGGTCATTACTTTCGTTGATGTTTCTTAACACTTCAAAAGAGTCTTCTATACGTAAGTTTGCGGCAACACCTTTGAGTTTATGTGAGAGCACTTTAATGTTGTCAAAGTCTTCTTTGGCAATAGCATCAAAGAGTTGGTCTTTAAACTCATGTGCTTGGTTGATAAAGTCACCGATGAACTCTTCTATAAGGTCTACTGGCAAACCAAGCTCATCTGCTGCGATCTGTGGATTATAGACATAGTTGTCATCAAACTCCAGGTCAGCCAAGTAGGCTTTTTCCTCTTCAGTGAGGTAGGCACCTAACATTGGAGTCGCATCATTGTCTTCTTTGATGCTATCTAGGACGGATGTCTCTTTTTTTGGTATTTCTATCTCTTGAGGTTCAGGTTCTGGTTCAGGCTCTTCGTCTCCAAAGAAGATATCGAGATCATCTTCTTGAGCGTGAGCAGGCTCAGGTTCCGGTGTACTCTCAACCGCGGGTGTATCTGAAAAGACATCATCATCGAAGGTAAGTGGTGCAAGATCTTCTTGTGGCTGTGCTTCGAATGTCTGAGGTGCAGGCGCTTCAAAACTCTCTAGTGGCTCAGGGGTTGGTTCTGGCTCAACAAATGATGATATGTCTGGTGTAAAGCTTGAAGGTGCGACTTCAGGCTGTTCACCGGCATCGAGCTGATAATTTTGTATATTATTGAGTTCAACAGCATAGGCTGTCTCTTCTGGTGCCTGAGAAAGATGCAATGTCGTTATAGAGATAGTTGCAGAAAAAGATTTTGTCTTCCCCGCAATAATCACTTTTGAGTCATCAGACTCAGCATGCAACACAAAATCTATCCACGGAAAATTGGTGAAATTGTGAATGTAGCCAACTTTTTTGACAAACAGCTCTGCCACATCTTTGTGGTCGCTTAAAAGGTCATTGAAACTTGTATAACCGAGAAGGGTCAAACTTGATTCATCTATTCCTATAAACTCTTTATTATGGTCGTAAATTAGCACATGGGCTCCTTAACTCTCTTTTTCTTTCATTAACTTATACGTCTCTATGATTTCAGTAATGTTTTTACGGCTGGCAGGTTTTCTTGCCGCTATATAGCCTGTAATCTCACCTGCTTCATTTTTAACAGGGGTGACTTCCGTGTCCACCCAGTAGTAGCGTCCATCTTTGCGAAGGTTTTTAACCAATCCATGCCAGGACTGACCACTCTGAATGGTCTCCCACATCTGTGCAAAAGCTGCTTTGGGCATGTCTGGATGTCGAATGACATTATGGGGTTGTCCCTTGAGCTCTGCTGGTGTATAGCCAGCGATTTCACAAAACTTTCGATTGGCAAATGTAATGATACCTTTGGTGTCCGTCTCACTAATAATAGCGCGACCATCAAAAATATGCTCTTCATCTATGATTTCAGGTCTTTCCATTGTAGAACCTCATTTTCAAATCCTCACGTTTGGGAACCTCTAAAAGTTACAGTACTCTTAAACTATAAATTTTAGAGATTCCCAAGTTTTCGGGGTTTCGGTAAATATATCATAATTAAAAGCAAATATAACTTATTTATATATCAACTTGATTTTTTTTGCATCACTTTCACTGAGTATGGCTGAAATTTCACTTTCAGAGGCATTTTTTAGTGCCTCAAAGGTACCCAGATGCTGAAGCAGTTTTTGTACTTTTGCCTGTGAAATTCCTTTTGTGTTTAACAACTTGGACTCTTGGTCACGCTTGAGCTTGGTTTTTTTGTGAAAGGTGATGGCAAAACGGTGGGCTTCATCTCTTACTCTTTGTATCCATTGAAGGCGTTTGTCGGTAGGTGGCAGTTTAAATGTCTCGTTAATGGTATGTAGTTGGTCATGTGCCTTGCCTTTTGCTCTGTGAGACTTGGCATCTATCTTCTCTTTAGAGATGGCAATGACATCGAGGTTGACCCCTGCAGAGTCTAACAGGTCTTTTGCCAAAGAGAGGAGGGTGGTTCCTCCATCGATCACCCAGAGGTCTGGTGGTGGATTTTTTTCAAAACCCTCTATCCTTCTACTTAAGGTCTCTTTCATCTGTCCATATTCATCACGGGCTTCAAGATGGTAGTGCCGGTATCCTGATTTGTCAAACTGTTCTCCATCAAAGGTGATCATACCACCTACTGTCGCTTCACCCGACATATGCGAGTTGTCAAAGACTTCCAAACGTTCGGGTAAGACTTGCAGGTTACAAAGTTCTTGGAGTTGCAGTGCAAGGCTATGGTAAGAGGTCTCTCTTTTTTGACGAAGCAGTTCGGTAGCATTATTAAGTGCCAGCTCTACAAGACGTTTCTTAGCACCTATTTTAGGATGAACAATATGTGCTTTTTTGTCAAACAAATCACTAAGGTGTTCTGTCACTAAAGAGGCACTCTCAAAAGGGTGTGCTGTTAATATAGTAGCGATAATAGGGGGTCTCTCTACCCCATAAAACTCTAAAATGGCCCGTTCATAAGCCTCATCTCTGTCAAAACCACTGTTGATGTTAATAAATCCATGAGATGAAGAGATCACTTTTCCTGAACGCATGAAGAGCCTGACTATAGCAGCGCGTTGATTGTTGGCTTCGATAGCAAAAATGTCATAGTTCTCATTAGAAGCGATATCAATATGTGAAAGGAGTTCACTTTTAGAGATACGATCGATCCTGTCTCTGAGTTGTGTGGCCTCTTCAAAACGTAAAGCTTCCGCATAAAAGTACATTTTCTCTGTTAACTTTTTAGTAAGTACTTTTTTATGCTCGATATAACGTATGGCCTCAGTGACGATGGCATCATACTGGGCCTTTGGTACCTCTTTCTCACAAGGCGCAAGACACTGTTGCATCTGGTAATAGAGACAGGCTTTTTTCTCTTTAAGACAGCTCTTTTTTTGAACCAACATGCAAAGTTCATAGAGAGAGTCTAAAATGTCTCTAGCACCTATAGAGTAGGGACCAAAATACTGTATATCTTTACCTCTAAGGACTTTTCTAGTGATCTCAAAACGGGGGTACTTCTCATTATGGTCTATGTAAATATAAGGGTAGGTCTTATCATCACGAAGCAAGATGTTGTATTTGGGTTTGAGTTGCTTGATGAGAGAATTTTCCAAGATGAGGGCGTCATGCTCACTGTTAACAACGATGTAGTGCATAGACTTGGTTTCATTAAGCATCTTAACAATACGTGGAGAGAGTCTGGTGTTGGGATGTAGCTTGGGTGTAAAAAGAAAGTAGCTTTTAACACGGTTAAAAAGGTTTTTTGCTTTACCTATATAAAGAAGTCTTCCATTAGCATCAAAATACTGGTAAATGCCTGGGGCTTTTGGGAGTGCACGGATGGTCTCTATCACCCTTTTTTCTCCACTATGGTGTCTCTTATCTTTTCGATGATGTTGTGAAGTTTTTCATTTTGAACAGGATTTTCAAAATCTCCTTGGGCTTGTTCTTCAAAAAGTAGTTCAGTGTCTCTTGTAAAAAGTTTCTGCTTGGGTTGAGGTGTGTGCGATACATAAGCACGTATATCTTCAAATTCTATATCTTCACAACTTGCAGGAGGATAATGTTTTAAAGGCGTTTTAATTGAAGCGATGATAATATCAAACTCTTGTTTAGCGCCAGGATGGCTAAAAACAAAAGTAAGTACTTTATGTTTGATATATGCAAACAGTACCAACCCTTGTAAATGGGGCGGAAAGAGTGCCTTCACAGCATCGATACACTGATGTTGTTGTAATTTTTTATACTGAGGTTGACCAATAAGATGCGAAAGTACTTGAGCCGAATTTTTCATACGGTGATTATAACAGTTAGCTTATTAATGTTGAGCGGTTGTGGCTATAAAGACAACCCCGTTTATGTTCCAGCAGATAAGGCAAAATAAAAATGATGAACCAGTATGATGTAGTGATCATAGGTGCAGGAGTCGCAGGACTTTATACGGCTATGAATTTGCCTAAAGAGAAAAGAGTGCTGATCATCAACAAGGCCCACCCTTGGGAGTGCAACACCTTTTATGCCCAAGGTGGTGTGACAACAGCAAAAGATGATGCTGACATACCACTGCATATAAAAGATACTATTGATGCGGGTGCAGGTCTGTGTGATGCAAAAGCTGTTGAGGTACTCAGTCAACACTCTCAAGCGGTCATTCATGACCTTATAGACTTAGGTTTTAAGTTTGATGCTGACGATACCGGCGCACTCCTTTATACACAAGAAGCAGCCCACTCGCAAAAACGTATTTTACATGCGGGAGGGGATGCAACAGGACGCTATCTGCATCACTTTTTATTAGACAAAAACGAGCACCCTATGCTAGAAGGTGCGACTGTGTGTGACTTGCTTGTCAAAGATAATAGAAATTATGGTCTGGTGGTGATGCATGAAGGCGAACAAAAGACCATCTTGGCTGAGACGATTGTCATCGCGAGTGGTGGTGTTGGTGCCCTTTTTGAGTACCATACTAACGCCTCAAGTATTAGTGGTGAATTGCAAGGTATCTGTCTTGAAAAGGAAATTCCTTTAGAATACATGGAGATGTTACAGTTTCATCCCACTGTGTATGTAGACAATGCTACTGCGCAAAAGCAACTTTTAACTGAGGCTTTACGAGGTGAGGGCGCACAAGTTGTGGATGATGAAGATAAGCGCTTTCTATTTGACTATGATAAACGGGGAGAGATGGCACCAAGAGACATTGTGAGTCGTGCTATTTTTGATTATGCACAAAAGACGGGTAAACAGGTCTTTCTCTCTTTTAAAAGTTTTGAATACAGTTACTTTAAACAGCGCTTTCCAAATATAGAGAACAAGTTTAGCTCTTTAGGTTATACCCTTCCTCATGATAAAGTTCCGATCTCTCCTGCCTTTCATTACGCTATAGGTGGGATTAAAACAGACCTTAATGGTAAGGTGCCTTCAGTAGAAGGGTTATATGCTGTGGGAGAAGTAGCCTCAACGGGGGTACATGGTGCGAACCGACTGGCATCTAATTCACTCTTAGAGGGTCTTGTCTTTTCAGCGAGAGCAGCAGAGCAGATCGCGCAACATGACTCAAAAACAGCATCTCCTCATTTTGATGTAAAAACACTACCATGGAGTCTTAAAGAGGATAAGGCTAAAAAAGATCGTTTAAGAGAGATCATGTGGGAAAAGGTCTCCATAGTGAGAACTTCCAAGGGGCTTAATGAAGCTTTACAAGAGATTAATGGTATGCTTTCACAAAAGTTAGGACGTATGCTTTATTTGCGTCTGTTGACGGCAAAAGAGATCGTCACGTCAGCACTAAACAGGGTCGAATCTGTAGGTGTACATTATAGAAAAAACTAAGGAATACAAATGCATGAAACTGCTATTGATCTGACAACGACTTGGATAGGTGTTGTCTCGTTCGCCATATTTATTATAGGTTACTACTTTATTGCGGCTGAGGAGAAATACCATATCAACAAGGCCAAACCAGC
>JALSUN010000119.1 GCA_027061425.1 Helicobacteraceae bacterium
GAAGGACGCAGGTCATCCCCCTTAACACCTGTTGATGCAAAAAGAGTACGACACCCTTTAATCTTTTGCTCTTCTATAGCTGCATAGATCATTGCAGCATTATAGTTACCTGTCAGTGCTGGAGTGATCCCTTTTTCTATCAAGGTAGTATCTAAAGCACGGTCTATTCTGCTGACAAAAACACTGATCACCGTGTCTACCATACGTGAGCCTTCTGCTTGCCCTGCTCTAAAAGCATCGGCACAACTCAGTGCCTGTGTTTTAGAGAAGATCAGTGTAGCGTTAACTGCGATATCACTTGCTACCAAAGCTTTCATGGCTACATATCCAGCTTCTGTCGCTGGTACTTTGATCATCACATTGGGACGACCTATAGCAGCATGAATACGGCGCCCTTCAGCAATGGTACCTTCTGTATCATCACAGAGCATTGGGTCAACCTCTATACTCACATACCCATCATCACCTGCATCATAAAGAGGACGTAAGATGTCTGCTGCTTTTTGTATGTCATAGATGGCCACTGCTTCATATTTCTCTTTGGCACCCAGCGTGCTTAGTCCTGCCAACTGCTCTTTATAAGCAGGCGAAGTTAAAATAGCATTTTTAAAAATGGCAGGGTTAGAAGTAGCACCATTGATGATGCCATCATTTATCAGTTTTTTGAACGCGTTATCCAAATAATCACGTTCTATAAAGTCTGCCCAAAGTGCAAACTTCTCTTCTTTTAAGTACATAAGTTTCCTAGAAAATATTATATTTGTACTGATTATAACTCAAAGAGGTTGGATTTTTATTAAAGGTGGTAAGAAGGGTAAAAGAATAGGCGTCTGCGTCTTCTATTACACCTTTTTGAAGATGACAACTGCATTGGTACCACCAAAACCAAAATTACAACTCAAGGCACAGTTAACCTCATGCTTGATGGCACTGTTTTGCACCAAGTTGAGAGGCGCCATCTCTGCTTCACTCTTTTCATAATTAATAAGAGGAGGTAAAACACTTTCTTGCATAGCCATCAAAGTAACAACTGCTTCTATAGCACCTGCTGCACCCAAGGTATGCCCTACTTGACCTTTAATCGAACTCACATAGGGTTTCATCATTCCAAACACCGTATCTATGGCCTTGGCCTCTCTAATATCATTATATTTTGTACTGGTGCCATGGGCATTGATATAATCAATTTTTGGTGAGTCTGCCATCTCGTGCGCATCTTGCATCGCACTTATAGCGCCACGAGACTCTGGTTCAGGAGTAGAGATATGATACGCATCCCCACTCTCACCAAAACCTACGATCTCACCATAGATCTTTGCGCCCCTTTTTTGAGCATGTTCCAAGGTCTCTAAAACCAAAGCACCTGCACCCTCACCCATCACAAAACCGCTGCGTGAGGCGTCAAAAGGACGTACTGCTTTTTTAGGATTTTCATTATGATCACTGCAGAGTGCTCCCATAGCCCCAAAACCGCCCAGTGCTAACGGTGTAATCCCCGCTTCAGCACCGACCACCAACATCCCTTCACCTTTAGAAAACTGCAAAGTCTTGTAAGCTTCGATAATAGCATGGGTTCCTGCTGCACAGGCGGTGTTTTCACTCAGATTTGCTCCTCGCAGATCAAGCCTCATAGAGACCTGTCCTGCCAACATATTGGGCATATATGAGGGGATGAGAAAGGGAGAGATATGAGAGAGTTTAGAGCTGTTTTTAATGTCTGCTGCCGCTTCAACTGAGCCTATACCTACCAGACAGTTGGCACTCACCACACCAAAACGATGTGTCTGCACCTCTTGTAAATTGGCATCTTTATACGCTTCAAGTGCAGCATGAAGTCCAAGCTGTATAAAACGGTCTGCTTTTTTCTGCTCCCGTTTTTTCATCACATTGGAGGCCTCAAACTCTTTAACCTCAGCCGCGATTTTACAACTCAACTCACTACTGTCACACAGGGTAATAGCACCAATGCCACTCTCTCCCGCAACGATCTTTTCAAAAGAGTTTTTGTCATGACCTAAAGCATTGATCATACCCAGACCCGTCACTACAATGCGTTTCACAGCAGTCCCCCTTTTATGGCATCTATCAGTTTATCGCCCCAACTGTCTATGTCCGTCTCTGTCTGAGAAGTTAAGATGACATAAGAAAGATCATACTCAGGGTAGATACGGATCATCGTTCTAAAACCAGGGCCGAGGCCTTGGTGTTGGTAGTAGAATTCCCCTTTGTCATGGATGTGGTACCATCCTATCCCAAAGTCTATCTCTTCTTGAGGTGCCATCCAGCTATCAACATGGACTGTAGGTGTCTCTAACAATACCTTTTTTGTCTCTTCGTTTAACAAAAGGTTACTATGATAAGCTGAGAGAAAAAGTGCCATATCATGCACAGGAGCGACCAGCCCACCTGCTGCCAACCAACCGATGTCAAACTGTTTTAACCATAGTGTTGTACCATCCCAATGGTCTTTGTTGGCACTGTCCATAAACATACGCATGGCAATACCCACCATAGAGAACATCTTCATCGTACCATAGACTTCATCTTTTGCCATCTCCTCTGAGTACGTAAAGCCACTACGCTCCATTTTAGAGGGTATCAAGATACGTTCTCGCACTAAGTTACCAAAATCTCTACCTGTCGCTTTTTCTATAAGACGACTCATCACGATGTACTCTGCACTAGAGTACTTAGCCTCAGATCCTGGTTTATAGGGAAGGTCCACATACTCTACAATCTCGATACCGTGTGCTTTTGCATACTCAAAATAGGTATCGTCTGTTAAAGGGCGAACTTCTGAAGAGCGGTCACTGATGCCGGAACTGTGGTTTAAGAGGTTTAACACTGTGATGTTGACATCTTCTCCATCGTATTGCGCGCGAAACCGGGGCAAGTACTTCTGTATAGGATCATCTAAAGAGAAATAGCCCTCGTCTATGAGTTGCATGGCCAGGGTTGCCGCTAAGATTTTAGAGAGGGAATAGACATGATAGACACTCTCTATCGAGGTTTCTTGTGTCTGGTTGGCATCATTAAAACCAAAACTGCTTTCATAGATGATCTTGTCACCTTTTAAGATGGCAAAGGAGGCAGAAGGTGGCGTCTCATCATCTACCTCTGCTTGAACAAACTTTTCAAAATCGGCCACACCACCCCAGAGACTTAAAGTCACTGCAAAAAGAAAAAGTAGAGACCTCATCGGCGTAACTTCTTACCCATGCTATTTTTTTCTATGGCCTTTACAAACTCAAGCGTAAAGTCAATGTTGATCTCAGGGAACTCTTTCTTAAAAAGTACCTTCACCATCGCTTCATCTGGCTTTTTACGACCTGCTATTTTAATCACCAAAGATTCATCTTTCAGCTTACTCGCATCTTGTTTAATGCTTATCAGTGCATCAGAAACCCCAAGTTCTCTCTCTATCAGCGTCTCTAGCGCAACTATGGAGAGACGTTTTCCAGAGACTTTGATGATCTCATTTACACGTCCTAAAAGTTTAAACTGACTGCCCTCAAGCTCTATGACATCCGTTGTCGTATAGGGACGCTTCATCAGGGTGAGTTTCTCTTCAAGCAGATGGGTTGAGAGATAAGGAGAGTCCACCACCATACGTGACTCATGGTTCTTGGTGACCAAGACATCTTTTAGCGCTTCCCAGTAAGGGTTTACACCACGTTTTATGGCAACACCACCCGTCTCAGTAGAGCCAAAGAGTTGGATGAGTCTGGTGTTGTACTGTCTCTCAAAACGCGCAACTTCCTCCTCTAACAAAAGTCCTGTTGAAGACAAGAACACAACATTGTTAAGGTCTTGGTCACGCTTGAGTCGTAACAGTGCTTTGACATACACAGGAGAGGTGACAACCAGACATTTTTTATGTTCATGAAGAGAGATAAGCTCTTGAGGGTAGTACTCCTCTTTTAAAAGCACCTCACACCCCAAACGCCGTGGTAACATCAAGCCTGATAAAAAGCCATAAATATGGATAAAAGGCACAGTAACGATCACTCTCTCAAAAGCTTCTGGCGTAAAAATAGCCTCAAGCGCATCAAGTTCACCCTCGATGTTCTCTCTATTTTTAATCGCACCTGTAGGCACACCCGTGGTTCCCGATGTAAAAAAGAGGGCATGGGTTGAAGCGGGTAAGGTACTACTCTCTCTTGCCTCATCATAAGCACCAACACCTAAATCTTTCACACGCGAGGCAATAGCTTCTATCTTAGCATCAAACAGAACAGGTGTCACACCCGTATCTATAGCTTTATGTAAAAGCGCGAAAAGTTCAGGTTTAGTAGAGGCACTAAAAGTTGCCGCCCCTTTGGCCAAGATCTCTTGTTTTAGCTGTATGGACTCCATGCTTGCATCATTACGATTACCCGCATTGTCTATATGTATAATGTTCATCAGTGTCACTTTTAATAATTATTAGATTACGTCTGATATTTATAGTACAAGATGGCTTATAGAGAGGTATATCACGCTACTACAATCCCATCCTCAGTAAAATATAAGAGCACTTCTGTATAACTCCTATCTTGAGTATAATTTCTAAGCTGATCCCACATCTGAAAAGTTGTTCTTAGATTTTTAAGGCGCATCACTCAGATACATCAAAAAATTTAGCAAAAGTATATTATGATTTATGGTCATAAAAGCAGTAGTACCTGCCATCTTATATAAAGTGTGTCCTGTGAAACTCTTCATAAAAGTTCTCTTCTTTTCTCTACTCACACCACTACTTTATGCTTCAACCACGGAGGCGTTAAAAAAGGCCTCACTCTCTAATGTGAATGCACTCATCATACTCACGTCACAGGACATGATGACTTCTGGCCAATATACCTTTGCAAGTGATGGCAGCACAGATGACACGGCCATGCGTGTCTATAACTTTCCGGGCTATTACCATTTTGACCCTTTTGTAAAATATCTCAATTTTTTTGTAAATGGCAGTGTCGGTTATAGTCGTCTAGACTCTAAGGTAACACTAAACCCCAACCTACCCCAAGACGATATGAGTTACCAGGCAGTGGCACTTCGTGCAGGAGGCGGCCTGCGTTATGATAGTGGTCTAGACATCATTATACTTGGAGGATTTGACTTTATCTACTCCTACATCCAAAATGACTATACCTACAACAGTGCAGAAAGTAGAAAATCATTACAGCCTGCTTTTGACAAAGCCTTTGCCAACCAACAGAGTAACGCCTACACATATGAACTATTTTTTAAAATTGGATACTTTCCGGATTGGAAGGGTTGGAAGCCCTATATAGAGTGGGGAAACAACTATTTCGACACCAAAACCGAACTGGACACTGCCAGTCTCTTCTCCTTTCGTTCGACCTCTTTAGGAAGTACACTTCAACTTGGTTTTGAATCACCACAGTTTATAAATTTTTGGAAGACAGGCTTGAGTGCTGAGTACTTTATAGCGGCCAATGCTTTTGCAGGAGACATACGCGAGACACTTGGTTTTGATGGTTACGGAAGCACTGCTGTACTTTTACATCTCTATCTACATAAAGACTTTTTTGGAGAGGTTGATGAGACACTCTCCCACCTACCTTCAAAAGTCAACCGTATAAACTTTATGATCGAAGAGGTTAAAGGTGAAGGAATGCAAGGGTACAACGTCGGACTAAGTGCCGGATTTAACTTTTAGAACCACCCTTTTGAAGAGGCTTTAATGGCACGGTTTTGCAGTTCAAAAACCAGTAACAAGTCATCTATGGTTGTAGTAGCCAAGGCGAAGTACTGCACTGGTCTAATGGTGTGCGGTTTTTTCTCTATAAATATATTTTTTGTCAATGTTGTTAAAACATCAAGATCATCACGATTTTTGTTAAGTATGCGTTTTAGCTCAGAGTCCAACTCAGGAGAATAGTGAGAAGAGACAGCAGTTGCACCTGTCTCAAAGTCTCTTAAGTGCTGCTCTATCTCTTTTAGCAAAACCTTTATCTTATGCAGTTCCATAGGATCAAGTTCTTTACCTGAGTTCAAAACTACCAAAGCACCAGAACCATAAGCACGAAGCTGTCCGATTTTCTCAGTGAGGGGCAGGGCTGTTTTAAGCAAGTTCTCTACACTTAACTTACCCAGTTCATTAAGATGTTTTGAACTCTGCATCTGCGCAAGATTTGCCAAGACCAAGATGTTTTCTATAGCGATGGTGTACTCAGTAAACATCTCTTCAGGTTTCATCTTCATAGACTTTTTGTTCAGACGGATTAATGTTTCGGAAAGTCTCTGTTCACGGTTTTTAAGTGCTTTGTCCCCACCAAGTTCTGAAACTTCCAGTTTTAAAAGTGCCTGTTTCATCTCTTCATGATAATCCATCACTTGAAATACTACAGAGTCATCACCCTTTAAGTAGGTGTAGGTCATACCGCGTGTCTTTTGTGTCGCCACAAGAAGGTCTTTGAGTGAGGAGATATAGTCACTGGTATCAACCTGCTCTTCATTAGTAAAAATAGGTTTAGCCCATATACTTGTCATTAGCAACAACACAAATAAAAATATTTTCATAATACTATCCTTTACTAGGAATTAATATTATCGTATTAAATGTTAATTAATATTTAAATATATTTACTAAAATTTTATGGTGAATTTAGCACCCTTTAATGTGTTTGAAGCGACAAGAGTACCATCAAGACTCTCTTCAACTATCATCTTGGACATATAGAGTCCAATTCCTGTACCTTGTGACTCAAACTTGGTTGTAAAATAAGGCTCAAACACTTTTTTCAGATGCTCTTCTCTAATACCACCAGCATTGTCTTCTACCTCTATTACATAGCTACTTTTCGTTTTAGCTATTTTTATTTTTATCCATTTCTCGCTCTGATCACTCTGCTTTAACGCATCTCTTGCGTTGTTTAGCAGTACTAAAACCACCTGAATCAATTCACCTTCTATAACATAGACTTTCTCTTCACACTCTATTACTTTTTTAATGCTGATCTCATTTTCTATAAAACTGTTTACAACAAGATCAAGTGCTTTATCTACTATAGTTTCTAAAGTTGTCTCTATTTTTGCTTTATCTGTGCTCAAATAACTGTTAAAGTCATGAATCGTTTTAGACATATATTCTGTAAGTGTCTCTATTTGCTCTAAATTTTTGTCTAATGACGCTTCATTCAAGGTTTTAAGTCTGAAGTCCGTCTCTATTTTCATAGCAACAGAGTTGATCTCAGAGAGAGGTTGTCGCCACTGATGAGCGATATGGCTAAGCATCTCTCCCATGGAAGCCAGTTTGGACTGGGCATGAAGGATTCTGGTCTTCTCTGCCAGTTGCATTTGACTCACCTTGTAGCGATAGGCCAGACCCATGGAGAGGAGTGTGATCTCGACAATAATACCTACTTGAAATATGTTTGCTGTAAATTCATTTCTTACAATCAAGCCAGCAGCAAGAAGACTTGTCAAAACAATAGCTACTAACATCGTGATCCAACCAAACAGATAAAATAGAGCCAGCCGTTGTTTCAGTACAAAGGTATAGTAGAAAGAGACAAACAGTAAAAAGAGACTGATCGGAGTCATGATGTTGTTAGCAAAAAGCCCTGTAAAACCTATAAATATATCGTTCAACATTAAAATAAAAGTGATAATTATAAATGCCATGAGCATTTTATCTATCTTTTTTGTATGTTTTGAAGTACTTAGAAAGCTTCTCAAAAACTCTATGGCCAAAATAATCGACAAATATATAAGAAATTTAGGGACGTTACCAGCACCTACATTATAGTCATTAGGAAAAAGGTACTGACTCATAATACCATTATAATAGAGCATCACGACCATCAGGACAACATGGTAAATGATGTAGACTAAAAAAGTTCTCTCTCTAATAAAGAGATAGAGTATAAGATTATAGATAAACATAATCATCAGTGCCCCAAAGAAAAAGGCATGGACGATTTTTTTAAATACTACATCATCCAGATAAGCCTTCTTTGTAGTGACCTCATACGTTAGATCTGACTTATGTGCATTGGTAAACTTAATATAAAGACTCTTTTTTTGGTCTGCATCTGCACTTAGATCAATAGCGATCTGCGCATCGGCATAGGGTCTGTTGTTAAAAGGCACCATGTCCCCCACACTGTAGAGCAAGGAACCATTGCTCTCATAAACATCCATACGATCCAAACGTATGTCTAAAAACTTCAGAACCTTCTTCACCGGATGGCTACTTCTGTTCTCTATGTCAACCTTCATCCACAAACTGATATTTTTGGGGAACCTTGAGTTAGAACATTTCAGTGTATGGACAAAAAGTTGTTTTTCTTGTTGACGTACTTCATCTATAGAGTATGTTTGATTGGTTTCGACAAAATAACTTATGGTCACTTCAGAGGGGTCACACACTAATGTGGCAAGGAGTGTCAGTGACAGGAGCCACATCATACTCACATATTTTAACATTTTTGCTCTTTTTGATGCCAACAGAACCCCTTACGCAAGTCTATAGTAACCACCGTAACTGTTAAGTAAGGTACCCTCCGGAAGTTTTTTACGAAGCTTTTTGACCAGAGTTCTCACAGAACTTTCATTATACTCTGTCTCAAAGTCTCTCCAGACATGAAAAAAGATATCATGAGAGGAGACCTCACTGTTTTTATATCCGCACAGGAGTGATAAAAGACGTTTTTCAAACTGTGTCAGTACGATCACTTCACCGTCTCTATAAAGCTCTTTTGTCTGCTCGTCCCACCTGGTGTTTGAGTCTATTCTACAGATGTAACTTCCCTCATCATAACGTGGCAGTGTCTCTAAAGCCAGATCTACAGCAGCACTTAACTTCTTTCTATTAATGGGTTTTAACAAGTAGTTTACGACATCAAGTCCCAGCGCTGTCATCAGACGATCTCTGTCGTCATGTGCTGAGAGTATGACTATTTTTGTATGCGGAGAGAGCGCACGCACCTCTTTGATAAAACTGAGCCCGTCCATATGAGGCATGTTGATGTCTGTCAGTATAATTTGGGGTTTATGTCTTTTAAACAGAGAGAGTGCCTCTTCTCCATCACCTGCTTCTAAAAACTCAAAATCGTAACGTGCCTTCAAATACTCTATATGATTAGATCGCGTTTCGCTCTCATCTTCTGCATATAATAATGTTAATTTATGACTCATAATGAAGTACCTTTTTATGTTACGAAATTATACACCCTCATTATTAGAGTGCATTTAAACAGACATTTTTTATAAGTTTTTCACAGTTTGAACACACTTTGCTGTTACTGTTTTCTAAATTTTACCTTCTGAATCATATCGCTGTATAAGAGGGTCTCATCATCAAGGTGCATCATGTCAGAAGTAAAAATTATTCGACCCACAAAAGTGCACTCAAAAAAGAGAATAGACCTGCACCTAGACCTTCATGAGCAGGTCAACGCCATGGCGAAAAATGGGTGGAAGGTTGTTGGGGCTGGACCACAAAGAGAGGTCAAAGTTAAACAGGGTTTTGTTGTAGAGCTCTTAAGAAATGTCCCTTTCGTAAAAGTCATTGTCAACAAGGTCATTCCACAGAGAACCCAATCAAGCAGTAGCATTGTTATGAAAAGAGAGAAAAAAACAGTACTTTAGAACCACAAACGTAAATGTACTAGAAGTCTGTCTGATTCCACTACATACCTAAAAGCATCACAATTCCCACAATATCAGTAACGCTTTCTTCACCATCTTAAATGACGC
>JALSUN010000120.1 GCA_027061425.1 Helicobacteraceae bacterium
GCGGCTGTCGCAGTTTTTGATGTGTTAAACTTTATGGATGCAACAGAGTTAGAGACCTTTTTAGACAATGTAGCCAAAACCTTAAAGCCTGATGGCCTTTTTATCGCTGACATCAACACAAAGTACGGTTTTAGTGCAGTCGCTGAAGGCACTATGAATGCAGAAGACGAAGAGGGCTTTTTAAGCGTTGATGCAGTCTTTGACAGCAATGAACTGCGTACCATCTTCACCTATTTTGAAAAAGCTGAGGGTAGCTGTTACACCAAAGAGCAGCAGATGATTACCCAACACTTTCACCCGCTCTCATTTTTTCGTAAAAAACGTGCTTTGAAACTTATTAAGCATGAGAAGATCTCACTTTATGACAAGGATGACAAAGCACTTCTTGTCTTTTCTAAAAACAGTTAATTTTAAAAGCCTTTCTGGAAAATGTTCTGATATAATCAAGGATGTTTTTTTAAGTTAAGGATGTACATTGAAAACACTCTCCGATGCTCAAGTCTATTTTGATCGCAATATCGTTCCTAACCTTGGAGCACTAAAAGCACAGCTGACACTTTTAAAAGCAGTTGCAGGTGTTATTGTTTTTACACTTTTTGGCATGCTTTTTATAAACGTCCTCTTTTTTATACTGCTTGTTCCCCTAATCTATTTTTTTATTATTAAAAGAAGAGAGATGTTGACCCTTTATCAATCTTTAGTTGTTGAGCCTCTTGTGACAACAATGGATAGAAAACTGCATTATAGTTATGAGAAAGGTCTCTCTGAAGATGACTTCAAAGCATCACATTTTGCACAAGGTTTACCTTACAAATCATACAGTGCATCTTCACTAGTTCAATTAAAAGAGGAGGATTACACCATCTGTTGTTGTGCTATTGATGTGAAACGTACAAGAGAGAGTGAGGCTAAAGGGATCAGGGGGCTTTTTGCTTATATAGACTTAGAGTGTGAACATAAGGGAACCACACTACTTCTACCTAATTATGAAGATGATTTTGATGCCACATGGTTAGAGTGGTTGAAGAAAGTAGAGATTGGAACTGCTCAGAACTTTAGTAACGAGTTTCTGGTGTACAGTTCTAGCGTTGAAAAGAGTCAGGCATTTTTAGATCCTAAACTAAGAGCCATACTCTCTCATGCCCAACAGGAGATCTCTCACGGTACCTTAAGTGTCAGTATCATTGATAGTAGAGCTTACCTAAACATTGAGACATCTGAACACTGTTTTGAGCTGCCACAGCAGTTTGTAAAAGGGTTTAAACCAGACGACTTCTCTACACTTGAAAGCAGTGTAAAGTACATGTTACTCTCTATGGAGATCTTAGGAGCCTTATACCAATACTCCCACAGAAAAAATATGCAGAGACATTAATAGCGTCATAATAACATTGGTTAGATATCTTCTGTTACAATCTTTTTAAACAATTAAGGGATAAAAATGATTACTGATAAAGAACGCTGGAACCATAGACATGTTGACAGACCGATTTCGACAGAGGTCTCAGAGATCGTTAAAAAGTATGCTGAGCGTGCCAAGGTGGGCAGAGCTTTAGACATCGCGGCAGGAGTAGGGCGTAACACCCACTTTTTAGCGGACAAAGGCTTTGTGGTTGACGCGGTGGACTATTCTGATGTTGCGCTCTCTAAGATCAAAGAGATGGCCACGATCAACAAGATAGAAGCAGACTTGGACGCTTATACTTTTGAGCAAGAGAGTTATGATCTTATCGTCAACTGCAACTATCTTGATCGCCGTCATTTTCCATTGATCAAAGAGGCATTAAGTGAGGGTGGCGTGTTGATCTTTGAGACCTTTATTGCCACTGCCGGTGAAGGATATCACCAACCTTCGAACTTAGACTTTGTTTTGAGAGCCAATGAGCTTTTACATGCCTTTATAAGTCTTGATATTGTTTACTATGAAGAACGTGATGATGTTAATAATAGTGGTGAAAAAGTACGTATAGCCTCGCTTGTAGCGCGAAACAAGCAGTTCTGTACGCATTAAAAAACGTACATCTTTAGATATATTGACCAATGATATATACATACGCCATATATATCTTGGTATAGAGTGTCCTTTCGGACAGCTCCAGTTCAGTTGTTAATTCCCTGTTGAATTACCTTTGTCGTGAGGTCCCACCGCACCACATTCATTATTAGCAGTACATGCCTGAGTACGATAGCATCGTTCTTGCCAGCTAACCCAATCCGTATGTGTGTTACCTAATGGATTTGGTTGTAAAAGGCTGTATCCGTCATTAAGTGGATTGACACTGTCTATCGGGCAAGCACCTGTAACGACTTTATAATAGAGCTTATAATACGCGGCACCACTTGTATGTGTCCACTTTACGACAATCTTATTAGGATAATAAGGAGAAGCGGCTGTTAAAGGAGGTAGTCCAAGTTGATTGGAGCCTGTTGTACCACTTGGAGCGGTGGCTGTCTTTCCTGTGATGAAGATTGGGTCACTGTATATATATTGTAGTCCGTTATTATTTAGGTCGTATTGATAATATGTTTGTACTTTTAACTGTACTTTTGTGTCAGAGTTAAGATTTGTTATCGTGAATGCCTGATATTGGGCATTATTGTATGTAAATGGGTTTTGTATATCATATGGACCCGTCCATTGGTTGCTACCGTCTATTTGATAATAAACACGATAGGCATTGGCATAGTCATGGACACTACCATCGGTGTTCAGGCTTATGACAACATCATCCCAGGTAAAGATGACCTTGTCAGTGTACCCGTTATAAGATGCCCACGGAAAATTAGGCTGGTCTCCCCAAGTGTACCCTACAGCGGCGCGGCAGTTGTCCTGCGG
>JALSUN010000121.1 GCA_027061425.1 Helicobacteraceae bacterium
CGCGTAAGGGCTCTCTATAAAATATTTGGCAAACTTATAAGCCGTCATCGGTGCTTCAGGTGTGGGTTTTAAAACGACTGTATTTCCGGCCACAAGTGCAGGTGCCAGTTTATGGGCCACAAGGTTTAAAGGAAAGTTAAAAGGGGTAATCGCGGCGACAACACCTACCGGTTCACGACGAAAAAAAGCCATGGTCTTTTTACCACTTGCCATGGCATCTGTATTGATGGTCTCACCATGCATCGTACGCATAGTCTCTGCTGAAAGTGTCACTGTCTCAATACAGCGGTCTACCTCCACACGAGCAAAAGCGATAGGTTTACCCACCTCTTTGGTAATGGTTAGTGCCATATCTTCACGGTTGTCGCGTAGGGTTTGTGCAACATCTAAGAGCCATGAACAGCGTTGAGAAAGGGTTGATGCTTTAGCTTCTGGAGCTGCAGCTTTAGCGATGGCTAACGCTTTTTGAGTCTCACTCACACCACATACAGGTGCCGTAGAGACCACACTACCATCAAAAGGACTTAAACGCTCACTGCGACTCTCTGTCTCTGCTTCACTAGAACCATAAAATATTTTTGCTTTCATCGTGCCACCTCACTTTTTGTTGTTGGTATTCTACCATTTAATAGTTACATCTTTTTTTTAACACCGTTTTTACTAAGCGCAGTCTAAACTTTCACAAATTAAAAGGACACTCTATGAACTTAACCATTACACCTGCCATGCTTGGAGACAAGCCCCCCGTTACAAAAGCATTTCCTGCATTTTTTCCCCAGATAGGTGAGGCACGTTTTAGAGAGATGGTCTCTCAACACTATGAACTGCTTAAAGAGAGCAGTATCAAAGGGCTCTTTCCCATTGACGACCCAGAAGAGTTTGCCGCAGCAAAAAAACATGCCGCAGACTTTATGATCCAGATCTGTGGAGGACCTGCTTACTTTAACGCCTCTCGTGGTGCTCCTATGATGGGAAAACGGCATGCGCCTTTTGCTATTACAGCTGAAGCGCGTGTTGTCTGGTTAGAGCTTTATGCTCAAGTCTTGGAGCCTTTAGCTGAGGAAGGGGTCTCTGAAGAGAACATCCTCTCCTTCTGGCGCTATCTTGAGGTCTTCTCCAAACATATGATCAACACACCCAGTTTTAAACTTTAGAGCAATCTAGGAGTGCATGTTTTCATCTATTCTCCCAAGCGTCAGCAATCCTCTTTTGGTCCATGTAACGCTTTGAAGATAGAATCATCCGGATCGTAATATTCAATATTTCCGGTATCGATCTCATACATCCAACCATGGATGTTGATCTCACCCGAATCGACCTTCTCTCTTACACTTGGATACGTCAGCAGATTTTCTATCTGAGTGATCACTGAAAGTTGTTCAGTCAAGCGCAGCAGTTTCTCTTGCTCCGCATCTTTTCCCAGAACGGTCATAGCAAGAGTTTTTGCCTTCTCGCCCAAAGAGAGCCACTTTTTGGTGTGCACTAAAGTAGGTGTGCTGACATCTTCATAGAGCGCTTCTATCGCACCACAATGGGTATGCCCGCAGATAATGATCTCTGTCACCTTTAATACCGAGGTCGCATACTCGATACCTGATGCCGTCGCATGAAAATCCTCATCCGGCTTATATGGTGCAACAAAGTTTCCGACATTTCTGATAACGAACAAGTCCCCGGGTTTGGTATCCAAAATAAGGTCAGGAACGACTCGGGAGTCTGCACACCCTATAAACAGTGCCCGTGGATGTTGTCCATTTTCGGCCAGATCTACCAACTCTTTTGCATGTTCTTTAAAATAGCTGTTCTTAAAGATATCATTACCTTTAAGTAATGAACAATTTTCCAACATTGTTACTCCCTGCAAAATAATTTAAATCTACTTTTTTCGAGAGGCCTTCTCTGTGATACCACTCATGCCAAAACGACGGGCGAGTTCTTGCTTGACACGGTCAGGTGAGATGTTCATGTGACCGAGTGCCACTAAGACATGGTAGGTCAAGTCTGCACATTCGTAGATGATCTCTTTTTCATCTTTGTCTTTAACTGCAAAACTAAATTCACCCGCCTCTTCTACCACCTTTTTCAAGATGTCATTGTCGCCCTTAGAGAGTAACTTTGCAGTCCAAGACGTTTCAGGGTCTGCACTTTTACGATCCAAGATGGTGTGGTAGAGCGTGTCTATAACGCCGTACATCGCATCTGTCTCTACACTTTTTTCTATGATCACATCACCAGAGTCCAACTCTGTAAAGAAACATGACTTACGCCCCGTGTGACAGGCCACGCCATCTTGCTTGACTTTAAGAAGTAAGGTATCGTTATCACAATCTATCATAAAAGAGGAGATGTGCTGGAGGTGGTGAGAGCTTTCACCCTTTTTCCAGATACGCTGCTTAGTACGTGAAAAGTAGTGTGCCAACTTGGTCTCAAGTGAAAGTTGTAAAGCTTCTTGATTCATATAGGCCATCATCAGGACTTCGTTAGTGGTCTCATCTTGCACAATAACGGGTAGAAGTTCTGACTTCTCCCAATCTACTCTGTTTAATATCTCTTGCATCTTCATTCCTTATCGCTTTTTCGTTGCCCAACTCATATAAAACCAAATCGCACCTGCAAAAGACAAGAGGATAATAGGTGCCAAGTAAGGTTTGTCTGCTACAACATTATACATTGCCGTAATCGCATTACCCGCCATATAACTGCCAAAACCAACCACCAGTACCCAAACGATCGCTGCTATGAAGTTGTGAATGGTAAATTTCGTAAACTCAAACTTCGTAATACCTATAGCTAAAGGGATCAGTGTCTTTATACCATACACAAACTTTTGCATATAGATCACCCAAACCCCATGACGTTTCATCAAGATATGTGAAAGTGCCAGCTTACGACGATGCTGTTTTAAGTACGTCATCATCTCACCCTTGTGATAACGTGCCATATAAAAGAGAAGTGTATCACCCACAAAGTTGGCCACAAAAGCTACCGCCATCACAATGCCCAAATCCATCTTACCTTGAGAAGCCAAAACAGCCGCAGCCATCAAAGCCACAAAACCACCCCCAAGAGAGTACAAAAAGAGACCTATATACCCATAGGTCACCAAATTAGAGAGCATATCTTCCATAAAAATCCATTATATTGTGTAACATTAAGAGAGCAAAGCGTCTCTTATAAAAGTTCAAGATTCTAAAAAACTTGTATATATAAAAGTTTCAGATTTGGTGTAGATTGTGCTGAAGTGAACCCGAAGGCGCACTTACTGTGCGTTGAGAGGTGAACTTCAGTGCAAGATGCGCCGAAGCTGGAACTTTTAGTCGATTGAGGGGCCTGCTTGGGAGTAATCAAACTCGCTGTCTTCTGTCATATACTTCTTAAAATTCTTAATAAACATCCCCGCCAACTCATCACGTTTAGCATCAAATTCAGCCTTGTCGGCCCAAGCATTACGAGGGTTAAGAAGTGCAGGTTTAATGTCCCCAAGAGTCTTAGGTACCTTAAGACGGAAGGTCTTTGTCGTGTCAAATTCTGACTTGTTAATGCTGCCATCTAAAATTGCATTGATACAAGCACGGGTGTCTTTAATGCTCATACGTTTACCCACACCATAAGAACCACCTGTCCAACCTGTGTTTACTAAGTAAACTTCAACGTTGTGCTTGTCGATCTTTTCACCCAGTAGTTTTGCATAAACAGTTGGGTGCAATGGCAAGAATGCCTCTCCGAAACATGCAGAGAATGTCGCTACTGGCTCAGTAATACCACGTTCAGTACCTGCAACTTTAGCTGTGTAACCACTTAAGAAGTAATACATTGCTTGTTCTTTAGAGAGTTTAGAGACCGGAGGCAAGATCCCAAAAGCATCTGCTGTCAAGAAGATGATCTTTTCTGGATGACCCGCCATAAGACGGGCCTGGTGATTTTCGATATGCTCGATAGGATACGATACACGTGTGTTCTCTGTTTTAGAACCATCTGTATAGTCAACGATACCATCTTCATCATAAACAACATTTTCCAAAAGTGCATTTCTGCGAATCGCAGCATGGATCTCTGGTTCACTTTTATGATCAAGGTTGATCACCTTAGCATAACAACCACCCTCGAAGTTGAAGACACCATCATCATCCCAACCATGCTCGTCGTCACCGATCAAGGCACGATGTGGATCTGTAGAAAGTGTTGTCTTACCTGTACCGCTAAGACCGAAGAATAGTGCTGTGTCACCATCTTTTCCGACATTTGCAGAACAGTGCATAGACATCTTGCCTTCTAGTGGTAACCAGTAGTTCATCATAGAGAAGATACCCTTCTTCATCTCACCACCGTACCATGTACCACCGATAACTGCTACGTTTTCTTCAACATTGAAAATAACAAAGACTTCTGAGTTAAGGCCCATCTCTTCATAACGATCGTTGGTTGCTTTACAGGCATTGATCACGGTAAAGTCAGGAGAGAAACCTTCTAACTCATCCGCTTTTGGACGGATAAACATATTTTTTACAAAATGTGCCTGCCAAGCTATCTCAGAGATAAAACGTACATTACGCTTACTCGTTGGAGAAGAACCTGTAAAAAGGTCCATAACATAAAGGTCTTGACCTGAAAGTTTAGAAGTCGCTATATTATAAAGCTCTTCATAGTTCTCATGAGAGATCTTTTGGTTAACCGCACCCCAACCTATAAATTTGTTCGAAGGTTCTTGGTCTACAAAATATTTATCTTTTGGACTACGTCCGGTAAAGATACCAGTGTCGACCATGGTTGCACCATTGTCAGCCAAAGCACACTCACCATTGTCTAGTTCATGTTTAATGAGGTCATCATAACTTAAGTTGTAAAAAAGCTTACCAACGTTCTGGATGCCTAATTTTTCAATCTCTGCTGTGTTCATCGTTTTAGTACCTTCTTGGAACAAGTATTACAAAATTGTAATCTTCGCTTTGTTTGTTTTCGCTTAAAGTATCTTCACATTGCTGTAAAATTTATGGCGTAATTATACTCTTTCTATCCATAAATTGAAAGTAAAGAAATGCAGTTAATCCTAAGATTTTTGAATATCTCTAGAAATCCCCCTGTTTTAGGTGTTTAAATCTTTAAATTAGCCGTTAATAAAACCAAACAATACAAAAAGAGAGAAGGCTAGAAAACCTGAAAAAAGGGCATAAGGCAGTTGTGTTTTTACATGTTCTATATGATCACACCCTGATGCCATTGATGAGATGATGGTAGTGTCAGATATAGGAGAGCAGTGGTCTCCAAAAACACCCCCAGAGATCACCGCACCCAAGACTAAAGCTATATCAGCATCCATGGCCACGGCCAAAGGAATGGCGATGGGAACCATAATACTAAAAGTGCCCCAGCTTGTACCCGTGGAGAAAGAGATCACTGCGGCTAATAAAAAGACTACAGCAGCAAGCCACATAGGAGAGAGTACACTGTTGGCATACAACGCCAGATAACGTCCTGTCTCCATCATACTGGTCACCTCGCCAATGGCAAAGGCAAAGAGTAAGATAGAGGTCACCCCTACCATAGAGCGTATCCCTTTAAAACTCTCTAGCACCACCGTTTTAGCAGGCATCACCCTTTTAACAGTAAAATAGAGTCCCATCAGTCCTAGTGTCATAATCATCGTGTAAAAGATAGCACTTGAACCACTCCCTTTTAAAATATTACCCTCACCTGTAAGATAAAGAAAAAGAAAAACACCCCCTATCATTAAAACAATAGGCACTATCATATATAAGGGGTGGCCTCCCTCTTCTAAAATAGTATGTTCATGTTTGACAAGGGCATGCTTCATCGCACCAATGTCTATTTTGTACCATATGACCACAAAAGTCACTGCTAAAGCCAAGAGCGCATAAAAGTTAAGAGCAACAGCACTCATGAGCCAACTTACACTTTCACCCGACATATACCCCAGTTCCATTTGCGCTGTGATGAGGCCTAACATCAGTGCCCCATACCCGTTAAACATTAGTAGAGAGCCTACCGGGGCAGAGGTAGAATCACAGACATAAGCCAGTTTCGCTCGAGAGATGTTGTGAGCATCACATAACGGTCTACCTACCGCACCTGCGATCAACACCGTAATACTGGTCTCTATAAAGATGATAATACCTATGATGTAAACAAGTACCAAGGCAGCGCGTTCAGACTTTACAAGAGAAAGTCTGTGTGTGAGCATGTAAACAAATCCAGTAACACCACCAGAACGTTCCATCAGGTACATCACCGCTCCCATCAGTAACATAAATCCAAAAGTCTTTAAGATCCATGTGGTGGTAAAGAGGAGTACCGTAAGGTCAACGAGACTGTGGAGGGTTAAGACAATGTCATAATGATTGATGACAAACTCACCGGCTAAAATGCCTCCGATAAGTGAGGGAAGTACTTTTTTGGTCACTAACGCCAAAATAATGGCTATTATGGGAGCTATGAGAGAGAGAACACCGTACTCTATAGCAGGCTCCTAAAGATGTATTTGTAGACGCACGATACCCGGTCGTCCATACTCTTCTTCATATTGAGCACTACGACGTTCATCTATTACTTCAAAACCAAGTTTTTTATACACTATGAGAACCTCAACAGAACCTATTTCTATCATAGTCTGCACCATGCGGTACCCTTTTAAACGGGCAGTTAAAAGAGACTTTTGTACCAACTCTTTTAAGATGGAGAACTCATGATAATCTGTATGAACACTCATAAAATCGAGTAAAAAAGTCTTTTTATCAAACTGAGGTTCGACCAGACGATAAGAGGCCAAACGCTGTTCGTAACTGCCATCACAGCCTAATTCAGCCATAGCTTTAGTGAAAATCTCATGCGTTGAGAGTCTCGGTTCATAACCACACAGGGTACCGGCATAACTACCATCAACATCTGCAATTAAGAAGTTTGTATAATGACAGTAACTTTTAGTTTGAGTAGTAGTGAGTTTTTCTAAACGTGCTTGTAACACTTTTGTATCGTTAGTGTTAAAGACTACATCAAAGAGACCTTTGCCTTTGCCTGAGCGTGAGCTCTCTATCATTGCGGCTGCTAAAAGGGGGGCATCTTTCTCTGTTGCTTTTCTGATTTTAATATTCATACAGCATATCCTTCTTTAGAGGTAATACAAATCGTGTAATTGGTTATAATTCATTAAACAGATATCCTGATGCTTTGTCATATAATGACTTTTAAGAGCTAGAGATATCTTAAACTCAAGTAAGTGTACCACAGATGAAACAAATAACAAAACTTTTTAGCCTACTTTTTTTAAGCACCTCATTTCTTGGTGCAAATGAGCAACTTATCTTGGTACTCAGCCAGGATTTCAACGATACGCATGGCCAACTCACACGTTACGAACGTACCAACAAAACATATCTACCTGTTTCTAAACCTATCACTGTAAACCTTGGTCGCAGTGGTTTGGCTTGGGGTCTTGGGCTAGAAGGATTTACCACACAGTCTCATGAACCACATAAAAGAGAAGGCGATGGTAAAGCACCTGCTGGAATCTTTAAAATCACAGAAGCTTTTGGTTATGCCCCTGCCCTTCACACTAAAATGCCCTATATCCAGGCCAAACCATCCCTCATTTGTGTTGATGATGTCACCGCGTCAAGCTACAACACCTTCATCGAACATAACAGCTCCCATCCTCCTAAAAGTTTTGAGTGGATGCACCGTCAAGATGATCTTTACAAAATAGGTCTCATAGTTGCCCACAATGTTGAAAGAGAGAGAGGGGCTGGTTCATGTATCTTTTTTCACATCCAGAAAGCGGACAACGCACCGACTGCAGGGTGTAGTGCCATGAAAGAGCGTGATCTAAAAGACATCATCTCTTGGCTAGATCCCACCAAAAAGCCCAAGCTTGTTCAAATACCGCGCAGCTATTGTACGCAGGCTCAAGAGCTCTTTCCTGGACTCATCTGTCACTAAGGCACCTTTATTAGAGCGGCACTTTATATAAAGTGCCGCTTGCGATACCGTAATATCAGGATAACGTTCAAGGATTTCTAAAAGTTTTTGATGATCTTTCGAACCTATTTTCATACATATCTCCTTATAAAAGAAGTATGCTAAAAATATATGTAGATTTTGTGGCTAAAAGAGCTTTTTCTAAAAAGCTCTTTTATTATTACTTTACATTAGGACGTGGTGTTTTGTCTGTTGATGCCGGAAGCATTGGGTAATCCACTTTTGGTTTACGACCTTCCAATGCTTTCAAGAATGTCTCTATGGAAGCCGCATCTTTGTCAGAGACATTCACACCAAGCTGAATACGTCCCATCTCTTGGATCGCCTCTTTTAGACTCCAAATAGCACCATTATGAAAGTATGGCGCTGTCTCCGTGATGTTACGAAGTGTTGGTGTCTTGACCATATTGTTTTTGTCACCTTTAAAGTCACCCACTTTGGCATATTTGTACGGTGCGATCAGTGCAAAACCTTGCATACCGCCACCGACTGCTATGCCGTTATGACAAGAGGTACAACCTGTATTGATAAAAGTTTTCAGACCCTCTTTTTCAGCACTGCTTAACGCTTTTTCATCGCCGTTCAGATAGTCATCAAAACGTGATGGTGTTACCAAAGTACGTTCGAAAAGACCGATAGTGTCGGTAATAGAGTTAAAATCGATCTTAACATTTTTTCCATACGCTTTTTTGAACTCTGCTACATACTCAGGCATAGAGTTGACGACTTTAGAAATATGTTCTTTAGTCGCGGCCATCTCAGGTGGTGCCAGTGTTGGTCCTTTAGCCTGATCTTCGAGGTCTGGGCTGCGTCCATCCCAAAACTGCTTCTCTGCAAAAACTGCATTGTAAACAGTAGGAGAGTTCAAATGGTGTGGGTTGGCTGTCCAGCCATGACCGATGGCAGCACTTACACCATCATCTCCACCTTCTCCAAGGTTATGACAGAAGTTACAACTGATCAAACCGCTTTTTGAAAGACGTGGATCAAAATAGAGTTTTTTACCCAGCTCTATTTTCTCCGGGGTCAGATGGTTTTTAGGGTTGTCCACCAGCTTCATCACTTCTGCATGTTTTGCGGGTATCGCTACAAGACCAGCATCTTTTGCCTGCTTGGCCAACGGTGATGCCATCACCGTGGCACCCATAGCTACTGATAACAGTAAATATTTCATTTTTCGTCCTTTTTTTGTTTGTTGATGAAAGTATAAAGTAATTAAACTTAAATAATAATTTTTATTATTTAGTTATTATTATTTTTATAGTTACTCTGTTATAATGTCATCATGAATTACATAGAACAATTAAAAGCCCATGCGCTCAAAGTGACACCACAAAGAATGGCTATCTTGGAAGAGATAGAAGCCGCAGGTCACATCGATGTCGACCATCTCTACGAGATACTCCGTATGAGTTTTCCCTCTATCTCACTAGCTACTGTCTACAAAAATGTCAACCAGATGTATGAGCTGAAGATCCTCGAGGCTATCAAAGTCCCCAACCATAAGCTTCAGTATGAGATCAGTAAAGAACCCCACATCCACCTGGCTTGTGACAGTTGTGGTTCTGTAATAGATATGAAACAATGTATAGGAGAGCTTATCGATTCTGCTGAAAATGAAAGTGGTTATAGACTCAACCATTCGACCGTGGTCCTTAATGGTCTCTGTCCAAGCTGTCAGGAGAAAAGTGC
>JALSUN010000122.1 GCA_027061425.1 Helicobacteraceae bacterium
GAGCAATTAAAGAAAAAATGATTCTTTGATGATGTATAATCAAAATAATTATAGATTACGCATTAAAGGCAAAAAAGATGCTCCAAGAGAAAGAACTTAAGGTCATTTTAGCAGATGATCATGGTATTGTCAGAAGCGGCTTGAGGTTTCTCATTGAGCAGCAACCGCATATGTCGGTCATTGAGGAAGCCTCTTCTTTTGCCATGTTACTTGAAGTACTGGAAAAAACGCCTTGTGATCTTCTGCTTTTGGATCTGAACATGGGAGACAAAAATGGTCTGCAGTCAGTTAAAGAGATCAATGATATGTATCAGAATATCTCCATTCTTGTTTTGAGTATGTACCCCGAGGAGATGTATGCACTGCAGTCTATAAAAGCCGGAGCCCTGGGTTATCTGAACAAAAAAGTGATCTCAGAGGAGTTGATCGATGCCATCAACACGGTGGCCTCAGGAAAGACTTACCTCTCTGAGGCAGTCAATGAGACACTGCTGTATGGGGAGTCCTTGGACAAAGAGGAGAAAAGCCCCTCTGAACTGCTTTCAAAGAGAGAATATGAAGTCCTCTCTATGATCGCCTCAGGTCTGAGCTATAAAGAGATCTCCGAAAAGCTCTCCTTGAGTCCTAAGACTGTTTCGACCTACCGTAGACGTATTCTGGACAAACTCTCTCTCGAAAACAGCAACCAGCTGATCCACTTCGCCCTTCAAAACGATATCATCTCCTAATCTTTAATAACAGCTTCGTCTGATGATGTAGGCCAATTCTGACATACTTCGCTATACCTAAAGTATTATAATCAATGATGTTTGCATAAGATATTATGTATAAATCTAATTAATCTGGGTATTTTTATGAATCAAGTTTTAAGATCAATCCGTAATAAACTTATTATGATGATGGTAGGTACCAACACCTTTTTGGTAGTAGTGATGGTACTGTATATATCGTATTCAAATAATGAAGTTTCAAAGATCTCTTTACTTCATGAGTTGGATCAAGAACGCAACCTGAGTCAGAATTTTTTTGACATAACGATACAACGTGAAGCTGATCATTCACAAATACTTGTTTCAAATCTACACATGTTGCATCTGCTTCAAGAACATAATACCAGTGGAATAAACGTGTTTCTCAAAGAAGAACGTCAGATACTTGATTGTGATCAGATCCTGATCTTAGACAAAGCGGGACGATTACTGGGAGAGAGTTCCGTGCTGCCGATATCTGCAACAGAGCTTATGTCCAAAAGCTTTGTTAAAGAGAGTATTGCCTTGAGAAGAGAAAAAAGTGCACTGCTTTATCAAAATGGTACGATCTACTATTACTCGGCTATGCCTCTTTTCGAAGAGGGGGATTTGGAAGCTGTTGCTATTGTCACAAAAGCGATGGACACGCACTTCTTGCAGAGACTCTCCTGTGATGCTTCTATAGATTTTGCACTACTCTATGGCAGTAAAGTCATCTCATCGACATTTGACAAGAATGAGAGGCTTTTAAAGAAGATCCCACCTTCAAAAGAGCAGAGACAATGGCTTTGCGAGCACCCTACACAAAATCTTAATATGAAGATCGAAGGTGAAGGTTATTATGCCTCATTCAGCTCTATAGGTAGGGATGAGACCTCTACTCCTTTTATTTTGATGGTAGGTATGAAGGACAGAGGTCTATACACTGTCTTCAATCAGACATTCTTCAAGATCGTTATGTTTTTTTTGATCGCGTTGATATTTAGCAGTATCATTGCGACGTACCTTAGTAACAAGATTCATAACTTACTGACAAAGTTCATTTATTATACGCAGCAGATCAAGCAGGGAGACTATAGCACAAAAATTGAGATCGGGACTGGAGATGAGTTTGAGACTCTGGCTCAAAACTTGGAAAGTATGCGGGAGTCGATTTACAAACAAGATCAAGATTTGCAGGATTATACTGCCAATCTTGAGAAAAAAGTTGAAGAACGTACTCGCAAACTGAATATTCAGTATGGTCTGCTTGAGAAGATCTTTGATCTCCAAGATGAGATGATCATTGTTATAAAAAATGCAAAGATCACTTATGCCAACCGTAGCTGTCTGAATTATTGCGGCTTTTCTGACTTGGAAGAGTTTGAGGATAAGCGAAAATTATATGATGTGCTTGGTCTTGCTGATAAGAAGTCCTTGCAAAAAATATTGGAAGAGGGTGGACCTTTTCCTACAGAATTAAACATTGAGGACAGCCGTGGGAACAGTGCACACTTCGAAATCAAGTTTTATCCGATCATGGAAGAGAGCAATGGCTATATGGTTATCTTTAATGATATTACACTTCATAAAAAAGAGAAAGAGCGTCTTTATCTACAGGCAACAACCGATGCCTTGACCCACCTTTCGAACCGTTATGATTTTGAATATAAGTTCCAGAGTATAATAAAGCAGATTGTCAGAAATCATAACAGTGCGGTCTTCTGTATTATGGATATAGATGACTTTAAAAAGGTCAACGATACCTATGGGCATGAGGTTGGCGATAAGGTTTTAAAAAGAGTATCAGAGTTTCTAATGTATAATATAAGAGCAAATGATCTTTTAGCCAGATGGGGCGGAGAAGAGTTTGTTATCGTCTATTATCCTATTGATTTGCAAAATGCCTATAACAGACTCGAAACCATTAGAAAGAAGATCGAAAAAGAGAATGATGATGGACTGCCGTATATAACATGCAGTTTTGGTGCGACAGTGGTGCAGTCTGATTCAAATATACAAGAGGTGTTTGCCCTTGCGGACAAAGCCCTCTATATGGCTAAAGGAGAGGGAAA
>JALSUN010000123.1 GCA_027061425.1 Helicobacteraceae bacterium
GACATCGACTCCAAAGATGGCAGGCAAGGTGTTTATGGTGATGCTATCCATCAGGACTGTTCAGGATGTAGTGTGCCCCATCATGTAAGCTATGTCAAAAAACACTATCACGAAGATTGGAAAGAGGCCATGAAGCAGTGTGCACTTTAAATGGGTGTTAAAACCACACTGTCACTGACAGAGGCAAACACCCTTTTTCCCTCTTTCAAGTTCATCAAGATCAAGCCCAGCACTGATGGTATTATCGACACCACCTATAGTGTTTATGGCACGAAACAGAGTTATATCCTCAAAAAGTTTGAAGAGGCTACACCACTACAGATCAACAGACAACATGACCTGCTCAAACAGCTACAGGCTTCACATCTATCAGTCCCCGATTTACTGGCATCCGCTTCTCCTTGGTACCTCTATACAAAACTGCCAGGAGAGACCCCATCAACACTCACCTACCTTCAAACACAAAACCTTGCCAAAGCTATGGCGACAATACATATCTCTACCCGCCACCAAAAAAGGGGACAACCCCTTTTTGACCCTCTAAAGATAAAACAGGAGCTATGCCAACTCAAAAAAAGTGCCTTTTATCACTACAAAAAGCTCTCTTATCTTCAAAATATCAAGCTAGAACACCACGGTATCATCCATGGAGATATTTTTCTTGACAATCTGCTTTTCAATGGTCATAGTGTGGGTCTCATAGATTTTATAGATGCAGATGACGGCAACTTCAGTTTTGACTTGGGCGTTTGCGCGATGGCCTGTATAGAGACCCTACCAAAACTTCAGGTATTAAGACGGTGTTATAACCGTACCTCTCCTCAAAAAACCACCTTGACCTCTCTGCTTGAGATGATGCAGACAGGTGCAGATTTTTACACACTCAAGCGACTGCTCTCTCAACAGAGTACACACTCTCAACAGGCTTTGCAAAAAAAGATACGTCGACTCAAAAGGGTGCGCTCATGAAAAAGTTTAAACATGGTGGTGACATCTATACCATGGCCAAAAAACTCCAGTGCAGACCCGAAGAGATCATAGACTTTTCAGCTAACATCAACACGGTTGTTCCTACTGTCGCCCTGCCGCTAAGTGAAACACTGATAGAGCGTTATGGAGACCCCCACTACAGAGATCTCAAAAAGAGTATTGCCAAAAAGTATGCGCTTAAAAAGTCCCAGATCACCCTTTTCAATGGAGCTTCAAGTGCGATTTTTGAACTCTTTAGAGTACTCTCCCCCAAACATACCTATCTTTATGTCCCACTTTACGGAGAGTATGTCAAAGCTTCCGAACACTTTAGTCAAAACACCCATACTATTAATCGTCTCAAAAGAGAGATGCCCCTACCCAAAAAAGGTGCTACTGTCGTTTTTGTCAACCCTTCTACTCCTGATGGCAGATATTATGATTTGGAAGATCTGTTTGCCTTATGGAAACAGAAAAAATGTACCATCATCATCGATGAGTCCTTTTTAGAGTTTACCAACAAACCCTCTCTAAAAGCAGAGATAAAAGCTTATAAAAAACTCTATATTATCCACTCTTTTACCAAGTTTTATGCCTGTGCAGGCCTTCGTGTAGGTGCCATCTTTACGCATAAGAAAAACAGTGCGCAGTTTTTGCAGCCCGCCTGGCCACTCTCCTCTTTTGACACAGCCTACCTTACCAGACTTTTAGAAGTACCATACCATCAGACACAGAGTCTCTTAAAACAGCAGACCTTACACAAGATCCTTCACACCATCTTAAAAGAGAGTGCTCTCTTCACCAAGATTTATAACAGTGATGCCAACTTCATACTTGCCCACTCTAAACATGCTAAAAAGATCTATGAAGCACTTTATGCACAAAAAATCTTAGTCAGAAACTGTGACAACTTCCAAGGTCTCAGTAAAAACCATCTACGCTTTGCTGTCAAAAGCAAACAGGATCTCCAACTGCTTCAAAAGGCACTCAATGCACTCACTTAGTATCTTCGGTACCAGTTCAGATGCCGGCAAGTCGACCCTCTCCTTCGCCCTTACCTATCTCTGCCATCATCGCGGCATCAAGGTCGCTCCTTTTAAAGCCCAGAACGTCTCCAACAATGCCCAGGTCTGTGACCATGGCGGTGAGATCGCACAGCCACAGCACTTCGCCGCGGAGGCCATAGGGCTTCCGACCGAGAGTGACTTCAACCCCGTACTGCTCAAGTCAGGACAGAAAAACAGTGCTGCACTCATCGTCAACGGAAAAACTGTGGGCGAAAAAGATGTCCACGCCTACTACAGAGACATCGACACCCTTAAGCCTGTAGTTTGCGATGCGTTCAGACGGCTTCAAAAACGTTTTGAGCTCATCATCGCCGAGGGTGCCGGAAGCCCTGTAGAGCTTAACCTCATGCAAAAAGACCTCTCCAACATCACCATTGCAGAGACCTTTGAAAACAAGATCATCCTCATTGCAGACATAGAGAGAGGCGGTGTTTTTGCTTCCATCTGGGGTGTCTATAACCTCCTGCCAAAAGCGCTGCAGAAAAATGTCATCGGTGTCATCGTCAACAAGTTTCGCGGAGACATCACGCTTTTTGATGAGGGCATCTCCATCATAGAGGAGCAGTTCAAACTCAAGGTACTGGGTGTCGTGCCCTACCGCCCCTTCAACCTGGGCTTTGAAGATGCACAGTCGTTGATGAACTATCAGCAAGAGACAGGTGATGCCATCTTGAGCGTTGGTGTCATCAAGCTCCCACACATCTCCAACTTTACTGACTTTGAACCGCTTATCGCTGACAGAGA
>JALSUN010000124.1 GCA_027061425.1 Helicobacteraceae bacterium
AGTATTGGTTGCAGAGAATTTTATAGCAGTAACCGCTTCTAAACTTAATTCAGGAGTCTTCATAGCTATATTAGTAGGAGTGAGTGTTATTGAAGAGGCCTCTGTACTAGAGAGGTTCAAAGAAGTGGTCCCCTTTAGATCCATAGTGATGGCATTGATATCATACAACCCTTCCACCTCTACTCTCTGTTGCCCTACTGTACGTTGAAGTCTCTCTATTGTTTGATTCAACTCTTCAATCGATTCATTTTCCCGATTAACTGTTCTCGTTATCTCTCCAACTCTTGCAACTTCACGCTCTGTATCTCTCTGTAAATTGTTTACACTAGTTATTTGATCTTCTAATGCTTCGGTTCTTCTTTGTATTACCGTTTGTATATCACCAGTGAAGATATTTTCTAACTTTTTTATAGCCTTGCTTTGCGGTGAAATTATCTTTTCTCCTACCGCCCCAACCAATTTCACTATACCTCCTGCTTCTATAGCGGTAACAAGTCCTAGTTCTGTTTTATTTGTCGCTATTAGCGCGACATCTACCTTTAATCCTATCGTTATATCTTCACTTCCTCCCCATACAACCTTAAATTCATTTCCTTCAATAAGAGTATTAGAATTCCCTTCTGATTTCATATGTATGCCAATAGATTTACCAAATATATCATGTTTAAGACCCAACCATTTCTCTTTAGTCTTGGCTTCTTCACCTTTATCGCCCTTGTCACCTTTTGCACCTTTTGCACCTTTAAAGTCCGAACCCGTATCTTTATTAATACGCATATAGTTTTGATTATCAATACCGATCTGGATGTGATGTTTGTCACTCGATGTTGCATCGTCCATCTCTATATAGGTGCCGCTGGCTGTTACGATCTTGTTTTGTGTTTCATTATCCTCGTTGACCGGACTTGGTGTCTCTTGGTTAGGTACGGCACCCATGATCACCGGCTGGTCGGGGTCTCCCTGGTTAAAGGAGATCAGTACTTCCGTATCTTTATGCAAGGGAAAGTGCATCCCCTGTGTGTCACCGCCACTTGGCTGCGCCATTCTGACAAAAGCGGAGGCCTTGGCACCCGTCCGCTCTGCAAGATCAAACGGCATTTTTATCTTGTATCGGCCCTGACTATCAAGCTCCGCCGTCTCCCCACTGCCTGAAGCATCCACAAAAGCCGAAAGTGTCCCACTGATATGTGGCCATGGCGCACTGCGCTGCATACGATACTGGGTCTCTGCAGGGATCATCATAAAGGTATTTTTGTATGCGTAGGTACTCTTACCGTCACTGAGTGCATTTTGGATGGCATGGGAGTAAAAACTGGTTTGAGAACCTTCCGCCTCGACGCGGACCATCAGATACTCTTTATCATTTAAAGCTTTTGTAAAATACTCTTTGAGTTTAAAAAGAGCACCTGGATTCAGCGATCTGATGTTGGACTCACCCATCATCTCTTTATCCAAGCATTGATATCTTTGCAAATTAATGTCACTTAAGGTCCCAGCCTCATCTCCAGATTTCAGATGATTTCCATACAGGTAGGATTGCGTATATCCTGCCTCAGTGTCACCTGAAACTTTTGAGATGTCTTTACTCGGTTGTTCATAGTCATAATCTTTCATATGGACACTGTCAAGTCCTTTTTTCGAACGATACACAATGCTTGAGATGGCTTGGGACTCTGCGCCTTGCAGACCGGAAGCCGGTTTGTAAACGATCTCTTCCGCCTCGGCCGCACTCTCTTTTTTATTGGCAACAATGACTTTAGATCTAACATCATCTGACTCAAAGTAAAAATACATACCGTTTCTATGCATCCATCTCTGTATAAAAGCAAAACGGTTCTCTTTATACTGGCAAATGTATTCCCTCTCTTTTGTGTTATAGGGATCATCTACCTGAATAGCATAATCATTTGAGGTAAGATGGAGGTCCTTGAAAATGCTTTCAATCACCTCTGTCACCGGTTTTTTAATAAAGACTTGTTGGTTTTCTGCTAGCGTCAACCACCACAGTTTAGGCACCATTACTGCTTTGTAATAGATATAGTTATCGAGCTTCTGATGGGCGGCTATGGACTGCAGCACACCATGGACATAGGTATCTTTTTCGCTCCCTTCCGTATGTAAGCGAAAGGTGACATCTGCTTCGAGGATCTTGTCAAGATCTACCTCTTTTTCTGAGAGTAGATCGATCTCGTAACGAAAAAGTTCCCCTATCTCCTGATAACTTTCAAAAGAGGCGACCTCAAACGTATAGTTAGATTCCGCATCAATCGATGTATTAAAATAAAATAATTTCTTTCCCATTACTTATCCTTCTAGGCTGTTGGCGAGACTTGGTCGAAGCAGTGCGATCTTCGCATAGAGTGCTTCCAACTCTTCTGGCTGCGCGTCTTCAAGGCTTTGCAGACACGCTACGGACACCATATAGGCGTCAAGTGCTATCGCAGGGTTCCACTCCTGCGTCGCGTACGCATCCACCCGTTCCAACAGGCGCTGGGTATAGGTTCTTGTCAAGATCGCGTTGCTACCCTTAGCGAGACATCGGCACATCTCTATATTATACAAAACTTCTTCCTCAACACTCCCACTGTGCAAGATAAGATAAGAGAGTCGGTCGATGCCCTCAGTGTCACACGCTGTTGTCTCCTGCTTAGCAGGTGAACTTGTAGCCACTGTCTCTTGCGATGATCCTGGAGATGGTTCTTCTCTCTTTAACCACGCCTTACTTTTTTTGTTTGCAAAAGGTCTCTTGTCTGAAAAGCTCA
>JALSUN010000125.1 GCA_027061425.1 Helicobacteraceae bacterium
ACTTGTATCTAAAGCATTTAACCAATAATCAGCATTGGCATGTGTTTTGTACTTATCACGTGCCTGTATATGACCTTGGTGAAATATATTTTCCACCCTAAAGTCCCATCTCGCTTAGTCCAGAAAAATCATCAGGACGAATACTTCCTTCCCAAACCAACTTTCTTTCACTCTTTTTAATAGCCAGATCATTAATACTTGCAAAACGTACTTTCATCAATCCATTTTCATCAAACTCCCAGTTTTCATTACCATAGCTTCGCCACCACTGACCTGCTTGATCATGCCATTCATAGGCAAAACGTACCGCTATTTTGTTTTCTGTAAATGCCCATAACTCTTTACAAAGTCTATACTCCAACTCTTTAGCATATTTGGCTTCTAAAAAAGAGACGATCTCTTCTCGCCCCTTTAAAAACAAATCTCTGTTTCGCCATATGCTGTCATCTGAATATGCCATAGATATTTTTTGTGGATCTTTTAAGTTCCATCCATTTTCCGCCATGCGTACCTTTTGTTTAGCGGTCTCTTCGCTAAATGGCGGTAGGGGTAATTTTTGTTCTTGCATTTTAATCCTTTAGTAATGAAATTATTTTCTGCCCTACTTTAAGGTAGTCCACAGCGTCATTTCTCAGCGTCATCATCATGATGGAACCCTGTGTAAGCGCCACATACTCTTTGGCTAAAGCGTATGCTTCTTCTTTGGTATATCTGCTTTCTAACATAAATGCCAGAGAGTGACTCCACGCATCAAAATCTTCACGTATCACTGCTCTAAAATTTTCACTCTCAGAAGGAATTTCCAAAGCAAAATTGCCAAAGATACACCCACCTTCACTATGCAAAAAATAATCATCTATCTTTTGAACATAAAGTTCTATTTTTTCTTGAACATCGATGTCCTCTCTATATGCCATAGAATATACTTCATCAACAAAATAATTATGAATATACTTCAAGCCTTCAACCCCAACTTCATCTTTACTTTTAAAATAATGATAAAGGCTCCCTTTAATGATGCCGCACTCAGCTGCTATATCTGCCATGGAGGTGTTGTGATACCCTTTTATTTTAAAAAGTCTCACTGCATTTTTTAAGATCTCTTCTTTTGATGTTTTAATTGTTGCCATGCTTACCATCCAAACGGTCGTTTGATAAAAGTTTAGCTGGTTTGGTTTTGAAAGTCAAATGGTTCTGATTAACAGGGATATTTTAATTCATAATACTACTGTCGTGTATACAATAGGAGACAAAACGATCAGATGTCAGAGAAAGGAGAAAGTTTATTATGTTGGTCTTAAAAAAGGGAAACATTATATAGCAGAGTGAGCATATTAGCTTTTGCTAAAATATAGAGAGAATGTTTAGCCAAGCATGTCCACTTTTTTTGGATAGGCTAGGTAATATCCCTGAAATGACCGGCATCCCAGCTCGATCAAAAATTCATATTGTTCTTTGGTCTCTACTCCTTCAACGATCACTTCGATACCGAGTGCTTCACTCATCAGTAATATACTTTTGATGATAGCAACATCACTTCTGTTTTCAAACATATTTTTAACAAAAGACTGATCGATCTTGATCTGGTTGAGTGGAAGCTGTTTGAGATACTGCAAAGAGGAGTAGCCGGTACCAAAGTCATCAAGTGAGATCTGAATCCCGAGTGCTTGCAGTGTCTTGAGTTTGGCAACAGTCTTGGGAAGATCTTCGATAAGAATGGACTCTGTGAGTTCGAGTTTGAGACTGCTATAGGAGATGTGATGCCTTTTGATACATGCTTTGAGATGTTCTATGAAACTCTCCTGCTTGAACTGTTTGATACTAATGTTGACGGCAACCACCCATGACGCTTTATTTTTGTCTTGTTGCCATAGCTCAAGCTGTTGGCATGCCGCTTCCAAAACCCATTGGCCGATAGGGATGATGAGTCCGGTCCTCTCTGCAATAGGAATGAACTCCAATGGAGAGATCATGCCTTCTTGTGGATGGTTCCATCGTAGCAGTGCTTCTGCACCGACGGGTTTATGTTTATGGTCGTATTGCAGCTGGTAGTAGAGTTCTAGCTGATGCTTTTGGGTGGCTGTAAGCAATTGGGTATACATATCTATGTGCAACAGAGCCAGTTTTTCGGAACGCTGATCGAAAAAAGAGAAGCGTTTGTCCTCTTTTTTAGCAAGATGCAGGGCCCCGTCCGCCTCTTTGAGCAGGGTATCAGCACTTTTTTCACCCGAGTCGTAGAGTGTAATACCCACATATGGTATAGCATGAATACTGCTGGAGGCAAGTTCAAAGGGCTGGGTGAGGACGGTAATGAGATATTCAGCCAGGATCTTGCTCTGTATAGAGGCTTTTTCGATGTCATTGTCGATAAAACTGAACCACAACGCAAATTCGTCCGAGCCGAGTCGTCCGATAAGCTCACTGTCAGAAAATTCTTCTTTAATACGATCCGAGACTTTTCTTAACAGACCGTCTCCACAGTTATGTCCATAAGCATCGTTGACCATCCTAAAGTCTTTAAGATCAAAACAGATCAGTGCACCCCACCCTTTTTGGACTTTTTGGTCAAGATGTTTTTGAATGCTCTCAAGCAGCAGCTTTTTGTTGGCAAGACCAGTAAGGGCATCGTATCGCTCGAGGTACTGTAGTTTGGCTTCGGTCTCTTTTTGCAAGGTCAAATCGAGAAAAGAGGAGACATAGTAAATGACCTTGCCATCATCATCAAGAACCTGCTCAATGGTGAGATGTTCAGGGAAGACAGTACCGTCTTTATGGCGATTATAGATCTCACCGTTCCAGTAATGGTTTTTTTTCAGGAATTCATACATCTCTGTATAGAATATTGATTCTTGAATCCCAGATTTCAAGATAGCAGGTGTTTTTCCTACAACCTCTTCAGGGGTGTATCCAGTGATCTTGGTAAAGGCTTTATTGACCTGAAGTATCTTCTGTTGGGCATCGGTGATGAGCATGCCACTTTGTGTCTCAAAAGCGACAGCTGCGATCTTTTTGGCCTGATGGGATTGGTCTATACGTTCGAGCATAGTGTTGATCTCTTCGTAGAGTTTCCCAAATTCATTATCTTCATGACTGCTGATACGCTCTTTAAGTGAGTCCATCTGCTCGATACGTTCGAGAAAAGTGACAAGCTTTAAAATAGGCTGGGTGAATTTTTTGGCAAAGAACTGCGCCAGTAGAAAAGAGAAAAAGATAAGGACCATGTAAAAGAGCAGCAGGTACTTGACGTCACGTTTTAAGATGTCCTGAACAGTATTGACATATAGATCTACCTGTATGTATCCTAGAGGTGTACCAAGATACTTGGCATCAAGATAAAGATGAAGTTTATTCTTCTGCTGAAACGCTTTTCTATGTGCACTGTCAGCAAGAATGTCAACTTTAAAGCTTTTGTTGCCTGCGCTGTACTGATAGATGGGTGTACCGTCTTTTTTGTAGAGGACAATCGCATCAAGATTCTTGAATGAGCGCAACTGTGCGGTAATGTCGGCAGCAATAGAGACATCATTGAGCAAGATAAGTTTGGCAAAGTTTTGACTCTGTGTAAGTGCAACCGTTTTGGCAAGAGCAAGAGACTGAGTGCGCTGTTCATTCATATACCAGAAGATAAAACTTCCATATCCTAAAATACTTGTAAGTGTGGTGACGAGAAGAATAATCCCGATAAGTCTCTTCTTGATCGACCCCTCATAGCGCTGTTTACTCAAAAGATCTCATTTGTTATTTATTTTTTGAAGGGTTTTCCACCGGGACATTGCTGTCATTACCCCACTCCAGCCATGAACCGTCATAGACAGATGCTTTATAGCCGAGTTTCTTGAGGACGATGTAGTTAAGTGCTGCTTCAGCGCCGCCGTCACAATAGAGAATGATCTCTTTATCTTTGGGTAGGTCTTTGTAGAGCTTTTTGAGTTCACTGAAGTCACGTATTTTGTTGCCATTTTTGGTGACCTGATAATTTTGGGTGCAGGCATAGTTCTGAGCGGTTGGGATATGTCCGAAACGTTTGGCAGAAGACTCTTTACCTTGATAAGCAGGTCTCTTTCTGCCATCAATGATAGTCTTTTGACCGATGCCCATTAGTGTACTGAGCTTGGTCTGTACTTTGGAGTTGTCGACACGGGGAACAAACTCTTTTCTGGCTGGATGATAGGCGAGAGAGGAGATGGGGAGCTCTCCTTTTTTCCAGTTGCCGTAACCGACTTTCAAAATACCGACATTGTTATGTCCAAGGACCTCCAAGATCCAGTAAAAACGGGCGGCCCAGATAAAGTCGCCGTCATCATAGGCGACGACCAGACTTTCGTTGTCGATACCTGCATCACTGAAAAGTTCTTTGAGATAATCGAGCTTGGGCATAAAGAATTTCTCGTCAAAAAGATTTTTAAGAGCAGGAATATTGACAGCATGTTCAATGTGTGATTTTTGGTAAGACTTTTGATCTCTAAGGTCCACAATAACAACATGAGGATCACCCATATGTACCTTAAGCTATGAGATGGGGATAATGGCCGGTATAGGGGCATGATTTGATTCAAGTGCAAAAGATGTTAATGGAAATAATGATAAAAAAACGATAAAAAACAACTTTATAGATGACATAAAATTCCTATGATCAGGGAGCCTAAAACTACCTTTTATATTCAATGGAATTATAGCATATTTTAATAATGTGATAAAAAAGTGATATATTAATTGCAGAACGACAATTCGCCTGAAATATTTTTGTAAATATTATCTCTATTATCAAAGACAGTAGTCCTCTTGATGATGAAATAGCTAAGTATGAAACTTACTTGCTTGAGAAAATAGTCTCTCGAGTTCATTTTTGGAGAGTTCTATATTGAAGTGAGTTTTCAGGATACTTTCTAAACTATGAACATTTTCAATGTCTATACACTCTTGATTATCATCATTTATAGTATAAAAGTAGAGGTTTCTTAGTGAGTATGTCACTTCTTGTGTTATGCGTGAGACTACTAGGTTGTTGGTAAAGACAGCGTCTTTATAGTTGGCAGAGTAGAAGTTTCCCATCATACAGTCAGCATCATCATAGTCTGCAAAGTCAAAGGTGTAGAGTTTAAAAAATCCTCGCGGCGTCTTAATACTAAGGGTATAACTGCCATCACCATTAGAAAGAGCCTGATACGGATCACTTTCATTTGCCTTGTCTAATAGTTTTAGAGGTGTACGTGGACAGATATAGCCAAAACCAACGTCTACAAGGTACTTCTCTCCATTATAAGAGACGATGCTGACACGATGGGTTCTGGGTACTTGAACATCTTGATTGTTAATGACTTTTGCAAGACTCATTTTTACGTTATAACCATAATGCTTGAGCAGTTCAAACATTAACTTGTTATGCTCGAAACAGTACCCTCCTCTACCCGTTTTCACAACCTTCTCTGTAATAGCTTCAAGGTCAAGGTCTGGTGTTTCGCCAAGTAGCACTGAGATATTGTTAAAGCTATAACGACTGAGATGACTTTGTTGCAAATGCTCGATTTGCTCAAGGCTTGTAGAGGTAGGGTCTAAAAGGTTTACTTGCTCAAGATATGGTTGCAGTGGTGTTGCCATCTATCGCATCTCTTCCATCATCTTTAGTGTAGCCAAGTCTGTCTCTGTGCCTCGATCATGTAGATGTTTTAAGATCATCTCAAAACGATCTTCATCAAGATGTTGCCCAAACTTGAACTTTGCAGAGCATTCACTTGGTATCAGTTTATAAATTACAGTAGCATTTATCATGGTTGTGTAGGCTCTCTCGTCAAGTGGTCTATATTTTCCTTCAGGCTGTAGTTTCTCCATAAGTGCTGTAAGCATTTTGACTTTTTCATCATAATCATCTACAAAAGCAATAGTGCCCTCTAAAGTAATGGATTTAAAAAAGTGTGTTGCAGGACAGGCCAAACCTTCTGTAGTGCTAAAGTATGATGCAATAAGTGAAAAGGGAACAACAACATTAAAAGAGACGTAGCTGTTGGCTTTAAGCATCTTGATCTTTCGTCCTGATTTGGCACCATGAAAGTAGAGTATTTCACCCATGCGTACAAAGTTAAGAGGGAGGGTATAAGGTCTGTTCTCAACACAAAGTGCCATAACACCATACTCAGCTTCATCCAAAGTAGTGTTAATAAGTAATGGGTCTGTTACTTTAAAGATAGATTTCACTACAGTGCCTTTTTCTTTGGTCTGTGCCTTTTTACACGTTTTTTCTTTTGTGCCTTATAGGTAAAGATATTCATTCTGTCAAGACTTGGCAAGAGTGAACTGTTGTAGTCATAGCCCTCTTGTTCACTACCAATGTCCAGTGTACTGATGACTACTTTACCCACTATAATACGTCCCTCTTCATGGTTTTCATTAACAGTTTTAATTCCCCACATGTTATGCAAGATCATAATGTTATCTTCGTAAGTTCCAAGATAGAGCATAATGTGGCCATGACGGTGTAAAAAGGTCTCAAAAGGGATCCCTTCACTTTTAATGGTCTTCTCTTTTTGAGTGGTATTCATATCTTTTAATGAGATCACCTTACCCACGCGAGACTGCTGACGTGAGTTCCTTGGCACCCAAATACCAAAAGGGGCATAGATGTCTCTAAGTGTTGAAGAACAGTCGCGCTCCTCATAAAGTCCACCCCACCCATAGTTACTTTTCATCACATCTTTAGTAATACGTATAAGGTTCTTTTTATTAAGAAGAAGAGGCTTGGTAGAGACATCTTGTCGTCTAAACTTTATAGTGACAAAGGTTGGTTTGTTAAATACACCTGGAGCCACAGCCTTTGCATAAGTATAGAGACCTCTGTTTTTTACAAAAGCGAGGCGCATACCCACACGAGAATAGAAGAGAAAATGTCCATTAGTGTCTGTTAAAGCAACCTTCTCTTGTAACAGATAAACAGGTTTTGCCTTCATCCAGCGTTTACGCTCTTTTTTATTAATATAAGCGATCTCATAAGTGGGTAACCATCCTGATGCATAAGAGGTATAGACATAGGTCCATGCTCCATCTTTGGAGTAATGAGATATAAAAACAGGTTCATTGGCATGTACTGCACTGTTTTGTAAATAGTCAAAAGGAAAACCCTCCCCTGCATGTGTTGGGTCTCTAAAAAGTGGTTTGTGCGTAGGAAAATTGCGAAGAGAAGCAAAGTGTAAGGTCATTCCATAACGACTCACCTTTCCAAACTGCCCGAAATTGGCCTCTTTCTTTATATTATCAAACCATGCCTCATCTAGTAACTGAAGGTTTTCTCCATACATTTTGCCTTGAACATAAGAGCGAAAAGGCCATTTGGCATAATAGACCTTTTCAGGTGGGCGCTTGAGCTTCCACACTGAAAAGTAATTTTTTGCAAAAGCTTTTTGAATAGCATAATAATTTCTATGATTTTGTATATTTTTATCAGCGTAGTTCTCTATCTCTTGTGGAAAATGTATAAGGTCTTCTACGTATTGCGGATATATAGGAGTTCGACAGTAAGGGTTGATGGAAGCATTTGTCTCTAACGTCGGAACATTGTCCCCCTCTGTTGAAAGTAGTGCTTCAGAGTGAGACCCGGAAGAGGTCGTTGTTGCATAGAGTGAGAGAGAGATAAATAAAAAGCTTATAAGGGCTCTATAGCGATAGTGTGGATGCAAAAGCATCTCCTTTAAAAGGTAAGGTTAAAAGTCTACTCCACACCGCCATAACGGCCTACAACTCTACCTAAAACATTAATTTGTCCAGGTTCAGCTACTTGTGGGAGATAAAATTCTTTGTTGTCTGAAATAATGTCGATTTTACCATCTATACGCTTTTGTAATCGTTTAACTAAGAGCATATCTTCAGTTTGTATAGCAAAAACGCCACCTCTGGAAATATCATTTTTAGAACGGTTTAAAAATATGATGTCACCATGTAAAAAAGTAGGTTCCATAGAGTCTCCTGTGACATTAATGGCCTCTATATTTTTAAGTTCACCCTCTCCACCTAAAGTAGCTAAAAAATGTGGTTCTATGGCAAGGTTCTCAAAGTTTTCACCTTCATCATCAAAAGAGCCTCCTCCAGCAGATGCGTTGACTGCATTAAAGTAACGTACCATATAAAACTGGTTGGTCGCTTCTATAAGAGACTCTGGACTCTGGTCATAAAGCAACCAGTTTATGGCTATAGAGCGTTTGGCACAAAAGTTCAAAAGCTCCTCATATGGAATCTTGTCACGTTTTTTCATCGTTGCAAAGTTCATCTGTGTAATGTCCAAGGCACTCGCAACATCCTTGTCAAACACTTTTTTACCCGGAATATCTGCTGAGATTATGTCTTTAATCTCTTCTACAATTTCACTAAAAGTTTTCATCTTAACCCCTTTATACTTTATATAGGACCATTTTAATAGCGTGCAAAATTTTATCTAAAATATATGTCAAAATGCAATATTTTTGTAATAAATTGTCAACAAGACATAAAATATACCTACAAGATCATAACTTAAGGATATAAAATGACAAGTCTACGTAACACAGCCGAAACATTTTTAGATAAATTCAAAGTAATTCTTAGCCGTTTGGCTGATAAAATCTTATAAGGAGGCTGAGATGAACATTAATAGTAAAGCCTACCTACTTCTCAAAAAAGTTATAGAAGATAACCCTACCATCTCTGCTGGTGACATGGGAAGACTTATAAACCTAATCTACCACAACCCGCAACGCTAATTTACACTATTAGTATGTTATCTAGATGTATAAAACTGAGAAGAGACAGTCTCAATATCTAGTTTATAACACCAATTAAATGTTATTGCTACATCAAGAACTCTATGATATCAGGGTACTTTTACTTTGTATAAATTTTTATATTAATGGGAGTAATTGAGACAGTAAAGCTTAGTGCTCTTTTTTATCTGCTTCCTCATCTTTGCGTGCTTCATTCGCTTTACGCTGTTTTTCTCTCTCTTCAAACTTGTTTTGATGATACCCACCAAAGATAAAAAACATAAAAAGGACAAAGAGCCCTAACATGATGTAGTCCATTAGACTGTTCACATCAACTCCTTATAACTTGTAAAGTTCTGTTTAATAGCTTCATAAAGTATGATACCGGTACTTACTGCCAAGTTAAGACTTCTGCCCTCTCTTGTCATCGGTATGGTCATACAACGATCAGGATGTGCTGCTAAAAGTTCCGCGGGCAGACCTTTTGTCTCTGAGCCAAAAAAGAGAAAATCATTTTCTTGAAATGCTTGTTCAAAATAGGGAGTATCTGTCTTCGTCGTCCCGTAAAAGTAGCGTGCATTTTCATCTTGAGCCTTAAAAAAGCTCTCAAGGTCATCCCAGACATGAAGGTCCAGCTTATGCCAATAGTCCAGCCCTGCTCTACGTACTGCCTTTTCATCAATGTCAAAACCTAACGGCTTGA
>JALSUN010000126.1 GCA_027061425.1 Helicobacteraceae bacterium
CTGGCTGAGCTTTATGTTCACCTCAAGGACTTTTTAGGGGAGATCGTCAAATGAGCGCATTAACCAACATCATTCTTGGCGTGGGTGGCATCGTGCACTCCCTCATCAACCTCTATATCTGGGTTGTTATCTTTGCTGCTATATTCACATGGATACCACCCTTCTCTTCCAACAGCATGGTTCAAGCTCTCATTCGCTTAAAACGTTCAGTGTTTCCATTTTTACTACGTATCACCGAACCTGCCTACGTCCTTATACAGCGTACCATCCCTACAAACTTCAATGGTATAGACATGGCACCGCTCATCCTTATCATTGGACTACAGCTTCTTGACATCATTATGATCTCCATGCTCAATGCACTGGCTACTTCATTTTAATGAAAACATTTTTACTACTACTTGTTGGCTTCTCTCTCTACGCTGAGGTCACTTTAGAGGAGATCAACACAAAACCACCCTCTCTTGCCAAAAACTTTATGATCTGGAATTTTATGCACCAAGAGATCACACCAGCTCAAGCAGATGAGGCTTTTTATCAGTACCGTGACGTCTCTACCCGCCTTTTTAAAGCGTATGCAAAAAAAAGCGACCATGAAGAAGTGCAGTACACCGCAGAGTGTCTCTCTCTTTCTACCAAAGAACTTATCAAAAGTAATGATGTCTCTTGTATAAAAATGGCCTTCTCTCCGTATAAAGCTTCTAACATGAGTGAAGCCCAGCGCAATCGTTTAGCAAGGCTCTTAGACAACCCCTCTACCAACCGATGGGTTGCCCTCATGAACGACCTACTCCAACAAGAGTACAAGACAGACCTAAACAACTATAAACCTTCTACCTTTATGTACCTCTTTTTAAGTGCAGGTTCCAAGTTTCGACAAGCACATCTTAACCGACCTCTGCCGGAGAGTTACCTCCAACCCATCACTAAACATTGGGGTTTCAAACGGTTTGTTGTGATGGTTGTTACAGACAGCCACTATAGTAAACTACAGTTAGAGTTACTCAAGATCACAGCAGACACCAAGACCAATGCCGAGACCCACTTCTACCTCGCCATGAACGCCTTAGAGCATCAACAAGAGAAAAATGCCTTGGAACATCTTAAAAAGAGTTACGATCTGGCCTACTATCGTTCTCATAAAGATAAGGCCATTTTCTGGCAATATCTCATCACCCACGATAAAAAGTTACTTACTCAGCTTGGTGAGAGTGTTGACATCAACATGTACAGTCTCTATGCCAAAGAGAAACTCGGTATTAAAGTCACCAACTACTACACCACCCTACCCACCAATGATGCCAACGCCACTACTGCTGACTTGAGTGATCCTTTTATCTGGAACGACCTGCTTAAAGAGGTCAAAGCAACACCAAAAACAGAGATGATGGCACTCTCTAACAAGTACGCCCACTCGGGGATGTTACCCCTACAGTCTTTCATCTATGAAAAAGCGACAGGCTATAAAGAGGTGGGTTACATCATGCCTTATGAAAAGTATATGAGTGATCTCTCCAACGACGACAAGGCCCTCTACTACGCCCTAATGCGTCAAGAGAGCCGTTTCATCCCTGCAGCACTCTCTCGCTCTTATGCACTCGGACTGATGCAGATGATGCCTTTTTTGGTCAGAGCACTTGACAAAGGGTTCAAACAGAAGCGTCACTCATACTTCGAGATGTTCGACCCTGAAAAAAACATCGCTTATGCTAAAAAACATATTGCTTGGATGCAAAAGAGCCTCTACCATCCTGTGCTTATGGCCTATGCATACAATGGTGGTATGGGCTTTACCAAGCGCTACATTACTACAGACAACTGTTTTAACGATGCCAAATATGAGCCTTTTATGAGTATGGAGATGATGGTCAATTCAGAGAGTAGAGAGTATGGTAAAAAGGTGTTAGCCAACTACGTGATCTATAAAAAAATCTTAGGAGAGGAAGTGTCTATCATAAAGCTTTTAGACCAACTTTCTCAACCTGCACAATGTGACCGTTTTAGAAAACCACTCGCATCGAAGTAACTGTTGACCTTTTCACACACTGCCCCAAGAGGGTAGTGTTTAGAAGATTACGCTTTTTTTACAAACTCTTGCTTAAGTTTGATCGCACCGACACCAGGGACTTTACAGTCGATGTTGTGTCCATCACTTCCCTCAACCAGACGAATACCCTTGATCTTGGTTCCGACTTTAATACCGTCGCTGCTTCCCTTGACCTTGAGGTCTTTAATGACGGTGACCATATCACCATCTTGAAGTAGGTTACCGTTGGCATCTCTTACAACAAGAGCATCTTCCTCTGCAGGAGCACTTTTACTCCACTCATGTGCACATTCAGGACAGACGTAAAGCTCGCCGTCTTCGTAAGTATATTCACTGCCACATTCTGGGCATTTTGGTAGTTGTTCTTCCATAAAGAATCCTTTTTATAAACAAGAGCGCTGAGTAATACCTGAGATCGACAGAGGGATTTACAGTGCTCTTTGGGACGTATTATATCGCTTGTGGCTTAATGCTGCAGTGATGCAGAAAACTGTTTGAGGAGTGATCGTTTCTGCTGACTCTGTGGCAGGTGTTTTTCTACAAGGCTATGAAAAGCTTTGGAGTGGTTCATATGGACCATGTGGGAGAGTTCGTGGACCACGACATAGTCTATGCACTCTTTTGGGGCCTGCATGAGGTGGATGTTGAAAGTGATGACACCGTTGCTACGGCAGTTTCCCCATTG
>JALSUN010000127.1 GCA_027061425.1 Helicobacteraceae bacterium
GCATCGATTTTAGCAATAAAACCATCTGTTACTTTTTGAATAGCATCCTGAGCAGATTTAGAGTCATCAGAAGTGATCTCTTTCTCTTTTTCAAGTTTTTTAATGTCATTGTTGGCTTTTTGGCGGTCATTACGAACAGACACTTTTGCATCTTCGCCCATACCTTTCATCTTCTTTACCGTTTCTTTACGCTGTTCAACGGTCATTGGAGGGAAGTTAAGGATGATTTTCTCGCCATCACTGTTAGGATTAACACCGATATTTGCTTTCGCGATAGCTGCTTCAATATCAGCTACAAGAGGCTTCTCCCATGGAGAGATCACGATAGTTGTTGCATCTGTAGCGATGACGGAACCGACTTGGTCAAGTGCTGTTGGTGTACCATAATAGTCGATTTTAACGCCATCAAGTATCGTTGTCATAACCTTACCTGTACGTAGTCCTTTAAAGCTGTGGAACATGTGTTCTACTGAGCCTTCCATGTTCATTTTACACTCTTCGATAATATCGTTTGTCATTGTTTCTCCTTAGGGTTTTACTAGAATTAAACTGCTTTGGCGATTGCCACTTTTCAGAAAAATTCGGGTGCGATGCATCTTTAGTTTTTGGTTGACTTTAGTAACTAGGTTTCCGTTGTTAACGCTAGCTACTTTCCAACCTTGACCAGAGATATAATACTCGATTTTCTTGACCTCTTTAGGTAAAGTGGCTTTCAGTGTCGAGATTTTACCATTTTTTGACCAATCTTTTGGATTAATCCATGTAGTTGGCAAAGTTTTTGTACGAAGTTTGACTTTTATGTTGTTGGCACCCGTTAATGCTGTACGGTCTAAGTCATGTCTATCACTTGATTTGTCTACTGCACCAGCATTTTGGTTGATGATAAGATCAAAGTTAAAGGTCTCTAACTGTTTGCGTACCCGTGCATTGTATTCGCCATAGGGGTAAGCATAATATTTAGGTTTATAACCCAATTTTTCTTGCATAATGTTCAGCCCCTTCTTAGAATCCTTCAAGATGGCATCATCACTCAAAGAGACGAGGTGTGGATGGGCATAAGAGTGAAAACCTATCTCACCGTACTCGCTTGTCTCTTGGATCTGTTCCCATGACATATAATCACCATAGTTGCCTATAGTCGCTTGAACATAGACAAAAAGGGTAAAAGGATAGTTGTACTCCTTAAAAAGAGGCAGACCATTTTTGTAGAAACTTTTAAAACTGTCATCTATAGTAAAAAGAACCCATTTATCACTGATCTCTTCACCATTTTTAAGCGCTTGGTGGAGTTGTTTGAGTGAGACCACCTTATAATGATGCTCTTTTAGGTATTCGAATTCTGCACGCAGTGTTTTGGTGGAGGTATTTGTAGTAGGGTGTCTGTTGTCGTCGAAACGATGAAAGACAAAGAGGTGGGCATCAGCCCAAAGATAAAGAGGAAGTAGCGTAAGTAAAAAAAGCTTACGCATTGATTTATTTTGTAGTGTTTGCTTCAACTGCTGGGGCAGTTGTCTCTTGAGTTGCTGGAAGCTGTACTGCTTTTGGAGCAGCAGGAGCAGCAACATCAGTAGTGATCGCAACATCGTCTACAACAGAAGCTTGGTTTTCTTGCGCATAGAAATAACCTAAAGTGATGGTGTTAAGAACAAAAAGAAAACCAAAAAGAAAAGTCATCTTGGCCAGGAAACTTCCTGGTCCTTTAGCACCAAAAACAGACTCATTAGAGCCACTGTAAGCGCCAAGACCGATGCTTGAACTTTTTTGAAGAAGTACAGCGATGACAATGATCACGACTAAAACGATTTGTGTAATAAACAATATGCTTGTCATTAATAGACCTTATATGAAAAATAGTGCGCGAATTATAGCGAAATAATTTAAAAAGATATGCTAAGCGTAAGAGTAGGGTATAATTAGACAAATTAAAAGCCCAAACAGGGCGTCTTTGGGATGGGTGTGAAAAAAGTTATTTTACTTATTATGATTTTACTGTTGTTTGTTATAGCACTTTTTTTAATGCAAACAGAACATGCTCACCAAAACAGCAAGATACAAGTACGTGTCAGTACTTTTGCACTTTATGACATTGTCAAAGCTGTTGGTGGTAAGGCTGTTGATGTAGAGATGGTCATCCCCTTTGGTGTAGAAGTCCATAGTTTTGAGCCAACACCTAAAACAATCATAGATATAAAAAAGAGCAAACTGTTTCTATACAGTGGGGCTTCACTTGAACCTTGGGTTAAAAAGTTGTCAAGCAGCAAGAACATGAGAGACATGAGTATTTATGTTACTTTACGTGATGCGAAAAATGATGATATGAACCAAGAAGAACACACCCATCATCACGAAGCAGTAGACCCTCACTATTGGTTAGATGTAGACAACATGAAGCGATTGACCAAAAAGATAGTGAGTATGTTATCTAAAGAAGATGGTGCAGATGCGCAACTTTTTAAAGTTAATGGTGAGAAGTATTTAGAGATGTTATCGAAACTTGATGTGTCATATAGAAAAGGTTTAAATGATTGCAAACAACATAAGGTTGTGCTGCACCATAATATTTTAGGTTATGTTGCTTCTCGTTATGGATTTAGTGTAGAAACCTTAAGTGGACTCTCTCCTGATGCCATGGCAGATGCAAAAACAATGGCAAAACTTTCCAAAACTATAAAAGAAGAGCAGTTGAAAGTACTCTTTTA
>JALSUN010000128.1 GCA_027061425.1 Helicobacteraceae bacterium
TGCACCGCTTTGTACTTCTGTACAACGCGCCACGATCTGTGTGACCACTTTATCAGCATAGGTAAGTTTCATACCGTTGTTTTTCTTAAGCCGTTTTTGAAGTTTTGCCAACTTCAGTTTGGTGATCGCCTGCATTGCCTCTTCGTTAAGACTTAAATAAGGGATCACTGTCATACGACCCAAAAGTGCCGGTTTGAAATGCTCTGTCAACTCAGGACGGATCAGCGTCTCAAGTTCATCGATGTTGATCTTACTGTGGTTGGCACAGTAGTCCTCTATGGTGTTGGTCGCCAGATTACTCGTCAAAATAATGATCGTGTTTTTAAAACTGATCTCTTTGCCTTCACCGTCACTCAAAACACCCTTGTCAAAGACCTGATAAAAGAGCTCCATAATGTTAATATGGGCTTTTTCAACCTCATCCAAGATCACAACAGAGTATGGGTTTTTTCGCACAGCTTCGGTCAGCATACCCCCCTCACCATAACCCACATAACCAGGAGGTGAACCGATGAGTCGACTTACGGTATGACTTTCCTGGAACTCACTCATGTTCACTGTAACGACCTGCTTCCGACTTCCAAAGATCTGTTCTGCCAATGTCAGGCCAGTTTCTGTCTTACCGACACCGCTAGGCCCGACCAGTAAAAAGATCCCGTTAGGTTGATCAGGATCGGTAATACCGCTCTTAGAAGAGCGGATGATTTCTGCTATGACCTCATGTACATGGTCTTGACCTTTGATGTTGGTTTTGAGCCGTTCTTCAAGCTCTAACATCATCTTAGCTTCATCTCTAAGCATTTTACCAAGCGGTATCCCTGTCCAGTCGGACACGACCTGAGCAACGATGTCCGGGTTGACCTCGACTTCTATAAAACTGTTGTTCTCTTTGGCCTTTTCAAATCTTTTTTCGATCTCAACAAGTTCTGAGATCAATCCCTTTTTCAGCGCATCATCTTCACTCTCAGAGATAGCTTCTCTTTTCGCCAAAAGTTCATTTGCGATCTCTTGCTGCTTCTTAAACTCAGCAGTGATCACTTCGATCTCGGCTTCCACCTCTTGTATCATAGTCAGATTACCGGCCTGTTTCTCTTTATCAACTGAGATGTTGTTGTCTAAATCTCTCTCTATGGCCCGTTTTTCTCTGAGCAAAGCCTCACGTTTTTTCTCTTTGTCCTCAAGCAGTGCAGGCTTGGAAGAGAGGTTGATCTTGATCCTTGCACAAGCTGTATCTAAAAGGTCAATCGCTTTATCCGGTAAAAAACGGCCGGTAATGTATTTTTCGGAGATGGTGACGGCGGTCTCTATGGCATCGTCTCTTACCGTAACACCATGGGCCTTTTCATAAAAGCCTTTCAGACCTCGGAGTATCAGTGTCGCATTTTCAATGTCGGGTTCGTCTAACTTCACCAATTGAAAACGGCGTGCCATGGCCGGATCTTTTTCAAAATACTTTTTATACTCGCTCCAAGTCGTAGCAGCAATAGTACGCAATTCTCCACGTGCCAAGGCCGGTTTCAATATGTTGGCAGCGTCATCACTTCCACCTGACCCCCCTGCCCCAATAAGTGTATGCGCTTCATCTATAAAAAGAATGATAGGGATCTCTGAAGATTTCACCTCGCTGATGATCCCTTTAAGTCTGTTTTCAAACTCTCCTTTGACACTGGCTCCTGCTTCCAAAAGGGCCAGATCCATACTGATGAGCTTGACATTTTTTAAGATAGAGGGGACATCATCTTCAGCGATCTTCAGTGCCAGACCTTCGATCACAGCTGTTTTACCCACACCCGGTTCACCCACGCAGATAGGGTTGTTTTTACGTCTTCTTGCCAGGATGTCCACCATCTGACGGATCTCTTTTTCACGTCCAAAAACAGGATCGATCTTACCCTCTCGCGCACTTTTCGTCACATCAACACAAAACTTCTCTAAAAAGCCACCCTCATGCTTAGCACTATTCCCTGAAGAGAGTGCATTTTCTATCTGTGCAGCTTCTTGTTCTGAAGAGTCTTGCAAAATATCAAAGAACTTGCTCTCTAAGGTCTCTCTGTTGATCTCTTTTAAAATGTCAAGATAACGTCCGTTCGCGTAGTAGTTTTTTCGGGCCAGGAGTGCTAAAATAAAACTTCCCGAACGTATTTTCTTCTCTTGAATATCTATGGAACTTTTCACCCAGGCATCTTGAAAGAGCTCCAACAAAAGAGGAGAAAAGACCGGCTTATTACTGTTACCGGTGTTGAGATCTTCCAAGTCAGCATTCAAAGCACGTTGCAACTTCTCTTTGGAGACTTTAAAATAATCCAAAACAAACTTCATGTCACTCTCGTTCTCGTCAAGTAACTTGAACAACAGATGTTCTGTAGTGATCTCATAATGGCCACGCTCAACACAGTAACCTACACCGCTGTGAAGTACATTGGTCATTAACTCATTGAGATGTAATAAAAGAGATTTTATATCATTTGCTACCATCGTTATATCCTCTGTTAGTTTTGTTTAAAAACAGCGTTTTAGCTGCTGCATCACGCCCAAGCCAACTGTTCAAACCCAGTCTTGATGGCTCACTGGCTCCAAGTACGATTAGCGGTTGCACCCCTGCTTTTAATGTCAATTGCAGATCCCAACTTAATCCCTCACCTATATAGAGTTTAACAGCTTTTACCAAAGAGTTGAATTTTTCAGCTT
>JALSUN010000129.1:0-6075 GCA_027061425.1 Helicobacteraceae bacterium
TTTGACACTGAAAAGGCCAAACAGACCAGAGTCAAACTCAACCAGTTTATAGAGAACTCACTCAAACAGAGCCATTTTGTACCGAGATGTCGTCAATGTACGAAACCCCTCCCTCTTGATAGTAAATACGCCATCTGTCAGAGCTGTTTTAAAAAACTCAACATGGAAAAAAGGATGGAAGACCGCAAAAACAGTGCTTCACGCCGTCCAAAGCGACGTCGATAATCTTTTCTCAGTTAGCATCTGTTATACTTTAGGGTACTAACAAAATTAGGGCTAACTTGCCCATGGAGTAAGAACAATGGCCAAAGAACATTCAGTAGACATCTCAGCAAAAATCGACATGCAACACTTTAAAGATGCCATTCAGCAGGTAACGCGAGAAGTGGCTAACCGCTATGACTTTAAAGGTATCACTGCTGACATAGATTACAATGAAAAAGCAAAAACCTTAACACTCACTACCTCTAGTGATAACAAGATCGAAGCCCTTCAAGACATGGTCATCGCCCGTCTTCTCAAACATAACCTCAGCTCAAAAGTGCTTGACGAAGCGACTACTGAAGACAGCAGTGGCGGTAACCGTCGTGTGGTCTATAAAATCGTAGATTATATAGAGTCTAAAGAGGCAAAAAAAATTGTTGCTGAGATAAAAAAGATGAAGATCAAGGGAAGTGCTACCCTTGAGGGTGACCATATCCGCGTCAAGTCCAAGCAGATTGATGAACTACAAAAAGTGATCAGAGAGGTACGTGCCATGGAGTGGGATGCACCTCTAGTTTTTGAAAACATGCGCTAAACAAGGAGTCTTATGAGTAAAATGACCGTAGCCGAAGCTTCTGAGTATTTTAAGGTCTCCAAAGAGGCCATCCATAATCGTATACGTCGGGGTACCTTAGACTGTATCATAGAACATGGCGTAAAGTTTGTAGTTGTAGGTGAAGCAGTCAACACGAAACCAACACCCTCTGCCCCAAGTAACAATGACAAATACTACAGTTATATCGAAAAAGAGAATGCCACACTCAAAGCCAAAATATCAGAGCTAGAGGGTGAAACCCGCTCGCTTAGAGAACAACGCGAACATATGCTCATAGAGGAGAAGCTTAAAATAGAGCAGATCTATAAAGAGCGTGACGCTCAACTCAAAAGTGTCTTGCATGTTGTCGCCTCTAAATTCCTCACCCATCAAAACATGGATGCCGTTATAGAGGAAGTCGTTGCTACAGAAGTGGAAGAGGTCATCCCAGACCTTGATGATGTGATCGATGTGGTAGATGAACGCAGCGATGAAGTGGTCTCTCTCAAGCAGTTTTTGAAGTTAAAAATGTACTCAAAAAAGAAGCGTGAGAAGATCAAGGCACGATTCGAAAAACGTATGTTTGAAGATGAACGGGTTTTTGTAAAAAAGGGGAAGGTCTATTTGAAACCTAACCACTTTGATTACAGTGACTTGATTAAGTAAGTTCCTTCTTATGGTACTGCCTTAAAAGTTAGTAGAACGGGCCCCTAAAAACTAGGTGCTCCAAAATCCAAACCTCCTCCAAAAGAGGCATATTTAGGGTCCATATATCCCAAGACATTACTCTTGTTACGCAACATATCTATGTCAGTTTTAGGCGCGATACCTTGAGGGCAAACAGGAACACACTCTCCACAAAGAGTACAGTCCCAGACCCCATTCGTCTGAACAGCAGCAATCTTCCCTGCCACATCATCTTCACGAACATCACTCACATAACGCCAGTTTCGTGTTAAGGCAAATGGTCCTATAAACTCGCTATTAACCGCATAAACTGGACACGCGCTATAACAAGCACCACAAAGTATGCAGTCACTTTGGACTTCGTTTATTACAGCATCTTCAGGTGAGACTGCACTGAGAGCATCTCTGCACACTGCCCAAGTCGTTGCCACTATGTTAAAACTAAGCGCCTTTTCCATGTCAACCACAAGGTCTCTAATAACAGGAACATTGCGAAGCGGTTCCACCACATCACCACTTTGAGGCTTATACGCACAGGCCAAGACCTCTTTTCCATTAACACGCATAGCACAAGAGCCACACACACTAGAACGGCAGTCCGAACTAAAACTCAGCGTGGCATCTTGTGTTGTTTTGATCTCATTAAGCAGTTGCAACAAGGTCACATCTTTCTGGGCCACCTTATAACTGACCTTCTCTCCATCACGCATAATATTAAGTATCATTTGACACCTCCTTGAGTAGTGACAGCACTAAAACCTATCTCCACACGTTGATGTCGCAGTCGCACCATACTGTGTTTGGCATACAGCGCATCATCTCTCTGTGTAAAGTCCTCACGCGCGTGAGCACCACGACTCTCTCTGCGCTCCAACATCGCCACCAACATCACCTCGGCAAGGGTTAGCATGTTGGTAAACTCCAAAAACTCTATGAAGTTGGTGTTATAGACCTCATTCTTGTCTAAAACACCCATTTTATGAAGTTCATGTTGCATACCATGCACCTGCTCTAGTGCACTGCTTAAGCCATGTTCACTACGTTCTATCCCCGCAAACTTATAAAACATCTCTCCAAGTTCCGTACGTTTTTTATAAAAATCCACCTCATTTGTGTACTCTTTTATATACTCTAGCTTTTGCTTCATCGCAACAAGTAACTTCTCATCTTCTTGAGGTGTTGATAGGTTCTTAGAAGCTTCAGCAGCACTGCGCCCTGCCTCTTTACCAAACACCACAAGCTCTAAAAGTGAGTTACCTCCCAAACGGTTGGCACCATGAACATTATGGTTGGCACACTCTCCCACCGCATAGAGTCCACTCACTGTACTCTCGGCATTGTCATCTACAGCAATCCCACCCATGGTGTAGTGTGCCACGGGTTTAATAGGAATGATGTCTGTTACAGGGTCTACATTTTCATACAACTTTGCCAGTTTACGCTCTTGAGGGAGTTCATGGTCTATAAAGTTTTCACCCAGATGTCTAATGTCCAAAAAGACCGCCCCACTCTTTTTAATCTCTTCATGAATAGCACGAGAGAGGGCATCACGGGGTTGAAGTTCATCTGTAAAACGTTCTCCATGAGCATTAAGCAGATGCCCTCCAGCTCCCCGAGCAGACTCAGAGATGAGAATAGAGGCATTTTTTAGCCCCGTGGGATGAAACTGTACAAACTCCATATCACTTAAAAGTGCCCCCGCATGAAGTGCCGCCACCAGGCCATCTCCACTTGAACCCGTAGCATTGGTCGAATAGTGATCATATACTCGGCTGTAGCCGCCCGTAGCCATAATCACAGTCTTGGCATAGATGCTTTTCACTTCACCACTTTTCATCTCTTTAAAGAGTGCCCCACACACCTGTTTCTCTTCATCATCAGTGGTTAACAGCTCCAGTAAAAAGTACTCGTTATAGAAGGTGATGCCCTCTTTCAGACAGTTATCATAAAGTGTATGCAAGATTTTAAGTCCTGTATAGTCTTGGGCATAACACGCTCTATCTGCTGCTGCACCCCCGAGTCTTCGTTGTGCGATCTCACTTAAAGCAGAACGTGAGAAAGGAACACCAATAGTGTCTAACCAACGCACCGCTTCCACACCCTCTCCACACAGTTTCTCTATGGCCTGAAGATCACCCAAGCCCTGAGATGACTTCAAGGTGTCCGCTATATGTGCTGAGACACTATCATCTTCACCGATTGCAGCATTTATACCTCCTTGTGCCATACAGGTTTGAGAGCGTGTGGCATAACTCTTACCCACCACTGCAACATTGACACCCGCCTCTTTGGCGGAGAGTGCCGCCACCAAACCTGCACCGCCACTACCTATGACTAAAACATCTATCATCTAAATATCCTCTCTCTACCGTCATTCCTGCGAAGGCAGGAATCCACGACTTTATACTTTTATAAAGTTGTTATTGTTTGATTCCTGCCTTCGCAGGAATGACTATGCTGTATTTTATCCTAAACAAAACAAGAAAAGGGATGTCAGCAGGGAGACAGGGTCTACTCCTCTCCACCAAGACCCAAAGAAAAAGAAGGAACACTCCAGCAGGGGGACAGCAACTTCATCTCTGTGAGCAAAGCAAGCAAGTGAAGCTGTGTCCCTCTCCACCAAGACACCAAAAAAGAAGAAGGAACATTCCAGCAGGGGGACATTGGTTTACTTTTTAACGTAGTGTTAAGAAAAGGAAAGCTGTGTCCCTCTCCACCAAGACACAAAAGCTCACCACCGCAATAGGCTATAATTACAACCATGACATCTCTACTCTTCTCCATTCTCGGTATCTACATCTTTATCTTGGTAGGCTACGTCGCCAAACGCCAGTTTAAAGAGCAGATGGACGAGCGCACTATCACCCTGCTCTCTGTCTACTTTTTACAAGTTTTTTTAACCTTTTGGGGACTTTTAAAACGTCCCATCGACACCACCTTGTTTATGACACCACTTATCTACTTGACAGTTGTTTTCATCGCCCTGCTTTTGATGTTGCCCTTGCTAAAACAGTTTTTTAGTGACCCAAAAGAGCGTTCTATCGCCACCGTCGCCGCATTAATTGGTAACACAGGAAACCTCGGCATCCCTTTGGGTATCGCTGTTTTTGGTGAAGACTCCATCCCCTATACTACCGTCATCAACCTCGCCAACGTCTTTTTTGTCTATACCATCGGCGTTTACTTCTACTCACGAGGCAGTTTTAGTGTTAAGAACTCCCTACTCAACATTCTAAAACTCCCCGTCATCTGGGCTGCCTTTATCGCTATTTCACTCAACCTCATAGGCTATGTACCCAGTGAAAGTGTCGAGAAGACCTTAATGATGGGGGCCTACGCTTCTATGACCATGCAACTGGTACTTTTTGGCATCTACCTCTATGGCGTCAAGATCAAAGCGCTTAGTAAAACACTCACACTCTGGAGTGTCGGTGTCAAATTTCTGCTGCTCCCTCTCATCGCTTTTTTTGTCATCCGCTATACTGAACTCCCCGCTCTTGTTAAAGGCATCTTGTTCATGGAGCTGATGATGCCACTAGCGGTGAGTAATGTAAACCTCGCTGCCCTTTATGGGTGTCGACCTAAAGAGACCACTGCCCAAGTTTTTGTAAGTTCTCTTCTCTTTTTAGGTATCATTTTCATCATGATTGAAATACTCCCCATCCTACAAGGAACCCTATGATTACTGAACTCACAGATGAAACTTACAGTGAACTTGTTGCCAACAGTGACAAAGCTATATTTATAGATTTTTACTCCCCGATGTGCGGTCCTTGTCAAGAGGTTCTTGCCAACCTGCCTCACATCGATAATTTTTTTAAAGATGAGGCTATTGTGGCCAAGGTCGATGTTACTCAGAACCCAAAACTGGCCAAAAAGTATGAGATCGGGTCTGTCCCATTTTGCGTGAGTATCGGAGCTAAAGATAAAATGGTCAAAGATTATGAGCTGGGGTCTGCTTCAGTGGATCGTTATATCAAGATGGTACAAAAAGCACAGGGAAAAGGTTTTTTTGCCCGTCTCTTTGGAAAGTAACACTTAACTTCTTGCAAACTGAAACAGATAAAGTATCAGAGCGTAACGCCCTATTCGCAATCCTCCAGCGATAAGCAAAAAGGTCCAAAAATTTAAACGTGCAACGCCAGCAGCTAAGGTAACAGGGTCTCCTATAATAGGAAGCGGCGTCAAAATCAGTGCCCAGACACCATACTTATGACTAAAACCCAGTGCTTTTCTTCCGCTTGAAGAAGCTTCAAGTTTCGTATGAAACCGCTCTCGTAACCAACGTCCTAAAACATAGTTCAAGATGATGGCAAGTACATTGCCTAAAGAGGCCACCCCAAAAGCGAGACCTTCAGACATCCCTCCATAAAGCGCCCCTACAAATGCAGCCTCCGAAGAGAAGGGAAGTATGGTGGCCGCTAAAAAGGCCAGAACAAAAAGCCCAAAGGCACCATAGCTCTCTACCATAAAATGTTATGCGAAGTTTTTAATGTTCTCTATCACCATAGCCACAAGCTTATCGCGTGCCTCTACCGAAGCCCAAGCAATATGTGGTGTGATGTAGAGACGCTCTTGATGTTTGACAT
>JALSUN010000129.1:6175-9185 GCA_027061425.1 Helicobacteraceae bacterium
CTACCAAGCGACTTAAAACCATCTAAGTTGGTCTCACCAAAAGTTAAAGCATCTAAAAGTACTATGTTCATTTTATCTCTCTTTTTCATATAATATTTTGTCAGGTAAGTTCTGCACCATGGCCTTATAGTCCACATTGCACTGCAAAGCTTCTGCCACCTCTTTAAGTGGCGCTTCGTAAATAGTTTTAAAGTCACCCTCATTTTCATCTTGTATCTCAAAAGCCAACTGCTCTTTAGGTGGCACAAACTGGGCATTAACACCCGTTTTGTTTCCGCGAGCATCCACTCTATACCATCCATAATCTTTTAAATAGATGGCGTTGAGTCCATGAAGAGAGTACGGAGGGCCTTTGTCCGCTTGGCTTAAGCGCTGGTAGCAGAGTCCTGCAGGGATTTTGTTCGCACGAAGCAGTGCCGCGAGCAGATGGCTTTTTGCATAACACCAACCTGTTTTATACGCTAACACTTCACTCGCTTTATAGGTCGTCACTTCAGCCTGAACATCACCACTATGATCTATCTCGTCACGAACAAACTCAAAACATATTTTGGCAATAGCTTCATCACTATCAAGACCTGTAGAGAGTTTTTTGGCGAGGGAGATAATAGAAGGATGGTCACAGTCCACTGCTTCATTAGCAGCTAGATACTCCGTCATTCCTGCGAAGGCAGGAATCCACGAGTTTATGTGGTTAGATATGTTCAACTTGTGGTCTCCTGCCTCCGCAGGAGTGACGAACCATAAGTCAAAAGGAGAGTACTTGACATGTTAAACTTACTTTGCGTCACTAATCTTAGTAATAAGCTGACGCGACTGCTCTAGAGCATCTTCCACCTTGTCAAGCACTAAAGCCACCGCCAAGCGACGCCCTTTATGTGCTTCTGGTTTTCCAAAGACACGAACAAAAGAGTTGTTGGTAAAAAGTTCATCTGCGACATCAACTACTGGTGCATAAGAGTCATTTTCAGACTTAAAGGCAGCAGAAGCACCCTCTCCGTAAAAGGTAAAGCCAAGAGGCAGACCAAGAACAGCACGAAGATGTAGTGCAAACTCACTCTGAGATTGGGTTATGAGTGTCACCATACCCGTGTCATGTGGACGTGGGCTTACTTCAGAGAAATAGACCTCATCACCCTCCACAAAAAGCTCTACACCAAAAAGTCCACGACCACCAAGACCATCAGTGATCTTTTGAGCCATATCTTGCGCTTTTTGAAGAGCCACTTCACTCATACGCATCGGCTGCCATGAAAAGACATAGTCACCATCACGCTGCTCATGACCTATAGGCTCACAAAAAACAGTCTCTTGACCGTTACGCGCCGTTAACATCGTGATCTCATAATCAAAGTTCACAAAAGCCTCAACGATCAGTTCACTCGCATCACCTCTTGCTTCTTTGGCCATCTCCCAAGAGTTTTCAAGGTCTTCAGCCGAACGCATTACCGACTGACCATGGCCCGAAGAGCTCATAACAGGTTTAACAACACAAGGGTATCCCAATGCTTCACCTGCTTCACGCATACCTTCTAGTGTTGTCACAAAACGATAAGGCCCTGTTTTCAGTCCCAAATCTTCCGCTGCAAAAGTACGGATGTTTTTACGGTTCATCGTCTTAGAGACCGCATCAGCATTAGGGATGACATTAAAGCCTTCTGCCTCTGCTTTGAAAAGGGCAGAGATGCTTATAGCCTCTATCTCAGGCAAGATATAGTCAGGTTTTTCATGACGGATAATCTCTAAAATCGCATCTTCATCTTGCATATTAACAACATGAGAACGGTGGGCAACAGCATGTGCAGGTGCACCTTCATAACGATCAACAGCGATGACTTCTAAGCCAAGGCGTTGCGCCTCTATGGCAACTTCTTTACCAAGTTCACCAGAACCTAGTAACAAAATACGTTTTGAATTACTTTTAAGTGGAGCAGAAAATAGCATGAAATACCTTCGTAATTTAATGCGCGATTATAACATATTTAAGAGAGGGTATTATAGGGTGTAGATGTTTATACTTTAAAACTATTTTTTAAAGCGCAGTGGGTCACTTCAAAGTTTTCTACATAACGAATGAGTTCAGGGAAAGGGAAGGGTGGGACCAAACGACGTCGGTTATGATGGGCGATGCAGTAGTCACACCCTTTTTGCTCACTATACTCCTCATCAGCAGAGATAGTAATCATTTTCTGCATCGGATCAATCGCATCAATATGCTTCAAACTTGCCACTCCAAAATCACGAGAAAAATCTATAATCACGATGTCATACTTGTCTGCTTCATAAAACTTCACCACCTCTTCAAAACTGTCCACCACATCAACATCATGCTGACGGGTATCGATCAGTAGTTGGCTACGCATCTCAGTCTGGAAATTGTCTTCGTCAATAAATAATATTTTTTTAGAATGATTCATGGAGGGATTTTACAATGAAATGAATAACAAGGAGGAAAAAAGTGGAGTTAAAATTGGAAGTGGAAGGTAAAAAGTTGGGAGTTGGTGCTATTCGTGTAAAAGAGCTAACCGACAGCGTACATAAAGTACGCCGAGGGAAGCTTTTTACGCGAAGAGTGCCGAGTCCCGACTTTTTAGAGGCGTGATTCGTAACGGCGCATCATGAAAAGACGTTTAAGCATCTTTTTACGAGCACTGATCTTATCCTTCTTACGTTTCTCAGTCGCTGTTTCGTGGAAACGACGAGCGCGAGCTTCAGTAACAACTAAGTTACGGTCAGTTTGCTTCTTGAAACGACGGTATGCAGCGTCGAAGTTATCGTCCGAGCGTAGTGTAATACCAGGCATTCACATCACCTACTTTCTTTTTAAAATTTGGACGCGAATTGTAGCGAAAGGTTTCTTAAAGGGAAGTGTAGTTTGGAGAAAGAGTTGTTTTAGAGGTTGAAACAGCTAGAAAACTCCAGCAGGGGGACATGACATGACTTTTAGCGTAGCGTTAAAAAAGGCATGCCGTGTCCCTCTCCATCAAGACAACGACATCACAACCTCTAA
>JALSUN010000130.1 GCA_027061425.1 Helicobacteraceae bacterium
CAGAAAAATCTATTAGTGCTGCACCATAATAGTTATTATCAGCAACATAGAGAAGGCTTCGGTTGTTGTCTACACTTAAACTAACGGCATTATCCAAAGTGTCAAGTGTTGCAATAATACGATTTTTAACCAAGATTTGAACATGTGCCAGTGTCTCATCATTAACCAATACATCCAAGTCATATACATCCTGCTTCTCTGCATCCAGTTTTGTATCATAAACAAGATATATATCTCCATCTTCCGAAATATTAAAGTCTTCACTCCCAACACCATCCAGGACAATACTATTTATTTGGTTGCCATTAGCAGCTACCTGAAGCTTACCTATTTTAATCCCCCCTTCTTGATGATCCATCAAAGAAAATGTTTTAGAATTCACAGAAAGTGTCGTAAAGACACTTATGTTGATGTCCATAGGCAAGCTTTCTCCATACCGGTTGCCTGCAAATGCTGTTAGCTTGTACCCGCTCCTTGCAAAGTAGTCAAGAGTTATCGGTTTTCGTAAACGTATGGATCCATTGCTGTCGATGCTGAAGGTACTGTTATCATCTAAAGCCACACTCAAGATCGGTGCGTCTATAGGTGAGCGCAATTCAAGTTGTCCCACCAAAGTGCCACTTTTTACCGTGTCACTAACTGATACCTGGAGAGAAGCCGCTTCAGGTGCATCTAAAACATTTTTAACCAATAACGTTACATTGGATTCCTCTGTGTATATGCCACTTATGACCGTCAGTGTAAGGTTATATTGATTTTGTGTTTCATAATCTATGCTCGCATCTTCTGTGAAATAGACTTCACCTGCTGTGTTGACAGTAAACAGTTCACTCCCCGCCCCTGTCAACATGTACTCTATATTTTGTGTATCAATACCAGCATCTATGGTCACCAAGCGATGTTCTAGTGTACTCTTTTCACTTACTATGAGCACATAGTTTAGAAGAGAAGGTTTATTGACAATGTCATATGCTGCGCTATATACATCCTCTCCCCTATATATCTTTTGTGCCATAGGTTCATAATGCGTCATATAGTTTTTTCTTAACTTTCGTTTATCATACCGAGGCATCCACTTCAATACATCAGCATAAGTTTTAGCTGTATCATAACTTATTAGCAACCTCTGAGCAGTAGCATCCAACCTGGCATCTATGAGTGCTGTATCATTCTCATTTTTTACCAATGCTTTGTTGACTTGATAAACAACTTCACTCAAGATGTTAACTTTAACATGCTTGCGTTTTATAAAGTCTCCTTTTATCAGCGCATGAAGGTCACCCCGTTTCTTTGTAAACACATCATCAACATATCCGTCATCATTACTGTCGATATCTACACCACCTGAAACAGTAATCAGGTAATACGATGCTTCGTCCAATCCATTCAACATCTCTTGCGGCAGTTGTAAAATACCGGCTGAGGCTGAAGAACTGCCTCCTGATGTACTTGTCTCATAGACAACATTTCCACTTTTTGCATCGCTCAAGTAGACTGATGCTCCACTTATCGGTCCCATCTCTGCCGTACTAAGTTTAGATTTGACATCAAAGAACAGTGCATTATCCTCGGCAGTGTCTAAGCTATTTTCATCATTAGAGACTTGGGCATATGTTCCGCCACCATCTTCATCAAAACACGAGGCATAAGCCTCTTCTGCACTTAATTCCTCCTTAACATAACAACCTCCGCTACCTATGCCTACATAACCACTGGATCCTGTTTCATCAGGACCTTCTCCTCCTGAAGCAGTACTTTTTTTAGTTATATATTTATATTTTCTAACAACCATCTGCAAACTTGTAGAATTCACCTCCTCTACCAACAGTCCATGTTCAGTCACTACTATATCTGCCACATGTCCTAGATTTAGCAGGCTTTCGGTCTTAACCTCTACATCGATAGTCATCGCGGCTGTAGGTGTTTTAATCGACAAACTAACATTTTGGGGCAGAGAGTCTTCATCTACAACGCCACTATGGTTAACATGAACCGCATACGTTCCTTCAGCAACGCCATCTGCCGACTTCCGGTAATAGCGTCTAAAACCACAGACCGGGTTTTTGTCTTCATCGCCCAACTTAGAATCAAGTTGAAGTTGGATGTCACTGCTTTGCCATGAGAGTCTTATGTCTATGTCAGCATCTGCAGGAGCAGATGCTTGTAACTTTTTTAACTTCTCTGTAATAGCACTCATGATTTCACCTTTGGCCTTTTTGTCAACAAGGTGCTTACCACTAAACGGGTCAACATACGCCTGAGGCAAGGCGCCAGACCATAATTTTCCCCCCATGTAGAAGGTAAAGGCATGTACCTCACTGTTGTATCCACCTTCGTTTGCTTTTAAGACTCCTTGATACATCTTTGATATATTTTCAGATTTGGTATATGCGTTAATTTTAGGACCTTTTTTTGCTGATGTACCCTCTTCATGGTTAAGTGGGTCATAACTTGTGTCTCTCCAGGCGATTTGTCGTACGCTATTTGTTATAGTACTGCCAGTGAGCGACAACCATGGCACTACGTCATTGTCCCAGTTGATCCGAGGTGTCTCTTCTTTTATATCAGCATGCATCGGCGAAGCAATGCTGACAGCTTCAAACTGTTTTTGCATACATGGATCCAGAGCATCATAAGCTTCTTTTGTAAAAAGGTTACCTTGAGAATGTGCTACA
>JALSUN010000131.1 GCA_027061425.1 Helicobacteraceae bacterium
TGCCGCTCTTGGTGAGACTGAGTACGAAGGTAAGACGTTCTCTGTATATTTTGACCAAGCAGTTGCAAAGATCGGTGAGAAGATCGAGTATCGTCGTCTTGTGACTATGGATGCTGATGCTAACTCTACAGTTAACGGTTATGTTCACTCTAACACACGTATTGGTGTGATCGTAAACATTGCTTGTGACTCTGCTAAGACTGCTGAAGCTTTGGCTCCAGTTGCTAAGCAAGTTGCTATGCACGCGTCTGCTATGAAGCCATCAACTCTTTCTTATAAAGATTTTGATCCAGCATACGTAGAGTCTGAGACTAAAGGTCGTATTGAAGCGATCAAGACTGAGAACGAAGAGCGTGCACGTCTTAAGAAGCCACTGATCAACGTTCCTGATTATATCTCTATGAGCCAACTGACTCCAGAAGTACTTGCTGCTGCTGAAGAGAAGATCAAAGCAACACTAAAAGAGCAAGGTAAACCTGAGAAGATCTGGGACAAGATCGTTCCTGGTCAACTTGCACGTTACATTGCTGACAACACAACTCTTGACAAAGAGCAAGCACTTCTTGATCAGAACTATGTTCTTGATGATAAGATGACTGTTGCTGAAGCTGTCGCTGCTGCCGGTAAGGCTGCTGGCGGAACTGCTGAAGTGACTGCGTTTGTTCGTCTTGAAGTAGGTGAAGGTATAGAGAAAAAAGTCGAAGACTTTGCTGCAGAAGTTGCAGCACAAATGGGTTAATCCCCATCTTTTTCTACCGTTGAGAGCTTCGGCTCTTGACCCCTTACACCTTCTCTTTATCTTCCAACTTTTTTTTAAAACTATCTCATTATAATGACCTTATGAATTTACTACAAGCCACAGCACTTTCGCACCAGTATGAGTACCCTCTTTTTAACAATATTGATCTTACAGTAGCCGAAGGTGAGACCCTTGCTATCATAGGTGAAAGTGGAAGTGGCAAATCTACACTGCTTCATATCCTTTCAACACTTTTAGAACCAAACAGTGGAGAGATCTCACTCTTGAATAAAGAGATTTATAGCCTAAATGCTAAAAATCTGGTACAAATGCGCAGAGATGATCTGGGTCTTATCTTTCAGTCACACTATCTTTTTAAAGGCTTTAGTGCGTATGAAAATTTAGAGGTTGCTTCCATATTAGCAAGAGAGCCTATAGAAGAGATGCTTGTCTCGCGTTTAAAACTTGAAGATGTGATTGATTTAAAAGTGACACAACTCTCTGGAGGGCAGCAGCAGCGTATCTCTATCGCAAGGGTTTTGACTAAAAAGCCGCGTATTATTTTTGCTGATGAACCCACTGGAAACTTGGATAACAAGACTTCTTTGGAAGTGATGAAAATTTTCGAAGAGTATGTTAAAACTCATCATGCGGGATTGATCCTGGTAACACACAACGAAGAGTTTGCCCACCGTTGTGATAAGGTGTACAGGCTGATAGACAGAGGTTTGGTTCAAGTCAAACCCGAGAATGTTTAGCCCGTTCAGTAACGCTTAAAACGCTTTGTAAACAAGATGGTCAGCCTCTTCGCATAAGCAATCTCTTCTGGGTCAGTGCTACAGGTCACGGTACCGATAGTGCGCCGTAAAAGTTCTTCATCAAAGGGTAGAGATGAGAAGCAGACATCACTCTCATCAATTATAAAAATATGTAAAGAGAAGTTTTTTAATGGCCGTTTGCCTTTGTACACATAAACAGAACTGTTTTTATATTTGGCATAGTAAGCAGCATTTTGCAAGTCTGTCACTATAAGGGTTAGAGAACTTCCCTTGGAGAGTACTTTTTCAAGACTATGTGCTAATGATGTGACTTTAAAGGCAGTTGTGATAATTGTAATATGTTGTGCCCGTAAGATTTTACTGTTGAGACTTGCTAAGAGGGTACTTTTTTGTTCATTTAGTAAAAAGTATTCATTAGAAAAAAGCGGCAGGCTAAGAAAAAGTAAGAGATATAAAAGGTGAAGGACTTGTCTCATCTGCGCCATCTTTTGAAGTTATTTTTGTTACAATGATAGCATTATTTTTAAAGGTCTGCTCTCCATGAATATTCTGCTCGTTAATACCGATGCTGTTGTTACGAAACTGGTACGACTCAGTACACAGAAGACGGGAGACAGACTTGATGTGGCGACTGCCTTAAGTGAGATTAGAGATGAGAGTTATGACCTTCTTATTTTAGAACATACACTCTTTAGTGAAAGTTTCTTAGAGGCACTTAATGACAAAATAATCTATGCACATTCTATCTTTATCACCACACGAGAGAAGAGTGCAGTACCACTTTTTGAAAAAACACTTTTTAAACCTTTTTTACCTACCGAGTTATTACTGATGCTGCATCTCTTTGCTACAAGTGTTAAAAAAGAGCAAGACGAGCGGGCAAAAGAGATCGTATTTGATGCGTTTGATGATGACATTTTTTCTGAAGATGAGATTTTGAGCGATCCTGCCTTAGAAAATGCAGTTGAAGTCTCTTTAGAACTGCCTGAACCTGAAATAGAAGAACCACATATAGAATCGCCAGTAACCCTGGTGGAAGATGAAGCTTTTGCCTCTGTATTTGCAAAAGAAGATGTCTCCGAAGTAAAAGCTATTTTAGATGCATTAAATGAAGAAGAAGATATTTTAGAAGAGGTGGTGGAAGAACTC
>JALSUN010000132.1 GCA_027061425.1 Helicobacteraceae bacterium
CTTAAGACCATATACTCTTTCAAGGCGTCATAATTTGGAGAGTGCTTTTGTAATTGCACCGCACCTTCCATCCGAATCAGACCATAGTTCTCTTTCATGGACATCAAAATGATCAAAGGTGCATTTAAACGTTCTATACTGTCATCTGCACTACTGTTATCCTTAACGACCTCAATGAGATCTTCTATCAGTTGCGTGTAGCGCCCTATAGCATTTTCAACAGAACCATCCACACTGTCTATCAAAATACGTAGATCCATCAGGTTGTTCATCTCTTCGAGTACTTGAGGGTTACTCTTTTTTAGTAAGTCACCACATCCATCAACTGCATCTGTCGTTATCCTGCGTTGCAAAGAAAGTTGTTCTTTAAACTTACTATAGTTTGACGCAACATAGGCACGACTTAGCCCACGTTCACGTTGCAACGCATTACTCAACCGGTTCACACAGGTGTAGACTTGAGAAGTCTCTTGTACCTCTTTAACCTTTTCATACTCTTTATAGATATTAAAACTCAACAGACCCGATATCAAGATAATGATGCTAAAAGGGATGAGCACAATAAGATATGCCCGCTGCGCTAGAGACAACTTGTTGACCAATATCCCTATAAAACTACCATCTGCATCTGCTTTTGTAAAGCACTGCCGTAGAGACAGATCTTCAACAATGATATGTTCTATCAACCAGTGTGCCAAGAAATCAACCACAGCGATAGCCGTCTCTTTCGAAGAGTCGGTCAGCAGTTTCTCTTTAAGTTTCGGGATACTCTCTACAAACTGACGATGCTGAGAAAGGTGATGCTCCATACTCTCACGATCTTTGTACTTAAAGCAGTCCGCCATCATCAGCGCTTCTTCTCGTTCGAAGTGGTACACAGTATAGTCTTCCAGCTCTTTAAACACCCCTTCTATGTTCTCTATGTCATCATGCTTCTCTATCTCATCAAAAAGACGATTAATAATCCCTATGAGGTGTTTGTGGTCATCATCAACTTGTTGACTTCCAGTACTTAAAGCATCGTCCCAAACTATTTTATGCACGTATTTCCTATACTCATGTAATTTTGCGACATTATACTATTTTTATATATTATATGGTCTCTTAAATGTACTACCTATAGAGTTTGTCTACACAAAGAACAAGATGTTTTTGACCATCATCAGGCATCTCTCCTTGAAAGGGAAAAATTACCTTTTTGCTACTGCCCCAGTACCCTGCACTCTCTATATCTTTTAAGTTACTTAAGACTTTATGATCCCCAGCACTCTTTGGTAATGTCTTCCCCATCTCTTTACAGTGTGTCACTGCCTCGCTATAGGTGAAAAGATGCATTTTTTTGTAAATAGGTTCTATCCATGTTATAAGTAGTATCACCCCTGCTACCACGACCATCACTTTGATGTTAAACGGAATTTTACTACTGCTAAGCGTTTCATCCTCCGTTTTATCACCTTGAAACTGCATCATATTCAAGGTCACTTCTGTCTCTTTTGAAAGTCCTTCATCACTACTTTCTATCTCTTTTGGCTTTTGTGTTTTGGCCACAGTTTTTAAGATAAGATCTGCTTTTTCTATAATTTGCAGACGGGGTCGACTGCTCTGTGCAGAACGTACTGCTGCTTCTACAACCTTACGTTCATCATCACTAAAATCATAACGTTCGAGTACACGCTCTGCTCGTCCACTTTTGTAAAACTCTAAATCTACTGTTTTATCTTGCATAATGTCCTACTCTTAATCAATATAAAATATTAAACCCTTATTGTGCTAAAATTTAACTATGTTAAAATTAAAAGTACAACAATTCCTCTCTTTAAACGTCAACCCTAAAGACCATCGTACGTACCGAAGAATTGTATTGACACACTTTTTACTCATTGCTATTATGTTTAGTACCCTATTTTTCTTCTTTTTAAATCTCTATTTAAAAGAGTACTTTACGGCTACTATTGATATGTTTGGATTTTCCATCGCCCTTTACGCACTCTATCAACTTCGTGTGAAACATCAACTTGAGCAAACCACTCGTATCACAACCGGTGCTTTTATACTCTTTTTTCTTATCTTCGTGTACATTAAAGGCAATGAACACTTTGGGCTAATTTGGAGTATTTATGCACCTATTCTTGCCTTTTCACTTAACGGAAAACGCATAGGTCTCTACTTCTCTCTTATTTTTTATACCATTGCTTTTATCTTGGCTTTTACTCATATAGGGGTGTGGAACAATGGTTCTTGGGATCATAAAGACTTCTTACGTTTTTTCTTCGCCTCTAACATCCTCGTCTATCTACTTTATCTCCATGAGCAATCTCTCGAAAAGTCTGATTTTAAGCTCAAGGAGGTTCGTGCTAAGGAGCAGGAGTACATCAACAAACTTCAAGAGATCTCGATTACAGACCCCCTCACCACGCTTTATAACCGACGTTACTTCAATGAGGTCATGCCTAAGGTTATCTCTATCGCCAAAAGGAACGGCCTCTACATCACCTTCTTCATCTTAGATGTAGACTACTTTAAGCCTTACAATGACAACTATGGACATATCGCTGGAGACAAGGCCTTAGTGAAGATCTCTAAAACAATCAAACAGCATGTGCAACGTGATGATGACTTTGTATTTCGTTTTGGAGGTGAAGAGTTTGGTGGGGTCCTGCTCTCTTCTGACATCAAAAGTTCTGAAGCCCATGTACAAGAGATAATCAAAATTATTCAAGACCTTGGCATAGAGCACAAATATTCTCAGGTCTCTGACATACTCACCGCGAGTATAGGGATCGTGACTGTAGATCCACACATCGTTGACACCATTGAAACCCTCTATATTTTGGCAGATAAAGAGCTTTATAGGGCTAAAGAGAAGGGACGTAACCGCTGTTATTGCAAACGGGTACTTGAAGAGACTGCTTAAAAAACGATCTCTACACCTGATCTTTTTTTATAACGTTTCATATACTCTACTATCATGCCATGAAACTGCGCCAACTCTTCATGTAGGTTCTCCTCACTAAACCCTTGCATACACCACTCCTGAACATCTGCATAAGCATCAAACTCCCAGCCTAAAGCTACAAGTAACTGCTGTGTATATTTGTCCACCACCATCACCTCACGTCCACACCCATAACAGAGCATAGCGTCAGCACTTTCAAAACCTATCCCTCTCTGTGCTAAAAGCCACTCGCGTGAGACTTCCATTTTAAAAGTCTCAAAATCTCCAAAATCTTCTAAGATATGCTGAGAGAGTAGTTGTAGGTTCTGTGATTTAGCCTTGAAAAAGCCACTTGGGCGGATGCACTCCATCAGTAGTTCCCTCGCACTATGGGCCAGTATCTCTAAACTTAAAAGGTGGTTTTCACGCAGTTGTTCTAAAGAGACTTCCACCCGTGTCCACTGTGTGTTTTGGGTTAAAATAGCACCGACAAGCATCTCAAAAGTGTAAGGATTTGGCCACCAAAGTGCAGGCTTCTTTTCAAGTAGATTTAGGGGTTTAAGAGCAAGGTAAAGGTCATACCCAGAGTCCATCATGACTCTAGCCACGCCTCAGTTTCTACTACCCTACCATCGTCAAACATCTTTAATTTTTTAGCAGAATGGCACACACCATCTTCGATCTCCATAATGGCGATTTGCAAGATTTTTTTACATTTATCAGGAACATTAAAATGTCCACCTACCCCTGTTAAAAACCGCTGTAGAGGGATTTTAGCCTCCATGCCTATAACATTGTCACGACATCCCGTGAGCCCAATGTCACCTAAGTAAGCAGTCCCATGCGCCACTTGAAAGTCATCAGTTGCCACATGAGTATGCGTACCGATGATCCCACTCACCTCACCTTGCAAAAGCATCATCATCGCCCGTTTTTCACTGCTCGCCTCTGCATGTAAGTCCATAAAAATGGCCTCAGCCCCTTCATCTTTAAGCTCTTGAACTGCCTTTTGAGCACAGGTAAAAGGGTTGTCCACCATAGGCATGGTGTAATGTCCCATAATGTTAAGAAGTCCGAGTTTCACACCATTAACCTCATACATCTTTTTACCCGTTCCAGGTGTAGCATCAGGATAGTTGTGAGGGCGTAGAAGTTCCATCTTTTCAAAAAGAGGCAAAATATCTTTTTTGTCAAAAGAGTGGTTACCACCAGTCATAACATCGATACCCGCACCAAAAAGTTCTTTAGCATTTTTCTCTGTCAACCCAAAACCATGAGAAGCATTTTCATAGTTCGCCACCACAAAATCAATGTTGTGTGTCTCGCGTAAAGTCTTAAGATATTCTTTAACCATACTCCGCCCAGGACGCCCCACAATATCACCGATAAAGGCTAATGTTATCTTCTTCATACACTTCTTTCTTGACTGCCATACTAGCAGGGTAAATATAAATGTATTTTATCTAAGTTTTTCTCTTTTATATTTTTCTATTGCCCAATTTTCTCATTAAAAACAGCATATTAGCTATAATTTCAAATTAGTTTTTCTTACTATATAGAAGTGTTAAAAGGCAGATGATGGCAGAGTTTACAGTTAAGACAGAGTATGAACCCGCAGGTGACCAACCTACGGCGATCAAGACCCTTACAGATAGTATCTTAAAAGGTAATCGTTATCAGACCTTAGAGGGTGTGACGGGTTCGGGTAAGACCTATACGATGGCTAAGACCATTGAGGCAACCAAGATGCCGACCATCATCATGACCCATAACAAAACCCTTGCTGCACAGCTTTACTCTGAGTTTAAAGGGTTCTTTCCTAACAACCATGTTGAGTACTTCATTAGTTACTATGACTACTATCAGCCTGAAGCTTACATCCCCCGACAAGATCTGTTTATAGAAAAAGACAGTGCTATTAATGATGAGTTGGAGCGTATGCGTCTCTCTGCTACCGCCAACCTGCTCTCTTATGATGACGTCATTGTCATTGCCTCTGTCTCTGCCAATTATGGTTTGGGTGATCCTGAAGAATATGAGAAGATGGTGCAAGTGGTCTCAGTCGGTGATGAGATCAACCAAAAAAAACTGTTGCTTAGGCTGATAGATATGGGGTATGCCCGTAATGACACCTATTTTGACAGTGGACATATTAGAGTAAGTGGGGATGTCATCGATGTCTATCCTCCATACATGCAAGATGAAGCTATTCGCATAGAGTTTTTCGGAGATGAAGTCGAGGCCATTTACACTTTTGAAGTCATTGCCAACAAAAAGCTGGAAGATCATAAAAAGTTCACCATCTATGCTACCAGTCAGTTTACAGTCGGCCAAGAGAAGCTTTCAGTCGCTGTTAAACGCATCGAAGAGGAACTAGACGAACGTTTAGACTACTACCTCAAAGAGAACCGCATTGTTGAGGCACAGCGCCTTAAACAGCGTACAGAGTTCGACTTGGAGATGTTAGAGACCACAGGGATGTGTAAGGGCGTAGAAAATTATTCTCGCCTCTTTACAGGTAAAAAGCCTGGGGAAGCACCTTATACTCTTTTAGACTACTTCGACCTGCATCATGACAAGTACATGATCATTGTAGATGAGTCTCATGTCTCTCTACCTCAGTTTCGCGGGATGTACGCGGGAGACAGGAGTCGTAAGGAGGTTTTGGTAGATTATGGTTTTCGCCTTCCAAGTGCCTTAGACAACCGTCCACTTCAGTTAGATGAGTTCATCAACAAAGCACCCCACTACCTTTTTGTCTCTGCTACACCTGCACCTTATGAGTTAGAGATCTCACAGGCCAAGGCAGACCAGGTCATCCGTCCTACAGGGCTTCTTGATCCTCCTATTACCATCAAGGACTCTGAAAACCAAGTCGAAGACCTGCATGATGAGATCGTGAAGACAGTGGCCAAGGGAGACAGAGTACTTGTCACTGTACTCACTAAAAAGATGGCCGAGGGTCTCACCAAATATATGGCAGACCTGGGTGTCAAAATACAATATATGCACTCAGACATCGATGTTATAGAGCGTAACCAGATCATACGTGGTCTACGCGCAGGTGAATTTGACGTCCTTGTAGGTATTAACCTGTTGAGAGAGGGTCTTGATTTGCCAGAAGTGAGTCTTGTGGCCATACTTGATGCGGATAAAGAGGGGTTTTTACGTTCTGAAACTGCACTCATCCAAACCATAGGTCGTGGCGCACGTAACTCTGAAGGTCGGGTGATACTCTATGCCAAACGTATTACAGGTTCTATGCAAAGAGCTATGGATAAAACAACTGCGCGTCGAGAACTGCAGATGGCACACAACAAAAAACATGGTATTACCCCTACAACCGTAAAACGCCTGCTCGACACCGACTTAAAAGTGGATGATGCAGGAGAACTTTATGCTAAGAGTAAAAAAGTGGACAAGATGCCAAAAGCCGAACGTAAAAAACTCTTGGATGAGCTTAATGCCAAAATGAAATATGCTGCTAAAAACTTAGAGTTTGAAGAGGCAGCAAGACTTCGTGATGAGATTTTAAAAATTAAGAAGTTGTAAATAAGAGGAATTAGATGTTGACACAAGGTCAACATCTTAGAGCTTAGGCTTCTTCGTAAGCACCAATGCTTGTGAGTCTATTGTATCGCTTTTCCATACGTTCTTCGCTATTCATAGCAGTTAACTCAGCAACTGCATTTAAGAAGTAAGCACCAATGGCATCTGCAGCACCCTCTTTGTTACGGTGTGCACCGATAAGAGGTTCGTCGATAACATCATCGATAAGGTCAAGACCTTTAAGGTCAGAACTTGTGATTTTAAGTGCCTTAGTCGCTGCTTCTACTTTAGATGGGTCGTTCCATAAAATCGCAGAACATCCTTCAGGTGAAATAACAGAGAAAACAGAATAACGCATCATAGCCAGTTTATCAGCAACACCGATAGCCAGTGCTCCACCAGAGCCACCTTCACCAATCACCACTGAAACCGTAGGCGTGTCAAGTTCTGCTAACTCTAACAGGTTACGAGCGATCGCTTCTGACTGGTTACGCTCTTCTGCACCAAGACCAGGATAAGCACCCGGAGTGTCTATGAGCATAAGAAGTGGCAAGTTAAACTTCTCTGCAAGCTTCGCAACACGAAGTGCTTTACGATAACCCTCAGGATTGGGCATACCAAAGTTACGCTTGAGCTTGTTTTTAGTACCACGACCTTTTTGCTCACCAATAACCACTGTACGTTGTCCACCGATGTAACCCATATAACAGACAATAGCCGCATCATCTGCAAAGTGACGATCACCATGAAGTTCTACTTTGTCAGTCATAAGAAGATTGATATAGTCAAGAGCGTAAGGACGGTCAGCATGACGTGCTAACTGTAACTCTTGGTAAGGAGAAAGGTTTTTATAGGTCTTTGCTACCTCTTTTTCAAGATCAGCTTGAAGGATCTCAGCAGCATGTTTGTCATGACGTACTTCTGCAGAGACAATGTCTTCTTGGATCTGTTTGATCTTCTGTTCAAAATCGAGATAAGTAGCCATTGGAAGACTCGCTTATATCTTTTTGAAGATGACAACACCATTAGTGCCGCCAAAACCAAAAGAGTTACTCATAACACAGTTTAACTCAGCTTTACGTGCTTCGTTAGGAACGATGTCAAGATCACAGTTTTCATCAGGCGTTGCGTAGTTAATGGTTGGAGGAATAATACCATCGCGCATTGCCATAATAGAGATAATTGCTTCAAGACCACCAGCAGCACCAAGACAGTGACCGGTCTGGCCCTTAGTAGATGAGACTGGAGGACAGTTCTCTTTACCACCAAAGAGTTGCTTGAGTGCTGCTGTTTCATTTTTGTCGTTCACTGGAGTTGACGTACCATGTGCATTTACATAGTCTACTGCTGGCTCGCCTGCCATTTTATAAGCCGCTTGCATCGCACGGAATGGACCGTCAAGACTTGGTGTTGTAATGTGGTTTGCATCACCACTCTCACCAAAACCGATAAGCTCCGCATAGATGTTAGCGCCACGTGCAACTGCGACGTCATACTCTTCTAATACAAGTGCACCAGCACCTTCACCCATAACAAAACCATTGCGCTCAGCGTCAAATGGACGCGATGCAACAGAAGGATCTGTTGTTGTGGAAAGTGCTTTCATCGAAGCAAATCCACCGATTCCAACACCTGTAATTGCAGACTCGGCCGCAACTACTAGCATACGCTCAGCACCATTACACATGATGGTCTTCGCTGCTTCAGAGATAGCGTGTGTACCTGCAGCACATGCAGTTACAGCAGAAAGGTTAGGCCCTTTCAGGTCATGATCGATGGTCACAAAACCACCAAGCATGTTAACCAATGCTCCAGGTATAAAGAAAGGAGAGATACGACGTGGTCCACGCTCACTTAAGATAATAGAGTTCTTTTCAATTGATGGAAGACCACCAATTCCAGAACCTGCAGCGATACCAAAACGTTCCATATCGATGTTGTCACTCTCTTTGAAGTTGGCATCAGCCATCGCTTCTTGAGCTGCTTTTAGTCCAAGCTGAATAAAACGATCCGCTTTTTTCACCTCTTTAGGTGACATAACAGTTGCAGGATCAAAATCTTTGACCTCACCAGCAATTTTCACTGTAAAAGCTTCTGTGTCAAAAAGAGTAATGTTGTCTATACCACCAACACCGTCACAAATCGCCTTGAACGAAGTTTCTTTGTCATTTCCTACCGCGTTGATCATACCTAGACCAGTTACTACAATTCTTCTCACATTAATCTCCTAAAAATGATAAATGTTCTTAACTGTAAGCTTTGTTAAGCTCAAAATTAAAAATATTAAAAAAAGGCCGAAGCCTCTTTGGACTACGCCTTACCTTCTACGTAAGAAAGAACGTCTTGAACTGTTTGGATCTTCTCTGCTTCATCATCAGGAATCTCGATATCAAACTTCTCTTCAAGTGCCATTACTAATTCAACTACGTCAAGGCTGTCAGCACCAAGATCTTCAACAAATTTAGACTCTTCTTTAACCTCATCTGGGTTAACACTTAGTTGTTCTACAACAACCTCTTTGATATCATCGATAAGTGCCATAATAGCTCCTGTTCATAAAAAAATTTGGGAAAGTATAACACAAGAAACTTAATTAATAAGTGAAAGTAGCGCTTCAGAAGTCGTTGTTTCTATGGGTAACAGTAA
>JALSUN010000133.1 GCA_027061425.1 Helicobacteraceae bacterium
TTTACGAAGGTATGATCGTTGGTGAGCATGCACGTTCAAATGACCTTGCTGTTAACCCAATTAAAGGTAAGGCACAGTCTAACGTTCGTTCATCTGGTGCAGATGAGGCGATCAAACTTGTTCCACCTCGTGACCTTTCTCTAGAGCGTGCTCTTGAGTGGATCGAAGATGATGAGCTTCTTGAAGTAACTCCTGAGAACATCCGTGTTCGTAAAGTGTACCTTACAGAGTCTGAGCGTAAGCGTCACAACAGAAAGTAATTCTTTCTTTTCTTTTTTTGTCTCGGTGTTTTGCACCGAGATACTTTCTAACTTTTAACCTCTTTTTTTGAATCTTATTTTTCATCCTTTTTATTTTTAAATTATTGAACTTGATCTTGCTTCCCTTTCTTTTTTTGACTCAGCAAAATAAGAAATAACAAAACTGTCTCTAGCGGGCTTCAGGGTCGGTAGCTACCGACTACCTTCTCTCCATGCTCTTTTTAACTAAAAATACCAAACTCGACTACGTCTCAAACAGTGGCATTTTCTTAACATTAAAAAGAGCATTCCGTTCAGCCTTGCAGATGCTAGAGGGGAAGAGCAAGCGGTGACGCATTGATTAAAGTGAAAGCTCCTCGCTTTCATCCCCATTCCAATAAAATCTCAACAATAACAACTGGAACCGTAGCAGTTTAAAGAACAGCAACGTAACTGCTTTAGGGTGAAAACTAATTCGGATCAGCAACAGCGTCTCTCTCTTTTTATAAGGTCTACGCCGTTGATGCTTCGCATATCAACTCTGTTTCCGAAGCTATAAAAGCCAAGCAGTTGGCTTTTACTTCACGCTTCTCATCTCTGACGCGACAGAGAGATCAGCGCCAACAGCGCAATGCAGTGAGGCACTAAATGCCGAGTCGTAAAAAGTTTAGTCCGCCACAGTTTAAATAACGAGGTACTACACGAACAATAAAAAGTTCTTACGTATAGTTTCATTGGCAAGGAAGTTTTAACTAGAAAGTGCAAATATAAAATAAAATAAAATTCCATTTATATTCCTACCCTATAATAACCAGACAATTAACAAGGAAAACCATGAAAATAAACATCTACTTTAGTTTCTACGGAAACTGCGCTGAAGCCATAGCTTTCTATGAAACAGACTTGGATAGCTCTTTATAAAAAGAGGAATTAAGACCTTTTTAAAGCGCGTCAGCCTTAATGCAACAACTTTGTAACCTATGTGTAACCTAACTGTTTTACAATTCTCTCAACAAAAAAGCGGGTCGACACTCGTATAGGAGAATAAAATGAAAAAAGTAATTACAAGTACATTAGCAGCACTTAGTCTTACAACAGCAGCGGTAGCGAGTGAACCAATTCCAGTATTTGCTCATGCGGATAAATTGAAATTTAGTGCTTTGACATATATCGGATACTCATATAATGATTTCAATACTGAACTAGATGATGGCTCTAAGAATACAAGAGAAGATACTTCACAGTTCGAGATTCGTCGTGCTTACTTACAAGTTAAAGGTTATTTTACTGAAAACACGAAGTCTTATTATCGTGTAACTTTAGATGTCCACCAGGATTCTAAATCATCAGGTGGCAGTACAGATGGAGATAACCTTCTACGTCTTAAATATGCTTATATGTATCTTGATGAAGTTCTTCCGTATACAGGTGTTGAAGTTGGTATCGCTCACCGTCCTTGGCACGATTATGAAGAGCATAACTCTTGGTACTTTAGAAATATTTCTAAGGTTCTCATAGAAGACAAAAACGCAGGAGATCTGTCAAACTCTGCAGACTTTGGTGCGATGCTAAAAACAGATACAAAATATTTTGATTTGGATGCAGGAATCTTTAATGGTGAGGGTTATCATGCACTTCAAAATAGCAAGGGCATGAGTTTTGAGTGGAGAGCTACAGCTCATATTCTTGGGGTAGAAGGTAAAGACAAACAAAATAAACTTACTTACTGGGACGCTTCGTTCTTTGGTCAGTATAATCAAGAACATAAAGATGTCAATGTTAGTAATACTATAGAGAGTCAAGACTTGGTATTTGGTGGTTTGCATACAGTTTATAACCAACCAGAGTTTTTGGTTTCTGCACAGTATGTAATCTCTAAGAACACTACAGGAATTACTAATAATGTCTCAAAGCAGGCCGGTCAGGGTTATAGTGCCAATGCCGAATACAGACTGGGTTCAGAGTATCAGTACAGACTACTGGCACGTTATGATTCATGGACACCAAAAGCACCTAAGGGACAACCTGAATATGAAAGAAAAAATATTATAGGTGGTGTCGCATGGGATCAAGAAAAAAATGTTGAGTGGGTTGCCAATGTTGAGTTAACTGACAATGATGCCAAGTCTAATCGTGAAGACTATAATGGTATCGCTTATATGCTAACTGCACAAGTTTCTTTCTAAGAGCTTTAATAGCTAAACGACTTTATAAACCGTGCCTCTTCGAGGCTCGGTTTTTCCCTCTTTTCACTCGGTTTTTCTAACACTTTTACCATTTTAAATGACAAACTTCCTGCTACATTTTCCATTTCAGAACCTTCAATCTTTTCAAATCCAAAACGCTCATATAGTTTGATTGCAGGGTTATCTTCACGAACAGCAAGAGAGACTTGTGAGTAGAGCTTAGAGACCTCTGTAAGCAGTTGTGAGAGGATCTTAGTACCTATACCTTGATTGCGGTACTCTGGGAGTACAGCAAAGGCGAGTTCAGGTGTATGAACATCAACGTGTCCAAAACCGTTGGCAAGCATTCGGACCCAAGCACCTCCGACCACAGTATTGTCAACAAGTGCGTAGACGCCCATATCTCCATTGTAGTTGCCATAGTTGCGTATATACTGTTCTAGGTAAGGGTGATCTTCTACGGTTTCTGTAGTAGTGTCTAAACACGCAGCGTAGAGGAGGAGGTCTTTAACGATAAATTGCTCGGATGAGCGTAAAAAGTAGAGTTCTGTATTCATAACAAAATTATAGCCAAAAGGCTACTTTTTTGCTTTTTGCTCTTTTTGGTAGCGTTTGTACTCTTTTTCAAACTTTTTACGACGCCCGTAAGAGAGTTTTTCGATAAAGAGTTTACCAAGAAGATGGTCGATCTCATGTTGGATGGCGATGCTTAAAAGTTCACTCGCATCTAGTTGACAAGCTTTGCCATGACGATCGACATACTCTATGCTGATTTTTTCAAAACGTTCCACATCTTCATAAAACTTAGGCACACTTAAGCACCCTTCTTGATAGACACATGAACCTTCAGAGTGCGTGATCTTAGGGTTAATGATCTCTAAGAGGTTGGCTTTGTCTTGTGTACCTTCTTCATCATCATTGGGAAGACAGATGATCAGTGCATTTATAGCTTTATCGACTTGTATGGCTGCAAGACCAATACCGTTGGTCTGTATCATAGTCTCATACATGTCATCAAGAAAGTTATGGAGTTCTGTGTCAAAAGCAGTCACATCTTTAGAGACAGCTTTTAGACGTTTATCGGGGTAGGTAACGATAGGTAAGATTTTAGCCATATTAGTAAAGGAGCGTTACTCGCTCTTCTCTTTTTTGGTAAGGACTTCGTCTATAAGACCATACTTTACTGCTTCGGCCGCGCTCATGAAGTTGTCACGGTCTGTGTCATTTTCAATCGTCTCTATGCTTTGACCTGTATTTTTAGCAAGGATAGCATTAAGCTCTGCTTTCATACGCAAGATCTCTTCAGCTTGAATCGCGATATCACTCGCTTGACCTTGAGCACCACCAAGAGGTTGATGGATCATAATACGTGCATGTGGAAGTGCAAAACGTTTGCCTTTAGCACCGGCACTTAAAAGGAATGAACCCATTGAAGCTGCTTGACCAATACAAATAGTCGCTACATCAGGACGGATGTAGTTCATGGTGTCAAACATCGCCATACCAGAGGTAACAACACCACCCGGAGAGTTGATGTAGAAGTAGATGTCCTTTTCAGGATCTTCTGCTTCCAAAAACAGCATCTGCGCTACGATCGTAGAAGCGACTTGGTCGTTGACCTCACCACTAAGCATAATGATACGGTCTTTTAAAAGACGTGAGTAGATGTCGTAAGAGCGCTCTCCACGACCGGTCTTCTCAACTACGTAAGGGATATAGCTCATTACTTGTCGTCGCCGTTAAGAAGCTTAGTAAGAACCTTGTCTTCTACCATTGCCATTTGAACTGCTGGTAGGTAACCCGACTCTTGGTACTGCTTGTAAACTGCTGCAGGGTCTTGACCCATCTGCATTGCTTCGAAGTAGATCGTCTGCATTACTTCTTGTTCTGCAACCTCAATACCTTCAGCCTTAGCCAATGCATCGATAATAAACGTAGCTTTTACAGAACGCTCAGCCTCTTCACGACCTTCTTCACGAAGTTCTTTTACTTTGTCAGCGTTTTCTTGAAGCTCTTTGATCTCATCTTGGCTCATAGACTGCGCTTTTTTGTTAAGTGCCATGTCCATCTCTTGCTCTACAACAAACTTAGGAAGTGCAACCTCGATCTTCTCTACAAGTGTCTCAAGAAGTTGTGGCTTAAGTTCTTCAGCAAAAAGTTTTGTCTTCTCTTCGTTTTCCATCTGCGTTTGGATCTGCTCTTTTACTTTGTCCATAGTCGCATCTTCTTCGCCCGGAAGCATTTTAGCTGCAAGTTTAGCATCGTGACGCGGCTTTTTCTTCTCTTGGATCTCATGTACAGTTACTTTGAACTCAGCATCTTTACCTGCAAGTGTTTCTCCACCATAGTTTTCAGGGAAAGTGACTTTAACCACTTTCTCTTCGCCTTTTTTCATACCGACAACTTGGTCTTCAAAACCTGGAATGAACTGCTTAGAACCTAGAGTCAACGCAAAACCTTCTGCTGCACCACCTTCGAAAAGCTCACCATCGATAGAACCTTCGAAGTCGATCAACGCTGTGTCACCTTCTACAAGTGCACGGTCTTCATCCACAGTGACAAGTTCTGCTTGTTGCATAGCCAGTTCGTCTACACGCTCTTTTACTTTTGCAGCTGTTACTTTAGGTACCTTGTACTCAGGTACCATTGTTTTGTAATCACCAAGATCGATAGCTGGACGCATTGCAACAGTTACTTCTACTTCAATGTTCTCTTCACCTTTGTCAAACTTAGTCACCTGTGGCTCACCGATCATATCTTCGTTAGCAACACCAAGATCTTTAAGACCTGCACTTAGAACATCACGAAGTGACTCCGCTTCTGCGTCTTGAACCAGCTTGTCGCCATACTGTTTTTTAACAGCAGAAACAGGTACTTTACCTTTTCTAAAACCTGGGATGTTAGTTGTTTTAGCCAGTTGCTTAGCGATTTTCTCTACGTTTGCAGCTACTTCATCATTAGAGATAGTAGCAGTGATAGTTGCGTTTGCCGCATCGATTTTGTTAGTTGTAACGTTCATTTGGACCCTTTAGTCACGCCATTTTCAAGCATATACGTTGCTCTAGGCTTAATAAAAATTTTGGCAATAATATCTAAAAAGTGCTAACACTTCTATTATGCAGGCAGATTGAGAGTGTTTATACCCTCTTTTTGTTGCTTATGGTTCTGTTGGAGTGAACTGTTTGCTAAAACCAGTGATGTCACTGCTGTTAAGACCAAGTTCACTGAGAAGGGAGTCTACGATGGGAGCTTGGGCCTTATATTTGAGTGCGCTGTTGACCAGTTGGTCTGGCAGGCTGCCCTCAGGTGTACTTGCAGAGGCATCGCCACCACCTGCACTGCCACCTTGTTGGCTAAAACCGTCAAGTTGCATGATCTTAATACTGTCTATCTTCTCCATAGGGCGAACACTCTGCTCTATAATCTCAGGCAGTTGTTCAATAAGACGTAGTTTAATCTGCATCGCAATCTGCTCTGGTGAAAGTATGTTAGCCGCATTATTAATGGCCTCTTTACCCTCTGCATCAACGTTGTAGCGGATAGCGGCAGCTTCCGCTTCAAGTTTCTCTGCCTGTGCAAGACCTTCTGCCGTAATACGGTGTTTGTCCGCCTCACCTTGTGCGAGTGTACGTTGTGCTTCTGCGGTATCTTGTGCCGCTTGTTTTTCAGCTTCTGCACCGACTTTAATGCTAATCGCATCACGTTCTGCGATCTGTTTGGCTTCAATGAGCTCGATCACTTTTTGACGTTCTGCTTTTTCACTTTCACGTACAGTAAGTACCTGTTCCTCTGCTCTTACCGCTTCTGCACGGGCAAGGTCTGCCTCTGCATTCGCAATGGATTGGGCTTTAGACTTTTCGGCAACAGCGATGTCTCGGTCTTGTTGAGAAAGCTCAACACTTTTAAGTTTTTCTATATCTTTTTGTTCGATCAAAAGTTCTTTAGCGATGCGGTCTTGTGCGACTTCACGTTCTGCTGCGATCTCTTTTTGACGGACATCCTGGTCGGCACCAATACGTGCATTTTCAGCGTCACGGTGTTTTTGAGACTCTTCACTTGCAATTTCAGCCACTTGTTGTGCTCTTCTAATCGCGATCTCACGCTCTTGAGAAAGGCGGGCATACTCTTCTTCTTTTTTAATTTCTAAGGAGTAACGCTCTGTTTCAAGGTTTTTACGCTCGATCTCTACGTTAGTATCACGCTCAATATCATTACGCTTTTTACGACGACTCTCTATCTCTTCGGTCAAACGTGTAAGTCCTTCCGCATCAAACGCATTATCCGGGTTGAAAAACTTTTTGTTGGTCTGGTCAAGTCCTGTAAGAGAGACAGACTCTAACTCAAGACCATTTTTAAGAAGATCTTCTGAAACGACTTGTTGTACTTTTTGAACAAAGTCAACACGTTTTTCGTGAAGTTCAACCATCTCCATTTCAGCAGCAACAGCGCGAAGAGAGTCAACAAACTTACCTTCAATAAGCTCTTTTAACGCATCAGTACGTGTGGTTCTCGTACCTAAGGTTTGTGCGGCTTGTGCTATAGAGTCTGCGATAGGACGCACACGAACAAAAAATTCTGCAAGTACGTCAACACGCATACGGTCTTTGGTAATCAAGGCTTGATCATTAGCACGTCTTACCTCTAAACGAAGGGTGTTCATGTTGACGGGAATAATCTCATGTAAAACAGGCAGTACAATAGCACCACCATTCATAATAACCTTCTCACCACCTAAACCAGTACGAACAAAAGAGGTCTCTTTAGAAGCGCGTTGGTAGAGACGGGCAAAGATGAGTCCCATCGTTACAAGAGCAACGATGATGACACCAGGGATAACAAGCATAGGGAGAAGTTCAGTTGACATTTTTTTCCTTAATTAAAGTGAAGTGTTACTGTTTTTAATGGCATAAAACCCGTTAGAAGAGGCTTTTGTGAGGAGTACCTCTTGACCTTGGTTAAAGGTCTCCTCTTCTGACTGGGGTTGCACCATAAAGTAGTGAGTTTGACCATGTTGGTCCGTATATTTTGCTTCGGCAGGCGCATTTTTGGTAGCCGTACCGAGGGTGATGGTGGCGAGTGCACCGATAAAACTCTCTTGGGTTAGGGCACTGCTCTCATCTCTTGGCATGATCTTTTGGACAACATTGGTAAAACCACGTACAAAAGGCAGGGCAATGACAAAGGCAGTGGGTACCGCAAGAAACTGTGGAAGCAGATGGGAACTCAGTGCCTCAACAAGGTATTGTAAGGTGTACCCTACAACACTAAAAGCGGCTAAAAAGCAGACCAATATAATGAGCACAGGTACTTTCCCGAAGTTTATCCAGCCCAAAAGTTTACTCAGAGTAGATTGGGGTGTGTCAGGTGTAGAGATATCAAACTCATAGTCAGGCAACAAGGTCTCAAGCATCTCTGAGACACCCATACCAATGAGCATGGTTATCCCCTCTAAAACAGCGATCATTAACATCAGCACTAAAGCCATAGTAAAGATGCTGTTTTGGTCTGCGCTTAAAAACGCCATCAGACTCATTTCTGGGCAGCTTTCATGGCACGTAGACGCTCTTCTATACGGTTTTTACGTGTAAGGGCTTCTAATTCAGCAAGTTTGGCTTCATCTGTGGCTGTTGATGGTGTGGCAGTAGTCCCCATAACGCGATTAAAGGCATCTTCAGCTTTAGAGACAGTCTCTGCATTTGCAGTGACAGGACTTTCAGCAGAGATCTTTTTAAAACGCTCCAGTTCTTCTTGCATTTCGCGCTTTTTAGCTTGAAGGGCTGCAATGAAACCTTCCATCTCTTTTTCATGTTTTTGTGCATCTTCCAGCGTCTGTTTCAAAATAGGTAGCTGCGCTTCAATGTCCATCTGCTTAGAGATCGCGACTTCAGCAAGGTCTTCACGATCCTCGTCAAGTGCCACTGCAATCTGACCTTGAAGGAGTTGGTGCTTGTTCTCTTCATTTTTAAGACGCTCTTGCGTGATGTGTTGTTCAACAATCACTTTTCCAAGTTCAAGACGTACTTCAGTGATAGCCTGGTCTACTTCACGGATACTCTCTTGCATCACAATAATAGGAGAGATGTTCTCTGCAGCATCGATTACTGCATTGATACTTCCTGAGATGAGGCGACCCACTCTTCTTGTCATATTTTCACTCATTGTGTGTCCTTATGTTTTTTATAGATAATAATATATCAAAAGTTAGTAATATAAGACTTAAATAGGTGGGCTACAGGTAAAAACTGTGAAAGTGTAGGTGTTAAAGTACCTTATATCTCAGTTATATCGTGGTATTGTTATAAAAATGACACCCTGCGAGGGTGATTTAAAATTAATACTAGAGTATGTTGTGAAAAAAGAGAACCAAGAAGCATTTGAAGCTGCCGTAAAAACCATGATGAAAAGTGTGGGTGAAGACCCTGATAGAGAAGGTCTGCTAAAGACTCCCGAGCGTGTTTACAAAGCTTATGAGTTTATGTACGGCGGTTATAAACAGAACCCGACAGAGATTTTACAGTCTGCCATCTTTACCAGCTCCAACGATGAGATGGTACTCATAAAAGATATAGAGCTTTACTCTACCTGTGAGCACCACCTACTTCCTATTATCGGTCGTGCACACGTTGCTTACATTCCCAATGGCAAAGTAGTCGGTCTCTCTAAGATCCCAAGGGTCGTCGATATCTTTTCGCGTCGTATGCAGATACAGGAACAGTTAACTGAGCAAATTGCCGAAGCGATCATGGAGGCACTCGATCCTAAGGGTGTTGCTGTCGTTATTCAGGCACGACATATGTGTATGGAGATGCGAGGGGTTGAGAAGATCAACTCTACCACTACTTCGAGTGCATTACGCGGTCTCTTTAAAAAAGATGAAAAGACCAGAGCAGAGTTTTTCAACCTCATTAATGCACCTCAAGGCAACCGATATTAAGCCTCTTTTTGTGCTTTTCGTTGTGCGGTATGTAGCTTACATTGTTGCAAGGTGACTAAGAGATCATAGATATATCCAAAAGCATGTTGCATCTTCTGCTCATATTCTGTGATGTTTTTTATTTGTAGACCTTGAGCATCATACCAATGACCATGACGTTTTCGTGGTTTGTCATTATAAAAAACACCACTGATCTCATGCCACACTCGGGCATCTTCTCTTCCTTGTAGGGTTAAGGTGTCAAAATATACATCAGAACCATTATGTTGGTTGGCATACTCTATTTTCATAATATATCCTATCTTATTCATAGTATTATAAACTAAACTTTCTGAAATATACTTATTAGAGCTGCCCATAAATATTTATAATACTCTTATATGTAGCGTGTTATGCTCACTTAAATTGTTTACTTTAATATATTGAACCCTCCTGAACAAAAAAGATGTAAATATTTGATCTATTTAGAGGGTTTTATTATTACAATCATAAGGATATAGATGAAAAAAATCGCACTCTCTCTCATTCTCGCATTTGGTTTGGCTCAAGCCAACTGTAGTTTTTCTCAACCCACAGCTGTTGATGTGACATGGAAAGCTTTTAAAACACCTCTTAAAAAAGGGGTGGGTGGACATTTTACAACACTGAATTACGCCAGTAGTGTGAAAAATGCAAAGACACTTGACGCTCTGCTTGCTGGTTCAAGCGTTAACATCGAAGTCGCCAGTGTGGATTCTAAAAACCCGGGCAGAGATGTCAAACTTCTAGAAAACTTTTTTAAGCAGATGGCAGGACCAGATATCAAAGCAAAAATTATCTCTCTGAAAAAAGACAAAGATGCACGTAAAATGGGTGTGGTTACCATCGTGGTAACGATGAACGGTGTGACACGTGAAGTCCCTATGCGTTACAGTTATGCTGAGGGAACTTTAAGTGCACAAGGGGTCATTGATCTTGTTGACTTTCAAGCGACTAAAGCACTTAAGAGCATTAACAAGGCTTGTTATAAACTGCACCAAGGCAAAACATGGAGTGACGTCAACATCGGCTTTACAATGAAGATCGCAGCATCTTGTCCACAACCGGTAAAGGGTCACAAGTAACTGATACTTTGGAGTAAGCCTCTTTCTAGGGGTTCTCTCCCCATCTTCTACTACTACGACGATACCACTCTAAAGTGCTTAAGATAAGTACTGCGGTAACAATCACACCTACTATAAACATCTACATCCCTTATGCTAATCCGACTATTTACTACATTGTATGAGGTTGGCACAACAGACTCAAAATATATGACTAATTGTAATGTTTTAGATGTAAAAGTTTAAAAACTACACCCTCTATATGCAAAAGTTTCCAACACTGATCTGACCGTTTCAATGACAAATTTTACATCTTCTTCAGACATGTTGGGATGTGCAGGAAGTAAAAACTGTGCTCTATAAACCTCTTCGACACCAAAACGGGAAATCTTTTCATCTAAAAAGGCTGTTGTTTTATAGATGGGTTTGTTGCCAACTTCTATAGAGATACCTGCTTCTATTAGGGCAAGATATATATCCTCTTTAGGACAGAAAAGAGCAGGTGTCAAGAAGATGGGAAAGTATGGTTGTGGCAGTAGGGCCTCTTGTGTAGGTAGGGTGATGAGTCTGATGTGTGAGAGGGCTTCGAAATAGAGCTGATGTATATTTTGCATCTGTAGATGGTTGTTTTCAAGTTCTAAAAAAGCTTGATAGGCATGCTTAGCGATAAGTGGTGAGAGCCTTTTGTTAGGTTGATGAGAGATAAGGTCATAGTTCCAAAGTTTTCGTTGTTTAAAGCCACCTTGAGCCTTTTTACGAAGATGTTGTGCTTGAATGGCACTGTCTGTCGCTATAAAAGCCCCTTGTGCTTCTGCAGCAGACAAAAGTTCCTCAAGCGAAAAAATGGTAAATGTTGCACCACTTTTTTGAGGCAGATGCAAGGTGTGAGAAGCATCTTCTATAAAAAGAAGCTGGTGCTTTTTTGTAAAGTCTTGAATACTTTGAGTATCTGAATAAATTCCTTGATGGTGTGAGAGGATAAAGGTCTCTGTCTCTTCTGTTAGTATTTTCTCTACAAATCGTGTTTCTAAGGTACCGTCAAGTTTAAGATCAAGATACTGAGGTTTGAGTTTTTGGGTGTAAATGGCTTCGTGGAGAGCTATAGGTGCCAAAGGAGAACAGAAAATTGCTGAGTATTTTGCTATATCTTCTAAAATCAAGGTGTAAGCATCCTGTAAATTGGCCAGAAGAATAACTTCTTGATATCCCAGATGTGTAGCCAATGCCTGCTCCAATAGGGTGATAGATGATAGTGTCTTGTATTGAGATGTTTGCATGAGGCCTCTTAATGATTATAAATGTACATATCTTTAGTATTGTATCTTGAAATTGGAATGACTTTGAAACGCTTGAACGTTATAGTATTGTCATCAAGAGGTTTAACCTCAAAAAAGGATAAAAAATGAAAATATTATCAGTGATAACATCAGGACTTTTAGTAAGCTCGCTTGTGGTTCTAGCAGGGTGTTCAGCAGACCCGGAGGCCGTTCAAGAAGATATCTTAAGTGAATTGAGTACGTATACAATCTCTTTGGTCAATGATCTTGCAACTGAGACAGAATTTAAAGGTGTATCAAAAGATACAGTTTATCAAAAAGTAGCCAGTAAAAAAGCTGACTCATTTGTTTTTAGTGGCAGTATGGTTGTCTCTTATGACGGTAGTAACAGCGAGACCTTCACTAAAGGAAAAAGTTATACATATGTAGCTACAAACTGTAATGGCAATGGGAAGCTAACAGATAGTGAAGATGATAACAACATACATATTGTAAACCTGTCTGGTGCAGAGCTTGGTGCAGGTGATGTCCAGATTAAAGAGCATAACACTTCGAGTCCTGTTTTAGGTACACAGTATGTCAACTGTGCGATTTCTAGTACGGATGCATTTAAAAACATTGTACTTTCGTATGACTCAATGATCTCTATTGATTCTGGTGCACACTTTAAAGCTGTACAAGAAATTGATCCTACATTTTTACCTTTAGGCGATAAGATGAAGTACAGTTTAGTTGCATATGATGATGGTAATCTCTCTCTTTTATATTTTGTGAAAGTAGAGTCAGGTGATCTTCAGCAAACGCCATAAGCAGTTAGTAGCAAGTATTAAGGTGACATTTTTTTTAAATGTTATAGAATTAAAAACGAATAGCAAGTAGAAAGATTTATCAAAATGGAACGTTTTTGAAACGCTTATCTGTTATACTTGTCTTAGAAACAGGTCAAGAGGCCTGAAAAAAGGATATACAATGAAATTACGTACAATTGCTTTAGCTGGTTTGTTAGGTGCAGGTCTTTTGATGACTGCTGGGTGTAATGAGACTGATGTTGTAAAAGCAGCGGGAGATGCTGCAAAATTTAATGTAGTAAACGTTGTCAATGGTTACAATGATACTATTATCGCTCATGCTGATGATGACAAAGAGACACTGAAAGTTGGCAAACAACATGCGTTTGCTCTTAAAGGTAAGTCTGAGAATGCTGTCTATTACGAAGTGGGTAATAACCAATCAAAAGAGACAAAATTCAAATATGGTAGTTCTTATCTTTATGTTGCTTCAGACAAATGTAATTTAGATGATGGCTTTGGTTCTATTAAAGATGAGACTACAGGTAAAGGTGAAGTAAGAGTTATTAACGCTACTAATGATCAATACACTGTAAATGCAACAAACTCTGTAATAGTAATCGTAGATGGCAAAGAACATAAACTTAGTATTCCTGTAGGCACGTCTATAAATGGTTGTGATATGGAAGCAAGTGCAACTAAAATTGCTGAACTAGGCATTAAAAAAGGTTCTATGGTAAGTGTTAAAATTGGTGATGCCAATGCAACTGCACCGTATAAAGTTAAAAACGATATTCCAACTACTGTAGATGTTGATGTAGTCTACTTGGGTGGTACAATGGCTGTAGCAGTTCCTCTTCCTGGCTTTGACGACCTTGCAAAGTAAGAATTTTTAAAGAGAGTTGATTTATCAACTTCTCTTTGCTATAATGTCGTTCTACTTTTAAAGCGCTCAGCACTGTTAGCAGTTTTGAACGCTTCCCTTTAGACCTGTGCAATAGCATTTGGGGACAATGGGTCAGGATGGGAACATAGCAGCCCACCCTCACTTGTTATGTGCCGCAGGTATCTGGAGGGGAGTACTTTTCCCACCACTTTTTCACTCTAGTCTTCGTTGTTACGCTCGTCATGTACAAAAGTACACTTCCTCACTACACGCCTTGATAGAGTAAAAAATTGATGTGAAAAGCAAGCTTCTTCAAACTTAAAATCCAAAAAACTATTATTGACTACGCAACCAACCTGCGGGCCGGCCATTATGGTACTGCGTACAATTGCTATGCTATCTCATAATACTTTATCCAAATGAATGGAACTATGGTTCCATTCATTAGGCATATCGTCGGCTAAAAAAACCAAGCAGTTGGCTTTTCCTTAACGCTTATTATCATTTCCTTATAGAACATTTATACATGATGCTACTTATCGTAGCACTCTTTTACTCCAATATTTCTTGTTTATAATCTGTATATCAACAATTCTAATATTAGCGTTATTATAGTTATGTAATCGAGGTTACAGACAGGGTGGCCATTTGTGGGCTATACTGCTTCTATAACTCGAAAAAACCTAAAGGATAGAAAATGAAAAAAATGAGTCTAATGGCACTATTAGTTGGTGCGGCATTGTTTACAGGTCTTGGTGCTACTTCTGCGATGGCAGGTGAAGGTAAGTGTGGTGCAGGTAAATGTGGTTCATCTAAATCATCAAAGTGTGGTGGAGAGAAAAAAGGTAAATGTGGCGGCGATAAAAAAGCTGAGAAAAGTGGTAAATGTGGTGCCGGTAAGTGTGGTGGCAGTGACAAAAAAGATGGTGTTAAAGAGAAATGTGGCGCAGGAAAATGCGGTAAATAAGTCTAAAGCACTTCCATATTGTTGAGGTTCTCCTCAACTTTAGTGTAGTTATAACTGGGGCGCGCATCAGTTATTACTGTACTAATCCATACTGATTAGTGAAAAAGGATGCGTTATGCAATGTCAATTACTTAAAGTCTGTAGATGGGTGACTCCCATTACTGAAAATCTACAATCTGTGGCTCTTCTATTAGTGCGTTTTATTTTAGCTTACACGTTTTATGATCCTGCGATGATGAAGTGGGGCAATATGGAGGGAACCATAGAATGGTTTACCACTATGGGCATACCTTTTTCTGCACTTAATGCTTATATGGCAGCTTCCACAGAGTTGGCAGGTGTCATACTGTTAACGCTTGGTCTCTTTTCACGTCTTATTAGTATTCCACTTTTAGTGACGATGTTTGTGGCGATAGCTACAGTGCATGGAGCAAATGGGTATCATGTGATTAGCGAGAGTATGCAGTGGAGTGATGCTTATGTCAACGGTGAAGAGGTAACTGGAACCGTAGTCTTTTTGCAAAATGGTTTTGAAAATGTACTCAACTACATTGCGATGCTGCTTGTTGTTGTAAGTTTTGGTCCAGGTAAACTCTCTCTAGACCATTTTATAAAAAAGACGTTTGATCGTTAAGCTTCATCTTCTCTATACTTAGAGATACCACAGGCCTGATTGGGCTTGGGTGGGTTCTCTTTCAAGTAAGTCAAATCTTCTAGAGTTTGTGTCAATACCCGTTTTTGCTGTAATAAAGGTAACATTAGGTTGTCTTTTTCAGTCAAGTTTATAGACCAATCCATCAAAATACCTTCAACTTCTTTATCCAAATCTTTTAGTGCGTTGTTTATATGTTCTATTGCTTTCATGGGCGAAGTGTAGCATAATTAGAGGTAGTCTATATCTATCAGTTATCCCCACTGTGTTATAATCGCGAAATATAATATGAGGACAGTATATGGTACGTGTAGAATTTTTAGGACCCATTCAAAAAGATGCTTTAGAGTTAGAAGTAACCTCTCTAAGGGATGTTGCAGCAGCGCTACAAAGTGATGCTGAGGTCAAAGATTGGCTTGAGACTTGTGCGGTTGCTGTTAATGACACCCTTGTAAAGAGTCTTGACACGGCATTGAAGTCAGGAGACAAGGTCTCTTTACTTCCTCCTGTTTGTGGCGGTTGATATGTTAGAGCTCTTTGATGGTCCTGTTCCTGTAGAGGAGATCATGGTGCGTTGGTACCATGATGAAGAAGGCAGCAACTATGGTGCTTTTATCCCTTTTATTGGGACAATTCGTGATGAAGATGGGATTAGCGGGCTCAGTTTTGACATTTATGAGCCCATTTTGGAGTCTTGGTTTGATGCTTGGCAAGAGCGTGCAAAAGAGGCAGGTGCTGTATTGAAAATGGCACATTCTCGTGGAGATGTGCCCCTTCATACTTCCTCTTATGTAGCGGCCGTCTTTTCGCCTAAACGTAAGGTAGCACTGAAAATGATCAATGATTTTGTAGAAGATTTTAAAGCCAGTGCCCCTATATGGAAGTACGACCTCAAAGAGGGCAAACGCCTCTATGCAGCAGATCGTTCAACACCTATAGGTGGTTCTGGGATATTAGGAGCGTAGATGGGTTTTTTAAGTTATAGAGACTCTATGGAGTTGTTAAGTGGACTGGACGCAGGTGTCTTAAGATATGAAAATCTTTTTTTACAAGAGACTTTAGGACGTTACCTGGCAGAGAATGTAGTTGCAGGTGAAAATTCTCCTTCTCAACCTACCTCTGCAATGGATGGTTATGCTGTCATACATAGTGACTTGAGCTCAGGACGCATTAAAATCATGGGTGACAATCCTGCGGGGAGTGATGAGACCCGTGTGGTGACCTCTGGAACCTGCATTAAGACCTTTACAGGTGCAGTGATGCCTGAAGGTGCAGACACACTGATACAGATAGAAAACGTCACCGTTGTTGGCGATGAGATTATCATCGATGAGGCAGTGCCCTTTGGAAACAGTGTTCGCCCTGTAGGTGAGAGTTACAGTGAAGGCGAGGTACTTTTAAAAAAAGGTACAAAGATCGGTTTTGCAGAGATTGGTGTGATGGCAGGACTGAACCTTGCAGTGGTTAAAGTGATGTTAAAACCTCGTGTTGCCACCTTGTCAACAGGAAGTGAGATCTTAGAGATCGGTCAACATCAAGAACATGATGGACAGATACGTAGCTCTAACCACCATACCATAGCGGCTATTGCTCAGATGGCGGGTGCAGAAGTGGTGCAGATGGGTGTGGTAAAAGATGATATGGCAACCATTAAAGCCTCTTTTGAAAATGCCTTGGCCTCTGCAGACATTGTGGTGAGTACAGGTGGTGTGAGTGTGGGTGATTATGATTTTGTAAAAGATGTCATCCCTGCACTTGGTGCTGAGGTAATCTTTAAAGGGGTGAAGATCAAGCCGGGTCAACACATTTTGGTAGCGCAAAAGGGGGAGAAGTTCATCTTGGGTCTTCCTGGTTTTGCCTACTCCTCTACAGTGACTTTTTTACTCTATGTCATCCCACTTATAAAGAAGTTTCTAGGTACTGACAAGGTCTTTGAAGTGGTAGAAGCAAGACTCAAAGAGCCTTTTAACAAACGTTCTAAAAAGAGTGAGTTTACGGCGTGTAATCTTCGGTTTGAAGGAGGCGAATATGTTGTTGATTTTGCCGGTAAAAAAGTGGGGACTTCTGCTATTTTGACCAACATGTTAGGTGATGCAGCGCTGATGGTCAGTCAAGAAGAAGATGGGGCTAAAGCGGCGGGAGATCGTGTTAGTGTTATAAAGCTTGATCGTTTTTAGAACACTCTTTTTGTGCGATGATCATCGCCTCTCTACTCTTTTCAAACCAGCCATCCTCTAAAGAGAGTGGGGGCAAGATCTTAACATGTATAACACCTTTTTTAGAGATCTTAGAGGTCTCATTATAGAGCTTGGTCATGTTCTCTATGACGATGGGTTGTACTTGTAGCTGTAATTTTTCTGCTACCATTTTCGCGCCGGATTCAAACTTAAGTATCTCTCCATCACTTGACCGTGTTCCTTCTGGAAAAATGATGACATGTTTATCCTTTTTATCACGTACCTCTCGAAGCATTTTAACACCAGAACGTTTGTCTTCACGATCTATAGTAATATGGCCAACAGCCCGAACGACAAGCCCTACAGGCCAGACATCCATGATCCCTTTTCTTCCCACAAACCGGATGTCTGCACCTATAATAGACTCTAACAAAAAGATATCTATCATAGATTGATGGTTGGCAATGATAAGTTGTGTCTCTTTTTCAAACTTTCCTGTCACATGGTACTTGAGACCAACACTTTTTAAAACATTACGGCTAATCCATAAACGCCATTTGTCAGTTTTTGCAGGATCGTCTTTAAAAACATCGACCATGATTGAGCCAATAGCAATCACAAGATGTGCAAAAAAAGTACGAATTTTAAAAATCATAATACCCATTATAAAATCTCTTTTAAATTTTTGAAGTTACAATTCTACAAAAAAAGAGATAATATTTTGAGTAACATAGCTGTAACCATCTTTTGTTACCATGACACAGCTATTTGTTAGTGATAGACTTGTATACTAAACAACATTTTCAAATATTAAAATACACCACAGTCTCATCTTAAAAGAGACGTGATGTGAACTAAAGGTATGATTTTTATGCAAAAATTAGCACGTACATCTTCTCGTAACGGTTTCTCCTTGATGGAACTTATGATCGTTATTATTATTTTAGGTCTTTTGGCATCTCTTGTTCTTCCAAACCTTATGGGTAAGGGTGAAGAGGCAAAACGTAAACTGGTCTGTGTACAGATGAAGGGTGTGGGTGAAACACTTAAGATGTTTAAGCTTGACAACGGTGTTTACCCAAGTACGGAAGAGGGACTCGAAGCGTTGATTAAAAACCCAAGTGAAGAAGATTACCCTTCTTATGCACCAAATGCTTATCTTGAAGGTAAAAATATTCCTAAAGACTCTTGGAAAAAAGAGTTTATCTACATTAACAATGATGGAGAGTATGATCTTATCTCCTTAGGTTCTGACCGTAAAGAAGGTGGTAAAGATGGCGCCAAAGATATCCGTTTTAGTGAGTGTAAGTTTTAACTGCTAAGTGATGCAAAAAAGAGGCTTTACCCTTTTAGAATTACTCTTAGTGGTGGTGATCATCGGGGTAGTTTATGGACTTGTTATTAGCTCTATGAAGAAATTAACTGACAAAGAGTCTGCCCTAGGCTTCGAAACACTTCCCTCCTTTTTAGAAACTTTTTACCAACAAAACAGTGTTGCTTTTATCTGTACAGACAACTGTCGTAACTGTAAACTTTATGTAGATGGTGAAGCTCTAAAGAAAATGCCAGCCTTTATGAAAGATGAGCGTCGTTTGAACTTTTGGACATTTGATGTAAATTTAGGGATGCAAGAGTTACGTTTTACACCTCTTTTTGATGAAGATGGCAGAGAGTTTGATGTCTGTTTCAAATATGAGATTTTTGAGGATGGGAGCAGTACTGAGATGGTCATTGAGACAAAGAAAAAAAGTTATGATTATCGTGGATCGCTACATAAGGTAGATACCTTCGTTTCGTTACAAGCCTTAGAAGAGAGCCGACAAGAAGAGTTAAGAGAGGTACTTAAATGATTTTTGCCTATAAAGGGATTAAGCCTGATGGTAAAAAGGTCAGCGACAAGGTTGAAGCCACCTCTTTAGAAGAGGCTAAAAGCAAACTCAAATCTCAAAATATCATCTACAGTAGTCTTACGGAAGAAGCCCCTTCGATTTTTAGTGGGATTCAGCTGACCCGTCGCTACCGTATTACTCCTAATGAACTCTCCCAACTCAGTCGTGAACTCTCGATGTATATCCGTTCAGGTATCAGCATAGTAGGTGCTTTGAAGATCATTCAGTCGCAGTATGAACACAAAAAGAAGATCCATCTTTTTTTAAAGACAGTGAGTACTTACCTTGATGAGGGTAAAAACTTTTATGCGGCATTAGACGAACAAAAAATCATTATTTTGCCAGAGTTTTTTACGCAGTCTATCCGTGTCAGTGAGTCTAGTGGTATCTTGGATGAAGTGCTTTTAGAGCTATCTCGTTTCTTGAAAGAGCAAGATCGCATTACTAAAGAGATAAAGTCAGCCTTTGCCTACCCTACTTTTATGATTGTTATCTCTCTGGTGATGGTGGGCTTTATGCTTGCTTTTGTAGTACCGCAGATTACCGGTATATTTGAAGGTATGGGACAAGAGTTACCGGGAGCAACGAAGTTTGTGATTGCACTGGGTGACTTTTTTAATGACAACTTTACCATTATGGGTGTTTTGGTTGTGTTGTTGGCCGGTCTGCACTCTTTTATGATGCATTATGCGCCGAAGTACAAGTACGCAGTGCATAGCATCGTTTTAAAGCTACCCCTTTTTGGAGAGGTTGCCATGAAGAGTGAGTTGGGACGTTTCGCCTATGTAGGATCACTTTTGGTACGTTCTGGTGTTCCTTTTGTTCAGACCATTAACTTGGCGGCAAACATCTTGAACAATGTAGTCTTGAGAGAGGTCTTTGTAGACGCTTCTAAAAAAGTGGTGGAGGGAAAGCGTCTCTCTTTAGCTCTAAGCGAGTCTGACTATAAACTTGACCAATCTTTTTTACAAGCGATCGCAGTGGGTGAAGAGACCTCACAGATAGAACCTGTTCTTATTAATATTTCAGAACTGTACTTCGAAGACAACCGTGATAAAATCGGTATCATTTTGAGCCTTTTAGAGCCGATGCTGATGCTTTTTGTTGGGGGTGCCATTGGGTTTATCGTCTCTGCCATGCTCTTACCAATCTTCTCTATGAGCATTACTTAAAATGCAGACACGCTCGGGCATCTCTCTGCTTATCACCCTCTTTTTTATTATTGCGATTACAGCTGCAGTGGGTGTGAGTCTGAGTCATATCCAAGAAAGTCGTGCCAACCTTCATGAAACCCGGTTTATGTTACAGAGTGCTGCTATAGTAGAAGATATCATGACGGTGTTGAAAGAGGGTGATAAATTGGGGATTGTCAGTGATACAGACTCATTAAGTCTCTTTTTACTTTCGGCAGGCTTTATCCCACTAGAATTAAAAGAACTTTTAGTTAAAATAGAGATTTCAAGTGCTATGGGGCGGATAAACATCAATTCACTCAGTCGAACAAAGCCTTTTGAAGAGGGTCTACTTGCTTATATGGCGCAGAAAAATGTACAAGATCCTTACTATATGGTGGATCTGTTAGATGACTGTATGGGTGGATATAAAAATGTTTATAAGACCAACATTTTTGATGAAATGCCCGAGTTGTATAGAGAGCGCATTGTCTCTAAAAGACATCTTGACAAAATTATAGATTTTTATATCAAAGAGCGTCATGATCATGCTGTTGCAGAGATAGACTGGAATGCACTGATAAGATATGACGACAACAATGCAACAGCTATTGATGCAAACTATGTGACGGCGCCATTATGGCAACTGATGTTACCGGGTCTTGATGATGAGCAGGCGATCGCTCTGTCTGATGCTGGGGGAAGTTACTATAGTTTGAAAGATTTACAGTTATCGCCTGATGAAGAGATAGCACTCAACAAGTACAAGTTAACATATTTTGAACCCGTTGTTCGGGTGGACATCGTTGTTTTAGAGAACAACACAACAGCGCATATAGCGTTTGATTATGACATAAGTAAAAAGAAGGGTAACCATTTTGAATTTGGGATTTAAGTCAAAGGCCAAGGCCTTTTTTATAGATGTTGAGACACCTGCCTACCCGCTAGAAGGTGCTGTAAACATCATACTTTCTCCTGCACTCTATTGGGTGAAACGTGTCAATTTACCAGTAAAGTATGTGAGAGATGTCAAAAACTTAATCCCCTCTCTTTTTGAGGACAACCTCCCTGAGGGAAAGTATAGTTATCATGTTTATAAAGATGGAGATGACTTTCTGATCTTCGCTTATAATGACAAAGAGATTTTAGACCTTATCGCATCAAAAGGTATCGCTTCAGCCAACATCAACAATATCTATTTGGCACAAAGTGAATTTGAAAAAATAGAGACACCGTTAAAGGTGAGTGACACTAGCATCATCACTGTTCAAGAGGGGGTGGTAGTCAAGCTGCCACTTGCGTTGGCTCCAGATACCCCTATGTTAGACTTAAGTGAACATGAACTCTCGAACAAGACCATTCATCTGACACGTTTTAATCAGATAGCAGATAAAAAGTCACAGATCGTTTTCGCTTCTATCTTAGGTTTTCTTATTGTGATGTTTACCACAGAGTGGCTGATCAATGCCTCTAAGGTGAGTACGATCATAGACGAGCAAGCGTCGGTTTACGCTAACCATAACCTCCCCTCTACCAGTTTTCAAAACGAGGCTATCTACTCAAAACTTAACAGTACTTTTGAGAGACAGAGTCGTATACGTGAGGTACTTAACCTTGCCTTGAACACGAAGTTAAAAGATGATGAACAGATGCAACAAGTCGCATTGGAAAAACGCAAGATAGTTATTGTCATCAAGTCACCCTCAGAAGCGCGTGCTACTAAAAGTCTCTCAAAACTTCTCAAACGTTTTAAAAAGAGTTCGGGTCATTTTGACAATGGTGTATATGTTTTGGAGATACAGATATGAAGATCAATCCACTTTATGTAGGTCTACTACTGCTGATGGCACTTCTTTTTGTGATGTTTCGTCTTAATGAGAGTAAAGAGACACTGCATGAAAGTAAAATTGTTTTAGAAAAAGTTGAAGCCATGGCAGATGAGATAGATGCACTCAAAAGAGCTTGGGACGCACCTAAAGCGACAGTGACTGCTATCAACCGTCTCTTAAAAGCACCACAACTCAAGTCTGCAAATATTCAGAAGGTTAAGAAAAGAGGACTGCTTATATTGAGTTCTAAAAAAGCCAACCTCAAGGCGACCAACTACTTTTTTGTAAAACTTTTTAATGGTGCCTATATCTTACAAAAGTTTGAAGTGATACGTTTGGATGATGAGACTGTAAGCTTTAGTGTGGAGATCAAAATATGAAGAAAATAGGCCTTTTTCTCCTGTATATTGTGCTCTTTTTGGCAGCACTCCTCTTTTTTACACCTAAAGAGAACCTCTACTACTATGCAGAAGAGCAGTTGAAACCACTTCATGTCGTTATAGGGTATGAAGATGTTGTAGATGAGGGCTTTACACTAAGTGTTCATCACGCCAGTCTCTATGTTCAAAAAATTAAAAGTGCAGATATCGGTAAAATCAACCTTGCTGTGTTTGGTTTTTATAACAGACTTGATGTAGAGAATGTTGTTTTAGACACAACGTTTGAGCAATTTTTCCCACCGATCATAGAGCACTTAGAGGTAAAACAAACGATTTTTGATCCATTAAATGTCTATGCAGTGGCGCATGGAGATTTTGGAGAAGCAGAAGCCAGTGTTAACTTGGTGGACCGTAATGGTACCGTTTATGTGACACCTTCGAAGATGATGACCAAGCGTTACAGAAACACGCTCAGACAACTGAGAAGATCAAAAGAGGGGGTATACAGTTATGTCTTTAAGTTCTAATCCCGCTCTACTGCGTTTTATACGCAATATTTTGATTATTATTTTAGTGGCTAAGGCACTCTCTTTGGTGATGTTATGGTTTTTTCACTCAGAAGGTGTTAACTACCATGCCAACAACTCCAAGATCCCTGAGTATAAACGTTACAACGCCAATAACTTCATTAAAGCGACTAAAAAGCCAGATATTAAACAGGCGACACAACCTACTACTGAAGAGGAGAAGGTCTTAGCCTCTTTTGGTCCCAACATCTCGAACATGGTTCTCAAAGGACTCTTTAGAAGAAAAGATGGGGGTATGGTGATCATTGCGCTGAAGTCCAAGCCCAATGCCTCTGATGTGATTGGTATCGGTGATGTGTTTGAAGGCTATACCTTGAAAAAAGTTTTGAAAAATGGCGCACTTTTTATGAAGAACTCTCAGACCTATAGTCTCTATTTTTCAGAAGAGAAACAAGAAGATCGTTACAGTTCACGTCCTAACAGGTCGGCTCCTATAGAAGATGATGCTGATGAGATCAAGCAGGTATCAAAAGCTGATATTTTCAAGTACGCCAAAAATCCTAAAAGTATTTGGAAAGATATAGGGATTGTTGAAGTTAAAGAGAAGGGTAAGATCAAAGGTTTTAAAGTGACCCGCATTAAAGCCAACACCCCTTTTGCAAGATTAGGACTGCGTAAAAATGACCTGATCATCAAAGCAAACAACAAAACTTTAACCTCATACAAAGATGCTATTGCTATCTATAAAGGCATAGACAAGTTAGAAGCATTAGAACTTGTCGTGATACGAAACAACAAAGAGACGGAGATCAATTATGAAATTTATTAAACACTTACTTATTATTACCATACTATTTACAGCAAGCCTCGATGCACGAGAGCAGGTCAACATAAAGTTTGACAAACTGCAGATTAGCAAGTTTATTAAACTTGTTTCTAAGATTAGCGGTAAAAACATTTTAGTGACCAACAAGATCAATGGTACCGTTGATCTTGTAACATCAGCGCCTATTTATGATGACGAACTTATGGGTATTTTGGTCTCTGTTTTGGAGTCTAAAGGATTTACGTTAGTTAAAAAGGGCTCTATATATGAAGTGATCCGCTCTACAGAAGCGGCGAAGCATAATGTGCCTGTGATTCGTTCAGGCTATAAAGCTTACGGTAACACTATGGTGACACAAGCGATTAAAGTCAAGGGTGAAAATGTAGACATCGTAGCGGCAAAAGTACGTTATCTAATCTCTAAAACAGCGAAGCTGATGACGATGAAAGAGTCAAATACTTTACTTTTAACAGACTATCCTGCCAACATTCAGACCATTAAGCGTATTATTAAAGATCTGGATTCTAAAAATTCCAAGACCTTTAAAATCGTTAAAATAGAACATGCTGACTTGAAAAAACTTCATGCGCAAATAGCTGACATTGCCAAGTCTATTTTTAATGAAAAAGTAGCAACTCAGAGTGTCAAAGTACTGCTTAACAATGATGTTAACGGCCTTGTGCTTATCGGAAACAAAGAGAACATCGCAGAACTAGAAAAGATCATAAAGACATTAGACACAGAACAGAACCTTAATGAAGTTGTACAGATCATTCCTCTTAAAAACTCCAATGCCAAAAGTGTCTTGGCCACACTTACAGAGATCGTGACAAAACAGACCTTTGCAGACCCTAGTATGAAGCCAAATGTCTCTGCTAGTGAAGAGATTAATGCGGTGATCATAGTAGGTAATCCGGGTATCTTGAAAGGTCTTAAAAAGATTATTGAGACGCTTGATAAAGAGAAGTATCAGGTCTATGTCCAAGCACGTATTGTTGAGATCAGTAATGATGATGCAGAACAGATAGGTCTGAAATACAATCTGGGTGCCGTGGCTGCGACACCTGCAGGTCTCATCGCTTTCTCTGGAAACTTTGGTGGTACATCTGCTTTAAACCTGATCCCACCAGGATTTACTCCTGCTGATGCTACAGGCTTAGCACTTGGCGCCTCTTTAGATTTTTTACAGACCAATGGTGCTTCTAAAACCATCTCAAGTCCCTCTATTCTCTGTGTAAATAACCAAGAGTCATCTATCTATGTGGGTAAGACACTCTCTTTTGCGACAGGTAGTAACACTGCTGGTACTCTAGGAACGACAACAAACTTCAAGCGTGAAGATGTAGGTCTTACATTAAAAATCAAACCACGTGTCTCATCAAATGATAAAGTGACTTTGGATGCGGAGGCAGTCTTAGAAAATGTTTTAACGGTTGATGCTAATGGTCAACCTGTGACGACTAAACAAAGTGTTTTAACACAGGCGATTTTACGTCATGGTGAGAGTATCATCATTGGTGGTCTTGTGAAAAACTATAAAACTGAAACAGTGACTAAAATGCCGATACTTGGTTCTATCCCACTACTAGGATGGTTCTTTACACATAATGATACTAAAGACCAACAAGATAACCTTATAGTCATCTTGACACCTTATATCATAGATAAAAGTGAAAAACTTTCTGCCTTGCAAAAAGAGTTGGGAGAGCTGACACGTCTACAAGCTGAGTATAACAGTCATGTTTTTGAGACGATCACAGAGAAACAAAAAGAGGATGATAAGTAATGTTCACAGCCCATCTTCATCACGACCTTAACTTAGAAGCGACAGAGATAGAGGGTGTAGAGACAGAGATACTGGTAAAAAACTATCTACTGCTAACACATATTAATGAGGAGTTAGTGGCGTGTACTTCTCAAGAGTATATTGTTGATGCCAGTAATTACTATAACAAGCTGCCAGAACACCTCCCTTTAGTCATTTTAGATGAGGAGTCCTTTGAGCGTCTTTTTAACCGTTATTTAGAGATTAGAACGGACAAACAGATAGAGACGATGCAAGAAGAGGGTGAAAATGCTGAAGGTGAAGATGATGAGCTTTCTTTAACGGAGTTCCTGCGTACATCTTCAGACATTTTGACTTCAGAAGAGTCTGCTCCTATCATTAAGTTTGTGAATGCACTGTTTTATCAGGCTGTAAAACGTAAAGCATCAGACATACACATAGAGGTTCATGAAAAACGGGGGGAAGTACGTTTTCGTGTAGATGGAATCTTAAGTAAAAATGTTGACTTGGAGAAGAAGGTTATCTCGCTCATAATCAGTCGTATCAAGGTCATCTCCAACCTTGACATTTCTGAGAACCGCATCCCTCAAGATGGTCGAACCCAGATTAAAATTTCTGGTGAGACACTCGACATTCGTGTCTCCATCTTACCTACCTTTTATGGTGAACGTGTGGTCATGCGTCTTTTGATGCAGAGTGGTTCTGTTCCTCACTTGCATGAGTTGGGCTTTCCCGAGAGTATTGTAAATGATGTTCGAAACTTGTTAAGAAACTCTCATGGTATCATCTTGGTAACAGGCCCTACAGGTTCTGGTAAAACAACCTCGTTACACGCCTTTTTGCAAGAGGTGGAGTCTCCTGAACTCAACCTCATAACAGTAGAAGACCCGGTAGAGTACAAGTCAGAGACTATTTCACAAATACAGGTCAACGAAAAAGTAGGGCTCACTTTTGCTGCCTCACTACGCTCTATCTTACGCCAGGATCCTGACATCATTATGATTGGTGAGATCCGTGACGAGGAGACTGCACAGATCGCTGTTCGTGCAGCACTAACGGGTCACTTAGTATTTTCTACCCTTCACACAAACTCTGCAGCCGCAACCATATCTCGTCTTGCAGACATGGGTATCGAACCATTTTTGATCTCCTCTTCACTGTTGGGTATTATGGCCCAGCGTCTGGTGCGCCGTCTCTGCGAAAATTGTAAAGAGGAGGATGTGATTGCAGAAGAGTTTGCTGAAGAGTATGACATCCCATCAAACACTAAGATCTTTAAATCGGTGGGTTGTAAAAAATGTAACTATAGTGGTTACAGTGCACGTCAATCCATAGGTGAACTTTTGATTATGAATGATATGGTGAAAGACCTTCTTAAAGAGACTACCGACGAACATACAATCTCAAAAGCCTTGGAAAAAGGTCATTTGGTCACGATCTCTATGCAACTTAAAACGATGCTCTACAACGGTGAGACCTCTTTAGACGAAGCGATACGCATCGGTTTGGCACATGCCTAAGCGTCAAGGATTTACACTTATAGAGGTGCTTGTCTCTGTAATGATCATCTCAGTGGTCATAGGAGCACTTCTGAAGCTCTTTTCTACCAATGCCCATAGTTTTGCATCTGTAGAAGGTAAAATTGCACATACACACTTAACAACACTGCTCTTGGGAAACCCTCTCTATGGGTATGAAGACAAGACAGTACACCTGGACGAACTGGTGAAAGACTTCAATGTAGATGATAGTCTGCGACGTAAGTTGAAAAATGAGAAAGTTGAGATCATCTACACGGAAGTTAAAAAGTTTGACTTTAGCGATGCTGCCGAGACACTCAGTGACAACAACCTCTCTGCTTCTAATGTCAACGCAGGGGATGAACAAGAGGCTTCTGGGGCTACCGCAGCTTTAGAAGTTGGGAAGACCACTTTAAAGACAGATCAATACACCAGCTCCTTTTTAAGGATTAAAATCCAATGAGACGCAAGGCATTTACCCTCATAGAGATGATGATAGCTATCAGTATTTTCTCGATTATCATGATCTTTCTCTATCAAAGCATGGCGACCATTAACAAGTCTAACCGCTTTTATGGTGACAAACTGGTGAGTATGGAGAGTAAAGAGGCCCTTTATAAAACCATATTTTTGGACCTCTCTCTCTCTGAAACACAACAAGGTGCTATCGACAACCAAGATCAAGAACATGATGTTGTTTTTATGCAGACGTCTCATGTTGTTCATGACCATGTGATGGCTTACGTGGTCTATTTTGTAAACAACAAACACCTCTATCGTGTTGAGTCCGCTACGAAGCTAACGTATCCTTTTGAGAGTAATATCAATGTAAATATCGATGATTTTGGTGAGGTGAGTGTTTTTAGGCTTTATAAAAACAGTACACATTTTTTATTGGATGTCAGCATGAATGGTAAAGAGGATACGCTTCTTAAAATCCGTCATTTAAAGGCGATATAGTGTCCAAAAGGTATTTGGAAGTCGATGCCATACGGGGTTTTGCTCTGCTGCTTATGGTCGCTTTTCACTTCTGTTATGATCTGAACCATTTTGGATATATAGACATTGACATTCGTCATGGGCTTGACTGGCGCTATTTTCGTTATGTTATTTTAACGTTTTTTCTTGTAACAGTGGGTATTAGCTTGGTGTTGGCCAACCAAAACAAGATATATATTAAACACGTACTACTACGGGCGAGTAAACTGCTGGGTGCTTCTGTCTTGATCACATTGACAACCTTGTTTACCAATCCTAATATGTGGATCTATTTTGGTGTTATACATTTTATTTTGGTGGCATCACTTGTGGGACTGCTTTTTATACGTTTGCCTAAGCTCTCTCTACTCCTTGGTCTCTCTATTATCGTACTTTATAATTTAGACTTTATCCATATGCACTGGTTGTATACCCTGTTACAGTCCCCTTTACACTTACCAAGGCATACTGAGGATTTGGTACAGTTCATCCCTTGGTTTGCCGCTGTACTCATCGGTATCTATATAGGTACGAACCATCTATATGATTGGGGTCTGCAGGCAAGTAGAGGGGTGAATGTCCTTGTATTTCTTGGCCGTCATGCTCTGGTCATTTACTTAGTTCATCAACCTATTTTGTTTGGTATCTTTGAAGCTATTAAGTGGGCACGTTTTTAAAACTTATCTATTTTTAGATTTGGCTTTAAAAAGGCTGTTCTATCATGACCCACATGGTACTGCCTTCACTTCCCCATGCCATATCAAAACGTACTGGGAGTGTAGCTGCAAGTGCGCGAACACTAAAGCCAGCATCATACTTCATCTCTTTTAACAACTCAGCAGTGTACTCTGGAGCCACGCGACCTGCCTCTGCAAACAAAACCCCTTGAAACCAAGAGATAGGGATAGGACTCCACTCTTGGTCTTGCATGGGGTTTAGGTTAGGAATAAGTCGATACTCTATAGCACCATAAATGGCAGCTTTATCATTAAAACGGTTGGAGTCATAAGCTCGCATTCTGTCCCAACCTCCCAGTCGCGCCCCTTCCCACATGGGTGTCTGTCCTTTGTTAAAACGAGAGTCTGTGCCATCCGCTTTTTTAATGAAACTGTTTTTGTCCCAAGAAGGCGAATAGGCAGTCCATACATTAAGGGCGATAACATTGTATCGTGTCCAAGAGGGTAGAGGAAGTTCTATAAAGTGTGAGTATTCTGCTTCTACAGCGTTCCATTTTTGTGAACTGTCATAAGCACCAAAGTCCTGAGCATAGATGAAAGACATTGTGTACCCTCTAGAAGGGTTGTCGGCATAGTCGGTGTTGTCATGTTCTAGATAGACCTTAAGACCATTAGTCGCGATATAGGCATTGGGTTGTAGTTTATCTGCTGTCCATTTTTGGTAAAAAGGTTTAACACCTACAATGGTTTGTCCACTAAGAAAGGGCACACCTCCACCTACATGATCACGGTTAACAGCAATTCCTCGAGACATCTCAATAACAGGTAAGACTTCTGTTTTTGATGCGCCTATAGGGAGGACGTAACGGAGGTCTAAATAGGTCCAGTTGCTCCACCCTTGTGTTTGAAAGGGGGTTGGATTGGTGGGTTGCAAGTTTTCAACATCTCGAGATGAGTCATTGGAACCATCAAGATAGATGCGCTGGTTTGGATAATAAGCTGACATACCAAGGTAGGTAAAAAAGAGACGTTCAGTGTAAGGCACACGAACTCCAGTGACCCCTATAAAAAAACCTTTAGCATAAGCACTTTTTTCACTGACACCATCTTGGTTAAACTCATTAACTGGTAACTCTTCACCCTTGAAGACAGTTGCTACCATAGTCATTTGTGGTTGCAAAAAACCATGAAAAATTGCTGCTACTCCAGCAGTCAAACCTGTGGATGCAGAAGAGAAGGCATAAGGAAGAGCGATCCATGTAGAAGATTTGTTGTTGTCACGGTTGATATCTTTATATATAAATTCGGCAGCATAAAGGGAAAGATACATAAGTGAAGTTATAGTAAAAAGACGTAAAATCAAAGACATCAAAATCCATTTAGAGAACTATAAAGAAACAATATATGATTATAACGCGTTTTGTATGAGAAGAGAACTTGGACGGGGTTTCAAGACCCGAAGGCCTTGAAGGTAGAAATTAGAGGGCAGCTTTTGCCTGTGCTGCAACAGCAGAGAATGCAGCTGCATCGTTCATTGCCATGTCAGCAAGGATCTTACGATCTAGTTCGATGTTCGCTTTTTTAAGTCCGTTGATGAAACGAGAATAGTTGATGTCGTTGAGACGACATGCAGCATTGATACGGATGATCCATAGTTTACGGAACTCACGTTTTTTCTGTTTACGGTCAC
>JALSUN010000134.1 GCA_027061425.1 Helicobacteraceae bacterium
CACTAATACGATATGTACCAAACCCTATTTTAGCCACAAAAAGTCCTTGTTTAAATATTCACGTAATTATAGCGAATTGGTTTTTGGTTTTTGGTTTTTGGTTTTTGGTTTTTGGTTTTTGGTTTTTGGTTTTTGGTTTTTAAAAAATCACAGAGTATATCTTACAGATAACTTAAATTATCTAAAAAAAAGCCCGAACCTTCCAGCAGAGGGACATGACATGACTTTTAGCGTAGCGTTAAAAAAGGCATGCCGTGTACCACTCCACCAAGACAGGCGCGACTAAAGCTGTGTCCCACTCCACCAAGACAGGCATGACTATCAAAGACATAGCTTTAGATAAAAGTAAAAGATCAAGAACCTTTTGTCAACAGATTACGCAGATTTAACAGATTAAGAGCAAAAAGCCCGAACTGTCCAGCAGAGGGACAGGGTCTGCCCCCTCGGGTATGACATGACTTTTAGCGTAGCGTTAAAAAAGGCATGCCGTGTACCACTCCACCAAGACAGGCGCGACTATAAATGCTAAAGCTATAGATTAAAAATAAAAATGGTTGGTGTTGATATAAAAGAGAAATTCCCCCGGCGCAAACAGCACCGAAGAAAGAAAGTTTAAATAAGCCGAGACTTATTTGAAAGGTTTAGCAAGATCTTTTTCTATAGCGCCAGGAACTGATGCTATTGTCATAAACTCACCCATAGTAAGTTGTGGGTAAGAGACAGCGATGTAATATTTAGGTGCAAGCATCTTCGCCTTACCTTCTTCTATAAGAATAGTATAAGGAAGAACCTGTGCATTTTGATAACCGATCTTCTTAACAAACTTAGAAGTTTTTTTACCAAGTGCATAACCTAAAAGTGTACGACCTTCAGCTATCTGAAGTTCGAAAATTAGGTTTTTACCTTTTTTATAGTTTTTAGCTTTTTCAAGAAGTACGGCATTGTCACCTTCTGAAAGTACTGCATTCTCTTCATAGTATGGCATACCCATCATGAAGTGATAACTAGAAAGACCTTCAAACTCCCACTTATCTTCAGAGTTTTTAAGCTCTCCGAATGCATCATTAAGACTTTTAACAAGTGCAAGTGATGCTGGGTAGTTGAAGTCATCTTGTAAAAATGCTTTTCCAAAATAGACAGGGTTAGTAATACTAATCTCCTGTTTTTCGTTGTTTACAAGAAGACGTAACACTGCTGCAAAACCACGATCAGTTTTATTAGCAGCTGCTTTAAGTGCATTGTTAGTAAACACTATTGAAGTGTACTGACCTTTTTTGTCAACTTTGTATGCAGTTACTACGTCAAATCCAGCTTCAGTTAGCTTATTTTTTGCAGTTTCAACATCAACATAAGCACCAAGAAGGTAAGTACTTACTTTCTCTTCAGCCGGTTTTGTTGGAGCTGCTTCTGCCGCTTCCGCCTCTTTTGATGAACAGCCACTAAATGAAAGAACAAGAGCAGCTACGATAAGTGCTAATACTTTTCTCATTTAACTTTCGCTCCAAGACCCTTCATAATACCAACAATCTCTTTGTCAAGCGTATGAATAGCATCGATCTTCTTCTGATCTTTGATGTTCATAACAGCAATCCAGTTTTCAAGTTTTGGCATACCAATAATTAACTTGTTGCTTCCTTTTTCGATGTACATGTACATTGAACATGGAGCAAATACACCAGCGTCAGGACGAGCAGAACCTTCTTGACCATCTACGATGTTAAAGATACTGTTAGAGAATGTAAAGTGACATAGTGAGTAAACGAAGTATGCATCATACTTACTAAAGTCTTGCTCTAGGTCATCATAAGTCTCACGGAAGTTTTTGTAACCAGCGATGATGTACTTTTTGTCTTCGAATGCTTCTTCAAATTTCTCTTGGAATTCATCAACAAACTCAGAAAGGTCTGCAGGACGCTCAAAAGTGATCTCAAAGTTCATCATAGGATTAGCAGTGAGTTTATCATACTTAGTAATTTCAACTTTTCCACCAAGCTTCTCATCAACTAACTTGTCAAGAGGTGTGAAAAGTGCAGCAAACTCTTTACGAGTAGCAACATCTGTAACACCAACGATGTCCATCATTGTGTTAGGCATAACGTGACCTACGTAAGTCGTGTTGTCACCTTTAAGCTTGTAAGCGTGAAGGTTAAACGGAGAAAAACCACCAATACGTGGATCTTTAAGAAGAAGTGTACGAAGACCTTCGTCAGCAGTTACAGACATAAATGCAAGGTTGTCAAGGTTTGTTCCACCGTATTTAGTAGCGTAACCATCATTGATGCGCTCATGTGGATCAGAAAGAACATAACCAATACTTTCGATGTCGTTATTCACCATATCGTTGTATTTTTTTTCTACTACAGAAACAGCTTTTTCACCCTTAGCCGGGTTCTTGATCATACTGTCTTTGATCACGTTGAAACGAACACCGTCCGCTGCCATTGCCATTGTAGCGGCAATACTTAGTGCCAATGCACCTGTTACTAATTTTGAAAACATGAATCTCCTTTGATTTATGGCACTGTCGTGTCCATTCGCTTTTTGTGTTAGACACTTCTAAAATCCCCAGTGGGTCTTCAGAAATGTCACGACACAAAAATTTGCTTAGTAATTTTATCACAAAACTATCAAGCCACTCCTATAAA
>JALSUN010000135.1 GCA_027061425.1 Helicobacteraceae bacterium
CTTATAATATTGCGGTGCGATCATTGAAAATCAGAGACCATAAGATCTATATTCTTGGAGAGAACATATTGATTGGGATGGATATTGATGTAGAAAAACATCAAAATGTGTTACAAAAAAATAGCAGGTTAATTGTGGGTGATATGCAACTGCTTGATGAAAATATCTCTAACAATGCACGCATTCTCAAAATAAAAGTACCCATGCAGTACTTGGATGAGAAGTTTAATCTCGTGGAACTTGACAATCCTCCAAAATCTATGACAGAAAAGTACCGTTATCAATATTTTGTTTGTGAAGATGCTTGTCACAAATATAAAAAGCAAAAGTTTTTCAATGTGACAGGTGTCAACAAAAATCTCTTTACCATTAAGATAGCAAAAGAGGATGAGAAAAAGCACGTTAGAGTCTTTAGAGTGAACAAAGATAGCAATAAAACGGAGTTTAGTGAATTTGAATTGAAGAGAAGGGTAGCGGTTAAAAAGATATACGGAAATGCAGCGCATTATACCAATGGAATCAAAAGATATTTTATCCAACTAAATGAGAAATACCGTTACCTATATGATGAAGAGTATAAAGATGTCGTGATCGTAGTGAAACACTTTAGTGCAGAGGGACTTTTGTTAAGCAACAAGAGTAAGAAAATTGACAAAAATGGAATGTTCAGTATCGATCTTGAAGATGTAGGGCAGTTAGGCTGGATTGAGATAGAAGCTTATACGAGCTACAGTAGAGAGACCGCTGTGAAAAAGCATGTGGCCATAAAGGCCTTTAAAAAGTATGATGACATTAAAAATGTCAATATCAGACTTCTGAAATATGGGCTCACACAAGTGGATGCAGAGGTGAATGTGGAGGACAAGGTGAGAGTAGAAGGGCGCTTGTTTCTCAAAGATAAAAACAGTAACGTGTTGGCGAAAATTGTTACAGATGCCAAGGTAAAAGATAAAAAAGTCGTTATGACATTTGAGTACGAAAAATTACTAGATGATAATTATGAAACGATATTTGAAAATACAGCGTCTTACTCCGTGCAGGTGGAAAGCTATCCTCCAGAAAAGTAAGTTATTATAGGTGGCTATTATCTATAACGTCTTGTCATCCAGTAGCGTTTTTTCCAGTAGGGATCGTTGATATTGGAGATGATGATACCGTGACTCGAAGAGGCGTGCATAAAGTCTCCATGTTGTAGATAGATACCGACATGACGGGTGTTGTACCCGGTCTTAAAAAAGATGAGGTCGCTCGCTCTTGCTTGGGAGCGGGGTACTTTCCATCCTGCTTTGACCTGCTCTTTGGTTGTACGGGGGATCTTCATATGAAAAAGATCGTAGTAAGCCCGTTGAACAAAGGCGGAACAGTCGATGCCTTGTGAACCATAGCCACCGTATTTGTAGGGGGTGAGGTGCCATCTGTTGTGATAAGGGTAGAGTTTGTCTAAGTCTGCATAGTTGTTGCTATGTGGTGTTGATACAGGCGTACTTTTATGCTGATGACTCTGTTTGCTTTTAGGCTGTTTATGCTGACTGTGAGGTGTTCCTCTTGTAGAACATCCTGTGATGAGTAGGGTGATAAGCAAGAGGGTGATGTAGTGCATTATAGAGAGATTTTTACAATGGCCTGTGCGTAGATAAGCCCATCAACACCTTCGATAATCTTCTCCTCTATAGAGGCTTCATTTTCCATTCTACAGAGTATTTTGGCATCAAAAAGATAGGTCTCTGCACAGTTTTGTGCAGACTTGGCCAGGTGGTCTTGGACTACAATGTATTTGGCATTGAGATTGTGGGCAAAAACGACCTCTTCGAGACTTTTAACTTCTAAAGCAAAAGGCAGTTGGTGTTGGTTTAAAAAAGTTATGAGATCAAGGTTCTCTATATCAAATGTAACAAAGAGGGTGCTGTTAGGTGGGGTGCCGTCTACATCACTGCTCTCCGTAATATGATAAAAGGGAGTGAATGGTATGTAGGGATGTCCAAAAAGTAACATACGCTTACTGCTTTTTATCGCGACATTCAGTCGAGCAGTAGTAAGTTTCAGAGACTTGAATAGCTTCGTTTATACTGATGTAAGTACTACAGGTGGCACACTCCACCATAGTCTCATCATCTTCATGGTTTTTTTGGTCTGCTTTACGTTCTTTTGTCAGCGGCATACTTTTTTTTATAAAGAAAAAGTAGACAGCAGCGATAACACCAACAATGAGTAGTAGTTTGAAGATCATAACAACTCCTTAGATATCTATAATGAGGTAGTGACGGTTTTGTGTTTCTATGATCTCATACTTGAGAGATTCATCAACCTCTTCAAAAACACGTTCTCCCTTGTAAAAGAGAAGTTTAGACCCTTGGGAAATAAAAGGTTGACTGAGTTGTATTAACATCTTCGTGTCGGTCACTGCACGAGAAGTGACAAGGTCTATAGGTTGTGGTTCTAACTCTTCTACACGACAGTTAGCTACAGTGACATTTTTAAGTTTGAGGTCTGCTTTGATAAACTGTAAAAAGCTGGCACGTTTTTGTAAAGGCTCACATAAAATGATATGGGTGTCGGGTAGGGCAAATGCTAAGATCATACCAGGAAAACCAGCACCAGTCCCGATGTCTAAAATGGATTTGACCTTGGGTAAAAACGAGATAGGATAGACAGCATCATAGATGAACTTGTCCATCAATTCCTCTTTTTTAGCACCCGTAAGGTTATGGATCTTGTTCCATTTTTTAAGGTGTTCTTTATAACGTGTGACATAGTCATAAAACTGAGAGTCTAAGGTGATGTTCTCTTTTAAAAGGGTGGCTTCAATATTCATAACTGTACCTTAAAATGAGTAAAACTTATAGTTGAGCCCGCCATAGAGTGTTCCAGACGAGATGTTGGTTATCTTCTCTTTATACGTCCAGTATTGGCGATAGGCAAGTTCTATTTCAAAATCCGCAGGAAGCATAAAGTCAAGCCCCCCTTGTAGCCCACCCATTGCACCATTAACAATGTCACCATTGGCATCTATACTTGAACCACCAAGATGAAAACCAAAAAAGAACTTTGCAGTTGAAGCAGCAATCACTTTGAACTCGTTACTTACTCCTTCGAGAGCAATGTAAACGTTACGAGAAGAGGTGAGTGCATTACTGATCTTATCCGTGTCGTTATATCCCAAGTATATGCGGGTGTTGTCTTCACTGAGGCCTATTTTTAGGCCATACTGTGTAGCGTACTCAAACTCTGTATTTTCAACACTGTCTGAGAACTTAGCACCACTGGTACCGCCTTCAAGACCCACAAACCAGTTGCTGTTTTCTGCGAAGAGAGAGAGAGGTAATAGAAAGAAAAAAAGTGTTAAAAATTTCATGTGTAGTAGACCTTAATTGTTTTAAAACATTATCATATAACATCTGCGCTCAAATACAACTTGAACGATTTAGAGGAGATGCCCCATCTCATCACGTTTGACCTGCAAGTACCCTCTGTTATGCTCATTAGCATCAATAATAATTGGAAGACGTTCTACAATCTCTATGTTATTCAGGGCGGTCATCTTGCTAGGGTTATTAGTGAGCAGACGGATTTTTTTAATGTTGAAGTGTTCTAAGATGGTAGTGACGATTTCGTAAGTACGTTCATCAGCAGCAAAACCGAGCTGGTGGTTGGCCTCTATGGTGTTGTAGCCTTGGTCTTGCAGGGCGTAGGCATTGATCTTATTACGCAGACCGATATTACGTCCCTCTTGTCGTAGGTATAAGACCATACCGCCATGTTCGGCAATGGTCTGTAAGGCAAAAGAGAGTTGGTCACCACAGTCACATTTGAGACTGCCGAGGGCGTCACCTGTCAAACACTCAGAGTGTACACGGATGATAGGGGTGTCACCATCGCTCTCTTTATAGATGACGAGGTGTTCTTTATGTGCCTCTTGAAAGGCTTGGACTTTAAAAGTACCAAAGCGTGTGGGAAGATTGGCAACATCGGAAATTTTTATATTCATATTATTTATACTACTTGTTTCAATAATCTTATCGTTACTATATTAAGAGTAGAATTATACATTAAAATTATTTAGAGTAGCTCTAAAACTCTAGTTATCTTCAGCATTAAAGGTCATCTATGTTTCAACGCTTTCGCCGTAACCGTCTTAACCCCCATTTAAGAGCACTGGTCAGAGAGACCCATGTACGTAAAGATGATTTCATCTATCCTCTCTTTGTTCGCCCTGGAAAAGGGATTAAGACAGAGGTCTCTTCTATGCCTGGTGTGTTTCAAATGAGTATAGACGAAGCTATAAAAGAGTGTGAAGAACTTAAAAAGCTGGGACTGTTCTCTATTATACTTTTTGGGATTCCTGATGTTAAAGATGCTGTAGGTTCAGATGCACTGTGTGAACATGGCATCATTGCTGAAGCGGTACGTGCCATTAAAAAAGCACACCCTGATATGTTTGTTGTCACAGATCTCTGCTTTTGTGAGTACACCGACCATGGTCACTGTGGGATCATCGATCATGTTCATGAGACCGTTGACAATGATGCTACTTTAGAGATCTCTGGCAAACAAGCTTTAGTCCATGCCAAAGCAGGTGCAGATATGATTGCACCTTCAGGAATGATGGATGGGATTATCGAGACTTTGAGAACAGCCTTAGATGAGGGGGGGTATGAGAACCTGCCGATCATGAGTTACTCTACCAAGTTTTCAAGTGGCTATTATGGTCCGTTTAGAGATGTGGCGGAGTCAACCCCCTCTTTTGGTGACAGAGGTTCATACCAGATGGACCCAGCAAATCGCCGTGAAGCGATCAACGAAAGTATCGCTGACGAGGCACAAGGTGCTGATATCTTGATGGTCAAACCTGCTCTCGCTTACTTAGACATCATTCGTGATGTCAAAGAGCACACAACGCTTCCCCTTGCTATCTACAATGTAAGTGGTGAGTATGCGATGTTGAAATATGCAGGAGAAAAAGGACTTATTGATTATGATCGTGTGATGATGGAGACGATGATTGCATTTAAACGTGCCGGTGCAGATATTATAATTTCTTATCATGCTAAAGAAGTTGCAAGGCTTTTAGGATAAACTGTCCAAATGATTAATACCTTACTCTATTTTTTAAGTCGCTTTAACGTGAAGTTAAAAGTAGGTTCACTCATCCTTTTCTTGATTACAGGAATTGTGTTTTGGAACCTCTCGTACATCTCTACGACATATAATCTTTACCAAACAAAAGAGTTTAATGCTCGCTCATTAGAGAAAGCACTAGAGATAGAAAAATTGATCACGCTACTTCAAAAAGAGCGTCGTGCGGCGCTCAGTTATCTCTATGTGACCCATGACAAAAAAGCGTATCTTGATGCTGTTCAAAAACGAGAAGTGGCCTTTATAAGACTTGAGGGCTTTTTTAATAGTTGTACTTATACAAAAAAAATACGTTATATCCATCAAAATATGAGCAGTATAAAAAAGATAGAACATGACATCCTCACGGACAAACTCAGTGGTGTTGAGGTTATTCGCTTTTATACGGATGGCATAATAAAGCATTTAGTTGACATTATTTCAGGTATTACCCAGCGAAACAGTACAAATGGTCTCAGTGCGTATTTTGACATTATCAGTGTGGTAGAGTACTCAAGTCTGGAGTCTGACTTGACCATCTCAATTATGGGAGATGGCTCTCAACTTGAAGATTTTTATGAGATCATTATATTACAAAGTGGTAAGGCCCAGAGTGCGCTAGATGCATTTAACCGCGTTGCTGATGAAGAGGCCATACAAAAACTTAATGCCAGTTATCGAAATAGTGACTTTGTAGAGATGAACATTCAAAAAGACAACTTTAGAAACCATGCTTTTTCTTTAGGGGGAGAGGCCTTTAATCTCAAAATTTATGAGAGGGTGACTACGACATATATCAATAATCTTCGAGAGATCTCCAAGTTTGAGTATGAACAACGTTCAGAGGTCATTAACAGGGAGAGAGAACATTATCTGAATTTAGTCTACCAAGACCTGTTGATGATGGTCTTGCCGATATTTATCGTTGGTTTTATAGCCTACTTGATCTTTTTAGACATCAACATCTCTCTACAGACCATGTTAGACTTTTTAAGTGGTAGACGTTCTGAGAGGACTAAAAAAGAACGCCTGCTCTTGATGAAGTCACCAAGTGAACTTGGACAAGTGTATAGAAAACTTTATGCCTTTAACACTAAGATCAACAAACAGATCAAGATTATCAGACATAACTATGAGCTTGATGGATTGACTGCTTTGCCCAACCGTGTCAAACTTCTGAGTGTCTTGGAAAAAGCGATAGAGAAGCAGAAGAGTTTTTCACTTATCTATATAGATATCTATAACTTCTCTCTGATTAATGACTCTTTTGGCCAATCGGTAGGAGACATTTACCTCCAAGAGACCGCAGATATTTTACTGGACATGGTCAACGAGATAGCTATAGACAGTAAGATGAAACTTCAGGTATACAGAATGGGCTCTGACGAATTTGTGATCGTCTGTTCGAACACCCAATACATTTCACGTGTAGTAGAGGCTTTAACCCATACTTACTTGGTTAACTATAACGATATTGAGATGCCTCTTACCTTTAACTTTGGCGTGGCAAATAGTCGAAAAGACTCTACTAAAAGTTCTATTTTAACACAGGCAGAGTTGGCTGTTAAAGAGGCTATTACCCATCAACAAAGGTATAGAGTCTATACTGGTGATGACTCTTACAAAATAAAATATCAAAACAACCTTGAGTGGGTAAAACGTATTAAAAATGCTTTTGAACATGACTATTTTGAAGCTCATTTTCAGCCTATAGTCTCTACTAAGGATGAAAGTTGTAAAAAACTTGAAGTACTGATACGTCTGAGAGAAGAGGGCAGTACAGAAGTGATCTCACCTTATGAGTTTTTACCGGTTCTACAGAAGATGGGTCTGGAAAAACGCCTGACTAAAGTGATCATCAATCAAAGTTTTAAACTCATGCGCCAATGTGATAAGGCGATTTCAATCAACATGACACGCGATGATCTAGATGAAGATATGTTGCAGTACTTGCAAGAGAGTCTACAAACCCATGGAGTTCAGGCCTCAAGTATATCTATAGAGTTGGTAGAAACAGAAGAATTGCTTAATGAACAGTATATTAAAATTATACAAAAGATCAAAGGTATGGGCTTTCAGGTCTCCATCGATGACTTTGGAACGGGTTACTCAAACTTTGCATACTTGACACAGATACGACCTGATTACTTAAAAATAGATGGATCTCTTATCAAAGATATCGATACAAACTTGGAAAACAGAAGTATTGTTAAGGGTATAGTAGATCTTGCACGCTCACTAAACATTGTACTCATCGCAGAATTTGTGAGTACACCAGAAATTTATGCTATTATTCAAGAATTAGGGATTGATTATGCACAGGGTTACTATTTTGGTAAGGCTGAAAGCTGTGATGTCATCTTAGAAAAAGGACAAAATTGAGACATTTTTTAACACTTAAAGACTATACAAAGGCTGAGATCTTAGAGATCATTGATCTGGGTATGGCTATTAAAAGAGAGCTTAAAAGTGGCGACATTAAAGCCCATATGCCTAACAAAACCTTGGCAATGATCTTTGAAAAAAGTTCTACGAGAACCCGTGTCAGTTTCGAGACAGGGATCTTTCAACTTGGGGGTCATGGACTTTTCTTATCCAACCGTGACATTCACCTTGGACGTGGTGAACCTGTAAAAGACACCGCACGTGTCATCTCTTCTATGTGTGACATGGTGATGATCCGTACTTTTGCACACTCCATGCTTGAAGAGTTTGCTGCTTATTCAAAAGTGCCTGTTATCAATGGCTTGACAGACTCATATCATCCTATACAACTCTTGGCAGACTATATGACTATTTTAGAGCATAACCACAGTAAAGACCTAGTAGTAGCTTATGTTGGTGATGGGAATAACATGACACACTCTTGGATGTTCCTGGCAGCAAAACTGGGCTTTGAACTGCGTGTTGCTACGCCTCATAACTATGAAGTTGATGCCACAGTGCGTCAAGAGGCAGATGCTATCGCTCAAGAGAGTGGTGCTAAGATCATCTATACAAACTCACCACAAGAAGCGGTAAAAGGAGCTACAGTTGTCACAACAGATACTTGGGCTTCTATGGGACAAGAAGATGAAAAAGAGGAGCGTATTACCGCTTTTGGTGGATTTATCGTAGATGAAGCACTGATGGCTGAAGCAGACAAAGAAGCGCTCTTTTTACACTGCCTTCCCGCATATAGAGGTCAAGAGGTCAGTGAAGCAGTTTTAGAAGGGGCACAAAGCGTTGTTTTTGAAGAAGCAGAAAATAGATTACACGCTCAAAAAGGTCTTATGGTCTGGCTTGATCAACAAAGATAAAAGGTTTTATGACTCTTTTTTCTCACTTAAAATATTAATAATAGTACAGTAGCAGGCTGTTTCTGAACAAGGTTAACAGGATTATAATTCGTTTCACTTACCTGCTTATCGTAAAACAGTGGTCTGTTTACTTGGTCAAGTCTCACAACTCAGTAGCAACATATAAAAAGAAAGACAGGTAAACCTCTTATTTGATTGTATACTTGAAAATATCTTATAAAAACATATTAGATTAATTAATATATTTATAGGTTGTTTTTTGTATACTGTGAACTCTAAAATAAATTACCATATTTTTTTGGTAATTTATTATCACACTATACAAGGTCTCTTCACTAATGTTGAAACTTAGCCTCTCTTTTATACTTTTAACCCTCTCTTTACAAGCAGCACCAACTATGGTCCAAAAATGTTACTCTTCTGAAGATTGTAAAGCATGTCATCTTCCTATTGTTAATCAGTGGAAATCGTCTTATCATGCGCGCTCTCATTATGATAAAAATGAGTATCTACAAGCTTCTATGAACTATGTGCACCGT
>JALSUN010000136.1 GCA_027061425.1 Helicobacteraceae bacterium
GAACAAGAGCTTTCAGTGGAGTATGTTCGCATACTTGGTACACTACGTAAGCTAGAGCGTGCATGTGATCGTGCTGTGAACATCGCCAAGTTGCTTCTTTATGCTGCAAAAGGTGGAGAGATCAAGGTTTACTAACCTCATTTAAGGAGTACAAGATGGGTGCATTTATCGTTATCGTTGAAGATGAAGAGGATATTTTAGAACTCATTGAGTACAACCTTGACAAAGAGGGGTTTGATATTATGGGCTTTACAAGTACCAAAAATGTGGCCCAACTTCTAGAGGAAGAGGCTGTTGACCTTCTTATTATGGACCGTAACCTTCCAGGGGTAGAGGGGAGCGAATTTGTGGCGCAAATGCGTGACAAAGGGATGCAAACACCTGTTATCTACCTGACCGCTAAAAACAAAGAGAGTGACATCGAAGAGGGCTTTGAACGCGGGGGTGATGACTACATTACCAAGCCTTTCAACATGAAAGAGTTGGTACTTCGTATAAAAGCGGTGCTCAAACGTACACAAAAAGATAAAAGTGAAGGTAAGGTCATCTATAGAGATATCACCTTAGACCTGGGCTCTCGTGAACTTTTTATAGAGGGTAAAAACATAGAACTGACCAAGTTAGAGTTTGACCTTTTACATACACTCATCGCTAACCAAAACATCGTCCTTGACCGTGATTATCTACTTGAACATGTATGGGGTGGAGATGCCATATATCAGGATCGTACGGTCAATGTTGCGATCAACCGTCTTAAAGAGAAAATAGATGCTGATAAAACCAAAGAGTACATCAAAACAGTAAGAGGGGTAGGTTACACCCTGTGTTAAAACTCCACCACTTCTTTTTTGCCAACATCGTTGGTCTCTTTATGGCAACACTCATCGTCTCTTCTATAGTGAGCTACTACACCCTTAAATCATTTGTCATCTCTGAAAATACAGAGCAGCTTGAACACAGTATTACGCTGATGCAGATGCAACCTTATCACATTAGTGACCTTGATCGTATTGCAGCAAATACTCATGCGGCCATACAAGATAGGGTAACCTTCGTGGCTGAAGATGGCACAGTTTTAGCGGACAGTAATAGTGACAAGTTCACGATGCAAAACCATGCAAACCGTTTTGAGATCATGCAGGCACGCCGTGATGGTCTGGGTGTGGACAACCGCTACTCTGTGACGACCCATGTGCACTACCTCTATGTGGCAAAAAAGATCTTGGTAGATGACAATGTAATCTACATTCGTTTGGCAACACCGCTGAACACCATTATGTCAAACTTCTATACCTTGTGGTCTCGTCTGATCTTTATTTTTATGATCTTTATGGTGTTGGGACTGATGGCTGCGTATCAGATGAGTAAGCGGGTGCGTTACGACATAGAGCAGATTGTAATTTATCTTAATGAGATCTCTAACAAAAACTACAAAGCAGTGATAAAAACAGAGTATTTTAAAGAGTTTTTACACATCGCCCTTAACCTTAAAGATCTGGCAAAAAAACTGGCAACTCGTGACAAACAAAAGCGTAAGTACACTGCCAAACTGCGTCTTGTCAACAAACAGCGCAACGACATCCTCTCTGCTATCTCTCACGAGTTTAAAAACCCATTGGCCTCGATCATGGGATATGCAGACACACTTTTAGATGACCCACAGATTAATCCTAAAATAAGAGTGCGTTTTTTAGAAAAAATCCTCTCTAATTCTCGTAAAATCGCTTATATGATAGACCGTTTGGCCCTCTCAGTGAAACTTGAAAACAACGACTTGAGTATTCATGTCATACGCTTTAACTTAGTGGATCTTATAGATGATGTGGTCTTAAACCTCTCTAGTAAGTATCGTGATAGAGAGATTAAGTTTCAAGGCGAAGAGTGTATCGTTATGGCAGACAAAGAGATGTTAGACAATGTGCTGACCAACCTTGTAGACAACGCACTCAAGTACTCAGAAGATGACGTGACCTTAAGTATTATGGATGGAAAGTTGATGGTCATAGACAAGGGTATGGGCATCAGCAAGTCTGATCTTGAGAAGGTAGGCTCTAAGTTCTACCGTGTCCACAAAAATACTTGGGACAACTCTATGGGGCTAGGACTTGCTATTGTAGGTTACATCTTAAAACTGCATGACTCTGAGCTCTTTATAGAGAGTAAGGTAGGAGAGGGCTCCATCTTTGGTTTCTCTATAAAAAAGATGATTAAAGGCGCGTGTAAGTAGCCGCTTTTAGTTACAATACCTGCATGATAAAACTTCCATCTTCTCTCTCTCCTCTTGTTAATGCTCTTATAGAAAAAGGGTATCGTCCTGTTGTTGTTGGCGGTTATGTGAGAGATGCTTTTTTAGGGTTAGACTCTAAAGATATTGATATAGAAGTATTTGGTGTTGAGAGTTTAGAACTGCTTGAGCAGTTGGCAGGATCTTTTGGTAAGGTTAACAGTGTGGGCAGGAGTTTTGGGGTACTGAAACTACAGTTAGAATCTTTAGAGATAGACCTCTCCATACCAAGACAAGAGATTAAAGTGGGTGTTGGACATAAAGGTTTTGAGGTGGCGCTTGATGCGACACTCTCCTTTAAAGAGGCGGCAAGAAGACGTGACTTTACGATGA
>JALSUN010000137.1 GCA_027061425.1 Helicobacteraceae bacterium
TGTTCACACGCACACACTTGGCCACCCGCGCGCATGAACACTTGGCCAGTTGAGTGCTAAAAAATATTCTTAGGTCATTGTAGCGCAGGGTGGCCAAATGATTTACCTATTGGCCAGTAATTCTCTCATAGATGGTCCTTTTAACTCTATTTTATGAGCGGTGTGGATGAGTCTATCCATCATTGCGTCAGCGATGGTCTCGTTACCCAAGTATGCATACCACTCTTTAATAGGAAGCTGTGCCGTAATAATAAGAGAACCATTGAAGGTTCTCTCTTCGATAACCTCAAACAGATCATTAAGTTCATCACCCTTGAGTGGTGTCACTCCAAAGTCGTCAAGTAGTATCAGTTTAAATTTTGAGATCTTAGCGAGCGTCTTTGTATAGCTTCCATCCAATCGGGCTATCTTTATCTCTTCAAGCAGCGTAGAAACTCTATAGTATTTGGCAGAGTAACCCAATGAGATGGCACGTCTTGCCAGCGCTTGGGCCAAAAAGCTCTTGCCAGTCCCAGTGGCGCCAGTGAAAAGTACATTCTGAAACTTGTTGATAAACTCACAGTTGGCCAATGAGAGTATCTGAGACTTATCTATATTTCTTTTGGCAAGGTACTCGACTTGATCAAGTGAAGCATTCCTGTCTTTGAACTTGGCGAGGTTTAACATCCGCTGTATCCGTTTATCTTGTCTCTGGTTGATCTCTGTCTCAAAAAGATGATAAAGACGCTCTTCAAATGAGAGGTTGCTATAGTTTGGATCTTCGCTTTGCATTAGAAGAGATTGCTTAAAGCCTGAAAGTGAAAGTACGGATGCTTGTTCCATTACGGTTGATAGTGCTATCATGATTCAATGACCTCCTTACTTGTATTGCTCTGCCTAGCATAATAAGCACTGCCTCTAATGTTCTCATGTTCATTCATATAGGTGTTATTGACACTTTGATGTTGGTTGTGACGCAAGTAGCTCTTTGTCTTTAACATGGACTCTATGGACGCGACCTTATAGTGTTTGATCTCCAGTGCTACCGCTGCAGCGGATTCAAGAGCACTATTACCATAGGTCTTGGAAAAGCTGAGTATTGCTATACATGACTTATAACCTCGTGTAGGATGAGAACGTTTTTCCATGATGGACTCCATCAGTGCTGTAGTAGACGCACCTATGGAGTTTGCCCATGTTAAAATCCTTTTGGGATTCCACTTCTCGTATTGGTACTGATGCTCTTTAGGCATATGTTCTAGCAGTGTTGAATCATGATAGGCTTGAGAGAGCCTTGGATGGTGTGCAATGACTTCAGCATTTAAGGAGATGATAACGGAGGTACTTGAGTAGCTCACTTCTACCTTTTTACCTAGGTGTATATAAGGGACAGAGTAACCACTGCCTTCTAACTCTACATGATAATCTATCCCGACTGTAGCTGTTTTAAACTCCTTAAAAATATAATTGTTAGCTCTCAGTGGATGTAGATTAGGCTTATCAAGTTGCTCAAAGAGTGCTGTCCTACTCTTGTTGAGGCGTCTGATGATCTTGTTGTTATAACCATCAAGCAGAAGATTAATCTCTTGATTGAGTTGATCAACACTAAAGAAGGTATGGTGACGTAGTTTGAGCAGTATCCATCGTTGTATGGCTTTAACGCCTAATTCCACTTTTGACTTATCTTGCGGTTTGTAGGGACGTGCAGGCTCTATCGCTACATTATAGTGATGTCCCATATCAGCGTAACTGTCATTAAGGCGTACCACTCCTTTTTTATGAGAGATGACGGCAGCTTTCAGATTATCAGGTACTAAGATATTGGGAAGACCTCCATAGAAGTTAAAGGCTGACACATGGGACTCTATAAAGTGTTTGGTAGATTGTGATGGGGTGGCATGAACAAAGGTGTAACCGCTAGCACCGAGAACGCAAACAAAGATCTGTGCTTTAGTGACCTCTCCTGTGCGTTGGTTGACGATAGGCATCGTAAGTCCACTGTAATCTATAAAGAGTTTATCACCACTATAGTGGAGCTGACGCATGGATGGGTTGAGTGTTTTTATGTATTTGGCGTAGTAACGGTTGAACTGGCTATAACTGTAAAGGTTAGGGTCTTTCTCTTTATACTCTTCGTAAAGCAGTGCTCTGGTCATTGACTTTTTAGACAACTCCTCTTTGACTTCATTCCAGTCAGGATGAATGAGCGCTAGCTTCTTGGTGGAGTGGATTACAGGTTTGTCACCACTAAAGAGTTTAGTAAGATCTTCTTCACTCAATGCAAGTAGATCATCAAGATTAGTGTCTAACGCTATATAAGTCTTTGCATAGTTGGCGACACTGTTTCTTGAAACACCTGTCATTGTTTGGATCTGTCGGTTTGATAATTGATTGAGATACTTTAGTCTCAACACCTCTTTAATTTTACTCATAGATATTCTCCTCATGGTACACCTTCATAATTGTATGGAGGTGCATTATATTGTTGAAGAATACTCTTTAGCTTAACTCTTTCTTATATGCGCATCATTGAAAAAAAGTGGCCAAATAACGCGTGCGTGCGGTGGCCAAATCATCATGCGCAGGGTGGCCAAGTGTTGATGCGTGAGGTGGCCAAATGGAGTGCGTGCGAACAA
>JALSUN010000138.1 GCA_027061425.1 Helicobacteraceae bacterium
GAAAAGAACAAGAAGTGGAAGCTGTAGAAGAAGTGGTACCTGTTGAAGAGCAGCTTCCTGCACGTAAATCTGCAGTCGATGTTCTCCTCTATAAACGCTCACACAGTGAGGCCAAAATATTCTCTGCCATCTTGAGAAAGATCGGTTACAGTGTCGAGATCGCAGATGAACTTGCCGACTTTGAACACAAACTGGATGACAACAGTTACACCTATGCGCTTTTAGACAGAGACCTTCCAAAACTTGATGCCAGCGACATACCGCGAAAACTTAAAGAGCATGGCATCGCCAGTCTTCTTTTTGTAACAGACATCCAAACCGTACGTCCAATGGATAAAGCAAACTTTTCCCACGTTGTACTCAATGTAGCCGACCTGCAGCTTCTACGATACAACATGGTCAAACTGGCACCAGCCAGAGACTAAGGTCGGTATACTCGATCTCGTTGCACTAGAGGGCTATAATATCAATGAACTCACCAGTCCGATAAGCCCTCCAAACACGCCACCCCAAACAACCAGCCAGCCCAGGTGTTCACGGATGAGTTTTTGAACCATCTCTTTCACAAGCAATGGTGTCAACTCGTCAAGTCTTGCTGTGATCACCTCTTCTATTTTTGTTAACATATCCGCACTCAGACTTGAACTGCTCATATGATTTTGCAGCTGTGCATTAAAGGTCTCACTTGCTACGATACGCTTGACCGCACTTCTCAGTTTATTACTAAACGGCTCCCTCAGCGCTTCCAGTGCATTCTCTCCACCAAACATCCCAAGCATACCGCCAAAAGAGGACTCCATAACTGTTTTAGAGAGGGCATCAAAAGCAGGTGAGAAGTCTGTCTCTTCTATGATAGGTTCAAGATCTATCTTCTTCTCTTCAGAGGCAAAAAAATTGTCCAACTGATCCTTGGTAAAAAACTGTGTCATCATCAGCTCTTTGATGGCTACTTTAAAACTCTCAAAGCGGTTGACAATGACACCTGAACCTACTAAAAAAGGTACCTTTTCAAAAAGCATATGAATGGCAAGAAGGTTGGTTATGGCGCCAGAGAAAGCAAAGATACCAGCGTAAAGCAGTGCTTTAGAGAAGGTTTCATCAGGAATTAGCAAAGAGAGAGGTATCAGGGCTATAGCTATAGTGTTGGTTAAAAAGCTTTTGTTGAGTGTCATCGTTATCCTTAATTATAATTATTATTGCAACAAATAAGGGTGGAATTATACATAAAAGGCTACATTATGAAAAATCTAAATTAGAGAAGTATTATGATAAAAACAGTTGGACAAATTTTTGAAGGTGACACACAAGCACAGATCATCTCTGTTTTAGAGACAGCACTTAAAAACAGCAACGAATCCCCTATCTGGACAGAGAAAGTCATCCCCCTTTCAGAGGCTATCTTGTCAGTGTTGGTACCCCTACGAGAACAAGGCCTTTTGGTCTCTCCAGAAGGCAACCCTCAAGAGAAGCTCACCAAAGAACTCTTCATCCGGTACTGTGACCTTGCCAACCTAAAATGGCTTGCCTTTACACTTCAAAAGAGTAATGAAAGTGGTATTTTGGAACGTGTAAAACGTTCATCAACAGAGACAGAACAATACCAAGAGATCGACCTCAGTGTCTTAGGTGCTTACCTCAGTCTGCAAACCGTCAACCTAGAAGACGAGTGGTTAGACTTTCCTATCGCCAAATATAATCTGCATATTGGTGTAGGTGATTTGATTAACCAACTAATCTAAAAACCTAGTAGGGCTTGTTCTGTTAACGTTCTTCTGTCAATTGTACAATACATGATACGGAAGATATACGTCTGAAGATTAAAATGTATAACCTAATTGTCAAGTAAATAGCGAAAACCAAGAACAGCACTGTCTAGCATCTTACTACCATCAGCATTGGTACCTGTCGAATGCTTACCTTCTAAGTACATAAGTTGTGTGTACTCTTTATTAAAAGCGTACTGTAATGAAGCGATATAATCTTTTAATGCATACTGACCACTGTAGTAACGTTTGTCTGGAAGAAGCAGGTTATAACCAAAAGCAAAACGCCAATTTTCTTCTAAACGATAACGTACATACAACTCTGAACCCATACCAATTATACCATTACCGACATCATCCGTGACATGATTATTTGAAGCACCCAGCGTGAAGTCAACACTAATTTTATTTTTTTGGTAGGAGAGACCCGCCAGTAACGCAATATCATCTTCTCCCTTTCCACTCAACCTTGAAGTATTAAAATCACTTCCCTTATCAAACACGGCATAGTTTCCGGTCAGACCAAGTTTAATACCGTTCTCCAGACCTTTGTAAAACAGTGAAAAACCAGCAGTATAAGCATAGATTCCAGAATATAATATAGGCAAACTTTGGGGATGATACTGTACTTGTAAGCCTAAGTTATAAACGTCTTTTTGTACACGAAGTTGCAAAACATCTGCAGCGAGACCTGTACCTGCGCCACCACCATCTGTAAGATTATAGACACTGCTACCCAAGGTCCCAAACACCATATACTTATCAGTCATCCCTGCGATATCATAATAGACACCCCAATACTTACCCATCACCATCGTTACATCATTATATTCTAAGCTCAAATAATTTAAGCGTGTCCCAAATAGAAAAGCTGTGTTATTCACATCTGCTTGAGTTGCTGAACCAATGATATTGCCTTTGTTAGAAAACTGTATACTCGCTTCATACTGAAAAGATAATTTAAAATTATTTTTAAAGGCTTTATAGTAAAAAAGTCCCCCTCTTGTGTCTTGGTCTGTAAATGCAAATTCTCCATTATTATAAAGCTCTGCAAAACGTAGACTCAGATAGGCCTTCGCTGGAAGTACCTTGCCAACTGCATTGAGCGTATAATAAAGTGGTTTCCACATGCCACTCTCATTGCCTTCTTTACTCTTAATCAGAACAACACGTTTTACACCCTCAGTTTTATCAATAATCGCCTGTTTCAAACGGTCAGTCTCTGCCGCACCACGCGCATCAGAGTTGTCCAGCAGTTGTTTCTCTTCTAGCGTAGCACAGTGATAAACTTTTGTTCCATTAGTATCTTCAGAAATCAAGTCATTTTTACTACAGTTATAGGTCACACCCTCATGCTCAACAGAGATGCTCTCACTTAACAAACTACTGTTTTTAGTTAAATTTGTATCACTTGTTTTTATATTGTTTTCAGATGCGTTAAGTGTTGTACTAGGAAGGGATTCTGCAAAAAGAGTAGATGTGCTTAGATATAAAAAAAACAGTAAAGTTTTGATAACCATAAACACTCCATTTTCATATCTTTAGGTTGTAAAATTCAACTGGCCTCATTATAAACAAAGTAAGGTCTATTGTCAGTTAATTCTAATAATACACGAAGGAGGAAATATAGCGCATTTAGTCGAGACTGATTCAAGCCACAAGATATATAAACTCATGGATTCCTGCCTTCACAGGATGATGACAAGCGAAGCAATGTCAAAAATGACAAAGTGCATCTTAAAAAGTTCATACTATCATAAAAGTAAGATCATCCGTCACAGGTACTTCGTACATCTGCTTTGGTTTCGATCCTAAAAAAGCCAAGCAGTTGGCTTTTTTTTAACGGAGCTCAGGTGTTCGTTGTGCTGAAGCAAACCCGAAAGCGCACTGCTGTGCGTCGAGTGGTGAGCTGAAGTGCAAATCGCGCCGCAGCTGGAACTTTTACCAGGCTACCGATTTGCCGGAGCCACGCTTTCCGATGACTGTCTCGCCTTCCCACCAAGCAAGACCCGTCTTGATCTCAGTAAGTGAAAGCATAAAGTAGTACTCCACCTGCTGTTTGCCATTATCCATAGTAATATTACGCTGTAAGATCTTACCTGAAAGACTCATGTCTGGTGCCACCATGGTTCCTTTTTTCTGAACCGTGTTTTGGTTAAACTCATCATCTTCACGAAGTTCACGGGCTTGTTTACTCATCTTATCTTCAGCACCATTAGCACCTATGGCTGTTGTCACGACTACTTTACCACTACGAAGCAGTTCCACACGGATCTTCTTGATCAACTGGTCAGTGTCGATGTGCTGCATGGTGTCGTTAGTCACACGAGAGATGGCAAGAACGTAACGGTCTCCATTTTTCTTGTCAAGTGCACCAGACTGTAACATAGACTGAACCGCTTTAGAGGCTGCTTCGTTAAAGTCACGATAGTCGAGACCCATCACCTGATCACCCTTGTCGTTGTTCATGTCTATGCGTTCAGTCTTGTCAGCACAACCTGTTATAAGACCTGCTGCTAAAAGTGCACTGAGTGTTATTTTCGTAAAATTTTCCATCTGTTTTCCTTTACTGATTAATAAACAGACGGTAGTCTGTTGCTTGTTTGTTTGGTGCTACGATATGGATAGTGAAGTTTGCATTTTTGTAAGCAGGAAGTTCCATCCATCGATCACCTATAGCTTTGATCTCAAATCCATCTTTGTCAAACCAAACCACGCGATACCGTAGCTTGACATACTTATTAGAGCTGTTTTCACCCATGACCTGTAACTCTTTAAGACCACTTGTTTCATTGACACGCTCACTGATCTTTTCAACAGAGATATCTTTACTAATTGAAGGGTCAACGACTTTCACGTACGACGTCTTTTCAGAACATCCCAATATAAAAATCCCAACGACCAATAATATAAGAAACTTACGCATTATCTACTCCCTAATGGTATGACTGTCACAGAAGGCTCTGCACCCGCTGTAGGCATTTTAACATATACTAAGGTATGCTCACTTAATGGCACCTCAATTTCATCTAATGATAGTCCTGTCGAAGTCTTAATCGTAAACTTTCCACGCTTTGGACGTTCTAAGCGTATCAGATCAAAACGTTTGGGAAGTGTTGTCCATGTCCTTGTATCTGCCTGTGCTGAGGCTACAGTATAGACCGTCGAAGCTACAGACGCTATGGCAAATGCAAGACCTGCCTTACCATCACTGTTTTGTGCTTGTTGTTGCATTTGGTACTGGATGATGGCCTTAGTGGTTGCAGAGAAGATAGCCCGTCTTAAGATGGCTGGAAACTCTTTTTTAAACTCTGTCATAATCACCCTGTCCATGTCTGAAAGGATCTCCGTCTTACGCACTGTGTCACCATCAGCTACCGAGTAACCTGAAAAGGCACTTTTTCTCTTGTGAATACGAGGCAGTGCTAACGAGACATAGTTCAAGTTGTTAGAAAAGAGCCACACGGGTATGTCCATACGCCACTCTGTTTTCATGGGGGCCATGCCATCTTCTATAATCACCCAAACTATTGGTTCATGACTTCTGGTATATCCATCCAATTTTCCATCTACATACTTCAGATCTTCAGCAATATAATGACTGTTTTGATTCATGCCGTATGCCTCTTTTAACAGAGAAAGTGACTTAGAGTTGTCTCCTTGACTTAGTGCGAAGATACCCGCCAAATAACTCACCATAGGATTTATAAAATCAGGATACGCCTCAAAGTTATATAAAGAGGGGTATTTCTCTTGCAGCGCCTTATCAGCAGCGGGCATAGCGTCATCACTCTTAACCCCTTTGTTACCCTTTTTCTCCTCACTCTCTATCGCCTGTCGGTTTTTCTCTATCATCTTGGCATAAAAAACTTTGGCACGTCTCTGCCTGTCTATAGCACGGTTAAATTCAACACGGGCACCCTCGACATCACCCTTAGCCAAATAATCTAGAGCCTTATAGGTGTTTGCCATAACACCATCATACTGCGTACCTACATAAGGTCTTGTGGTATCATTGACTAAGACACTGCCCGCACCTTTTCCTACTTTAGAAGCCAACATCTGCTGTTCGTAATGTTTGATCAGCCATTCACTCTCATCAAACGCCTTGATACTTGCGCTGTTGTTTTGATCGAACCTATACGAGAGTCCAGAATTTAAGGACCATAGTAAGTTGTTACGTTGTGTTCTGTCTTTGGTATCAATAGCCTCTGTATAGACCTCTGCCGCCTTAGCATACTTACCATGAGCAACATAATTATCACCTGTGACCAACACTTCTTTGGGAGCACACCCATTCATAAAGAGCAGTGCAAAGACAAAACCAACTGTGACATAAAAATTTCTCAACATGTTTACCCTTTTAGTCTAATCTCTTCTTGTAATTTTTTCGTTAAAGACTCAAACACAAGATCATAAGAGTCGTCGATCCACTCTTTGAGCAGAGTATCATCAACATCTTTGTTACAGCTTACTGTATTCCAATGTTTTTTACTCATATGATACCCAGCAATCACACTCTCATAAATAGACCGTAACTCCAAAGCATAAACAGGATCACATTTAAGATTTATATTAATATCAGCACTTGTCTCATCTGTCAATGCAAACATCTTATTTCCTACTTTATAAACCGCTGTTTTTTCATCAAAAGGGTAGGATTTAGACGCTCCTTTTTTACTCAAACAGTAGGTTTTTATACTCTCATGTGTCATCATTACTCTCTTGTATAAGCCTTGATTGTTTTCAATAGTTTATAATGCCATAAAAAAAGAGAAACTATGCAAAAAACCATAAAAGCCCTACAAGCAGAAAAATATTTGACTAAAGATGAGATCGCGACCCACTTGGATGGTGTTGAGTACATCATCATGGCAGCACCCACCACAAGAGACAACCCACGTACACCCATACACTTTACCATCTTCTTAAACACAAGCGACGAACTCCCTCACGACATCCAAGAGGCGATCATAGGCAAATTCATCCAGCAGTACAAAATGACCAATATCGTCGACCTCTTCTCTAAGCTTGATGCCGTAGCTTTCGCAGAGACCAACCTGGACTCTGTCATGCCAATGCACCTCTTTAAAGCCGAAGACAAAACAGAGTTAGAAAACACTACCATGCACATCATAGACTTTGAGGCAGATGCTGAAGGATTTGGGGAAGTAAAGGCAGGTTCCACAGGATGGAGTTATAGTTACGACAGTTAAGAGGTGAACAGAAGGATTCATCACTTCATCTAATTGTTCAACACTATCTACAATAGTAACAAAAAATAGGAGTATAATTTTTTTAGAGTATCCCTCTTTTTCTACTTAAAGGTTATGATGATGAACGATTTTATTACTAAAATAACGAATTGGATTTTGGACAAGGAAGAGTTAATGGCCAAGTCCTGTGCTATCTCTATCGACGAGGTCGACAGCCAACTTGCCCAGATTAGCAAACAGAAAAAAAAGCTGCAAAAGGATTATGATGAATCAATGGCGGTCTTCAATGAGATCACGGAGCGTCTCGAAAAAATCAGAAACATTGAAGTACTGCGCTGTCAGAACAAAGGAGCTTAAATGGCAACTGTAACCTCATATGGAGCGGCTGAAGTCGTCACCGGTTCTTGCCACCTTTTAGCTGTCGAGCAAGGTCCGAATATTCTGGTAGATTGCGGAATGTTCCAAGGCGGTGAGGAAGAGCGTAATTTTGATGCTTTTGACTTTGAGCCTTCAGAAGTCGATTATCTGCTGGTCACTCATGCCCACCTCGATCATGTCGGTCGCATTCCCAAACTGGTCAAAGAGGGATTTTCAGGAAAGATCTATGCAACCGCAGCCACAATGGAACTTGCCGAAGTGATTATGCTCGACAGTGCCAAGATCATGATGGAAGACCATGCGAGAGCCTATAAAAAGGCCCAAAGACAAGGTAAAGAACACAAGGTTCGCGACCCTTTGTACAGTGAAGAAGACGTTAAAAATGCCCTCTCTTTAATCTGGGTCAACCCTGTTTATGAAGAGACTCTCAGCCTGCACAAAGACATCTCTGTCACTTATCACAATGCTGGACACATTCTGGGTTCTGCCTTTATAGAACTAAACTATCAAGAGAACAATGCACCTTTTACTATTGTCTTCTCTGGTGATATCGGTAATGACAACGACATGGTCCTGCCCCATCTGCAAGCGTGTGGCCGAACAGACTATCTGTATGTCGAGTCGACTTATGGAGACCGTAACCACCAGACCATCGATAGCACCATCACAGAGTTTAAACGTATTGTCATCAACACCCTTCAGGAGTATGGCAATGTACTGATCCCCTCTTTTGCAGTTGAACGCACCCAGGAGATCCTCTGTATTCTCAAAGAGATGCATGAACATCAAGAACTGCCAGAAGGATGCCAGATCTTTCTTGACAGTCCTATGGCTTCCAAAGCTACTGATGTCTACAGAAAATATTCTGATGAACTGAGTCTCAAGTGTCAGCGCAACAAAGAAAAAAGCGGTACGGTATTTGACTTTGAAGAACTCATCTATACACCCGATGTCGATGGTTCAAAAGCCATCAACGAAGTCGATCGCCGCGCCATTATCATTGCCGGCAGCGGTATGTGTACCGGAGGACGGATCCTGCATCACTTCAAATACCGCCTGTGGAACCATAAAAATGCCGTGATCTTTGTCGGCTACCAGGCGGTCGGAACACTCGGACGCCATATCGTCGACGGGGCACGGTTTATCAAAGTCTTTCATGAGGACATCCTCATCAAGGCCAGTATCCATACGGTCAATGGCTTCTCGGCACATGCCGACCAGGCGAGCATCGTCAGGTGGGTCTCACAGATGGAAGATCTGAAAAAGGTCTATCTCATCCATGGAGAGAAAGACAAACAGGTGATCCTTCGCAGTGTCCTGAAAAACCAGGTTGGCCTCAAAGCCCATATCGTTGAACCTGAAGAGGTCATCTACTTATAAAGGACTTTCATGGCCTACATACAGTCATTCGGTGCGGCAAAGGTCGTTACCGGGTCTGCCCACCTGCTGAGCCTGGAGAACGGTATCAAGATTCTGGTCGACTTTGGGATGTTCCAGGGCGAACATGAAGAGAAGAACGCACAGCCTCTTGAGTTCGACCCCAAAGAAGTAGACTATC
>JALSUN010000139.1 GCA_027061425.1 Helicobacteraceae bacterium
AGTCAAATATAAGGAAACGATGTGAGTAAAATTCTTTTACCTTTATTGTTTATATCTGTCTCAGTGTTTGCCAATGAGCATGCAGCAGAAGCAGGTACAGACATTGTACAGCGCACCGTTAACTTTGTAATTTTTGCAGGTATCTTATGGTACTTGTTAGCAGAACCTGTGAAAAACTTCTTCGGTGGTCGTTCTCAGGACATTGCTAACGAACTGCAAAAAGTTCAAGACAGACTTAAAGAGTCTAAGCAGGCTAAAGAAGCTGCACAAGCAAAAGTGTCTGAAGCTGAGAAATTAGCTGATGAAATTGTTGCTATGGCTTCTAAAGAGGGTAAGATCTTAAATGAGAAGATCCTCAAGCAGTGTGATGCAGACTTAGAAACGATGTCAAAGCAAGGTGGCGCTGGTATGGAACTTGAACAACGTAAGATGGTTCGTAATCTTGTAGATGAGATTATGAGCGATGTACTTGCTCAAGAGAGTTCTGCACTAGACAAAGATGCTATGGCTGGTATCATAATGAAGAAGGTGGCGTAATGCAAGAGTTAATCGCAAAACGTTATGTGAAGTCATTAGGTGAAGCTACTGGGTCTGAGTCTTTAGTTAATATCGCAGAGATATTTAATGCAATCGCTGAGAGCTTTAGCAATGATAAATTTATCGCTGTTATGGAAAACCCAGAAGTTGCAAATGCAGACAAAGAATCAATTCTGCTAGATGCTGTTAAGTCAGCAGGTTCTGAGAAGTTAAACAACTTTATCAAACTGTTAGTAGAAAACGGACGTATCAGTATCATTCCCGCAATGGCTGAAGAGATGCGTAAAGAGATCGCACGTAGTTCTAAGAACTATAGCGGTGTCGTTTACAGCAATGAAGATGTGGACGCAAAGACTTTGACAGACCTGAGTGCAGGTTTGGGTAAAAAAGTCGACGCGACAGTAGCATTAACGTTTATCAAGAGTGATTACGATGGCCTTAAGGTTGAAGTAGCAGATCTTGATATGGAGATTAACTTCTCTAAAACACGCGTTAACGCACAACTTGTAGAACACATCTTAAAAGCAATCTAAACAGGAGGCAAACACAGTGGTAGCTAAAATTCAAGCTGATGAAATCAGCTCAATCATTAAAGAACGTATTGACAACTTTGAACTAAGTGTCGATATTAACGAAACTGGAACAGTAATTTCTTACGCAGACGGCGTTGCACAGGTTTATGGCATGAGCAATGTTATGGCTGGTGAAATGGTCGAATTCGAAGACGGAACACAAGGTCTTGTACTTAACTTAGAAGAGGCAAGCGTAGGTGTTGTTCTTCTTGGTCGTAGTGAAGTACTTAGTGAAGGTATGAGCGTTAAGCGCCTTGGTAAACTTTTAAGTGTACCAGTTGGTGACGCTGTTATCGGTCGTGTTGTAAACGCACTTGGTGAGCCAGTTGATGGTAAAGGTCCTATTGAAGCAACAGAGACACGTCTTGTTGAAGAGAAAGCACCTGGTATTATGGAACGTAAATCGGTTCATGAGCCACTAGCAACAGGTATTAAAGCGATCGACGCACTTGTACCAATTGGCCGTGGTCAGCGTGAGCTCATCATTGGTGACCGTCAGACTGGTAAAACAACAGTTGCACTCGACGCGATCATCAACCAAAAAGGTAACGGTGTTATCTGTGTATACGTTGCAGTAGGACAAAAAGAGTCTACAGTTGCTCAAGTTGTTCGTCGTCTTGAAGAACATGGCGCAATGGAGTACACTATCGTTGTTACTGCTACAGCAGCAGAAGCAGCAGCACTTCAGTTCCTTGCACCATACACTGGTGTAACTATGGGTGAATACTTCCGTGACAATGCACGTCATGGTCTTATTGTTTATGATGACCTTTCTAAGCATGCAGTTGCATACCGTGAAATGTCACTTATTCTTCGTCGTCCTCCGGGTCGTGAAGCATACCCAGGTGATGTTTTCTACCTACACTCTCGTCTTCTTGAGCGTGCAGCGAAGCTAAATGATGACGAAGGTGCTGGTTCTTTAACTGCACTTCCTATCATTGAGACTCAAGCAGGTGACGTTGCGGCTTATATCCCGACAAATGTTATCTCTATCACTGATGGTCAGATCTTCCTAGAAACTGACCTTTTCAACTCAGGTATCCGTCCAGCGATTAACGTTGGTCTTTCGGTATCTCGTGTTGGTGGTGCGGCTCAGATCAAAGCTACTAAGCAGGTTGCTGGTACTTTACGTCTTGACCTTGCTCAGTACCGTGAACTTGCAGCATTTGCTCAGTTTGCTTCTGATCTTGATGAGCTTTCTCGTAATCAACTTGAGCGTGGACAAAGAATGGTAGAGGTGCTTAAGCAGCCTGCTTTCTCTCCACTTGCAGCAGAGCAGCAAGCCCTTATCATCTTTGCGGGTAACGAAGGTTTCCTTGATGATATGGATGCTTCTTTTGTTGTTAAATTTGAAGCTGAGCTTTATCCATTTATTGAAGCGTCTTACCCACAGATTTTCGAAAACATTAGAAGTGCATTGAAGATCGATGATGAGACAAATGCTTTGATGAAAAAAGCGCTTGAAGAATTCAAAGCATCTTTTA
>JALSUN010000140.1 GCA_027061425.1 Helicobacteraceae bacterium
CTGTGATGGAGTCAGTCGCACCAAGTGTCACCGGCTGGCCGTTGGCATCGACAAGCAACAATTTATGATCGAGTGTGGCTGCATCATCTTCTACTGCCGAGGCATTGCCTGTGAGTTGAACATAGACGGTATCTTCGACACCCGGTACCGCTTCATCGGTAATGGTCCCTACACCTGTCGCATCTGCGATGGTCGCGTTGGCACTTGGGTTGCTCAAGAGAACCTCGAAAGTCTCACTTCCTTCTGCAAGGTAATCATCCGTGATCGGCACGGTGATCGTTGTAGTGGTAGCACCTGCTGTGATCGTTCCTGTTCCCGAAACAGAAGTATAGTCTTTACCTGCCTCCGCACTTGCAGGGGTCTGGTCCTGAGAAGCGTAGTCAAAGGTGACATCTGCCTGTGCTGTTCCTGTCATGGAGACCGTAAATGTCATCGTTCCCGCATCTTCATCTACTGTTACATCGTCTATCGACAAGGCCGGCGGTGTCTCATTGTCTGTTATGGTTGTGGTGACATTATCTGTTCCCACTACAAGGCTCTCATAGTTACCGCCACTGGTATTAGTAATAGAGACCTTGTAATCCTCGTCACCCTCGTAGTTGGTGTCATCGAAGTTGTCAAGTGTAAAGGTTGCTGTTGTCTGTCCTGCCAAGATCGTGACGTTTTGAGTGTAAGAGAGTGCTGGATCGAAGTCGGCACTGTCTGTATCGATATGAGAGATCGTTACCTCTACGACCAGATCTTGTTCTGGTGCGTGGTCTACTGCAAGGGTGTAGGTCGCTGTCGCGCCCTCGGCTACACTTGTATCTCCGCTGATAGAGAGTTTCGTCACATCGACATCATCTACAATCGTCGTCGTTACCGGTGTCGTATCATGAACGACATTCTCATAAGTTGTCGCGTTGGAGTAGCTCTGATCATTGGCGAGTGCCACTGTAAAGGTCTCACCGGTATCTGCTGTAAAGTCATCGGTTGTCTGTACTGTAAATGGTGTTCCCAGTGTCACTGTTACAGGTGATGTCCCATCATAATCGCCAGGCATACCCGTTATCGGGTTGGTAGCCATAGCTGTTCCGTCTGTTAAAACGACATTCACTGTACCCGTTGCTGTCGTGATACGCGCGCCATTTGGATCTTCTGCAACGACCATATAAGAAGCAGCACTCCCCTCTGTCACACTGTTGGCCAAACCGACTTCATTGCCTAGCGCATCTAATGCTATCAGTTTGAGTGTCACATACTCATGATTGGCCTCTGTACCATCATCACTGTCATCGTATGGTGTCCCTGCTTTGGAGTCATCTTCGATAGTCGCAACACCTATGGCATCTATTATGACAGCATTGACACTTACTCCAGAGAGTGTTACATCAAAGGTCTCACCATTATCTGCGATGTAGTCATCCGTGATTGGAACGGTGATCGTTGTTGTCGTCTGACCAGCTGTTATCGTCCCAGTTCCTGAGACAGCGCTATAGTCTTTACCTGCCTCTGCACTTACAGGTGTCTGATCACTGCTGGCATAATTGAATGTGACATCATTTGGTGTCGGCGCGCTCAGTGTCACGGTAAAGGTGGCGGTACCATCATCTTCATTGACGGTAATGTCATTAATACTCAGACCCGGATTGCTCACACCATCAACGATGATATTGAGCTCTGCAGTATCTGTATCACCCTCTGCATCTGTGATCGTATAGGTAAAGATCTCGTCATTAAGCTGATCGCCACTGTTAAGAGCAGCGACTGCTGGATTGGTATTGTCAAGGATATAGGTATATTGTCCATCTACACCCAGGACCAATGTTCCATACTTACCAATAGTGGTCTGTGCAGTCACAGCCGTGGCACTGTTACTGTTGTCTGCACCTAAAGCATCGACATTGTCATTGACAGAAGCGTTGGTACTTCCAAAGACATTTCCAGCCACGATAGTGGTGTTCACATCTCCATCATCATAACCCGACTGATCGATATTGTTCTCTAGTACGTTATGACTGTCATCTACTGCTACAGGCACATCATCATTGACGGTGACGTCAAAGCTGCTGCTCATACCATCACCATCCTGATCAACGACACCATAAGCAAAGTTCAATGTGATCGCTGCATCTTCTGCACCGCTATTGTCCAATGGCTTCACAAGCGTAAAGGTATAGTCTGAACTAGGATTGGTCGGATCATCTATCGTTACGGTAAATACCGTCGCGCCATCACTGTCTACTGCTGTGATCTGAGTATCAGTCACGTTATAGGTGATTGCTTTACCATTAGACGTCAACCCTGCCGGCGCACTCTGTGTGGTGTCGAAAGCTATGTTGAGCGTGTCAGTACCTGCCGTCGATACCGCCAAAGAACCTGTTGCAGTCGCTGTGCCTGGTGCTGTTCCATTTGGAAGGGCACTCTCGTTGACACTGCCGTCAACAGGTGTTCCTATGACAGGATCTGCGCCGTCTGTTACATCAATACTAAACAGAGCTGTGTCACTGTCACCGTTAGCGTCAGTAATGGTGTAGTTAATATTATCGATCAGTGAGTTCCCAGCTGGGTGTGTTTCATTATGATCAGAAGTATATG
>JALSUN010000141.1 GCA_027061425.1 Helicobacteraceae bacterium
TTTTACTCGATACCGTAGAAGATCACTTTGCCTTTGCTGGAGAATACACCAACATTGACCGTGACCTCTTGATTGACTTTATCTGCATAAAGCTCATAAAGGCTGTCAGGGATACTAACCTTTTCAAGTACGAGTTGAGAGCCTAAGCCATCGCCCATATCTCTCTCAGTAAGAAACTGTAGCTGCCACTTACCGACATTGATTACCTCACCGCTCTCTTTGTTGGTGAAATCAGGGTTCTTAAACACTTTGGCTAAGTTGCCAGTAATAGAGATATTCATTACAGACCTCTTTGCAGCATTTTAATATTGTCTTGCACTTTAGACAACTCATCACCAGTATAAAAGTTTATGCCATTAGAGACATATTCATCAACACCATCTTGTAACATAGTCATTAACTCCGACTCTCTAAGCTGCAGCTGCTCTAACTTATCTACTGTGTGAGTAGGTGACTCAGTAACGGCAACATCTAAAATGGAAGTAATCAAAGTGTTCATGCTTACCCCGTTCTCTTTCGCTAGTTCATGCAGTCTGTCTTTTAACTCAGGGTCAAATCTCACATTCATAGCCACTTTTTCGACTACTTCACTTTTTGCTCTTTTAATAGCTTTTTCCAATACCATTTCCTAATCCTTTTGTTTTATTAGATGAATGATACCATAACAAAAACTATAAAGCAATATTAGAAATACAGACAAATTGTCTGACTAAAAAGGCATATTAAATACGTTGAGAGATCAAGGAAGGTTCGGAGTGCGTTGCGCTAACGATGACCAAAGCATAGCTTTGCTCACATCGCTGCACTGTTTTGCAGGGTGGGGGATTGTCTAAAGTAGCTAGTGTTTTTTATTATCTTCCAAGATCTTAGTGAGTTCTCTAACTCTCTTTTCCATTAGATCAGTTAAGAACTTTTCATACTCGTCTCTTTCAGAGTCGTAAATCTCTATAACTCCATAATTACCATGGTCAGGGCATGAGCCTTCTATCTGCTTAGTAATAGCATAGTTCGCCTCATGTATCATCTGTTGGAATTGGTCTATCTCTTCTTGACTTAAACTCATTGTAAATCCTTTGTCTTTAGTCCTGGACGCACCAGGTGAAATCTATCCAGGGCGCATGATCTACAGCAGAACAAAACCAGACTGTAACTTTAGAGTTCGCCCACTCACTCAAAAGCTGTCCTTCTGGCGTTGTGCTGCACCTGTCACTCATCGTAACTGTCTGCTTCATAGAAAACGTGTCCACTTGTACCGACTCGCCCTTTTTGGTGTCCTCTAAATACAAACTTATTGCGGATCCAAACAAATTGAGACTCTACAAAGACATCATTTACAACATCATCGCCCTCTAGCTTGACATCAGTCTTTAAGGCTCTCAAGCTTCCCATAGCCCCTAAGAGTCTCTTTCTGTACGTTCCACGATAGGCAATAAGCAAATCTTCGTTCTTCAAGTCCTGAAACTTCAAAGAGTATTTAAAGACCTCCATTAGGTTCTTCATCAAGCTATCTTCATTCTTCATGTTGATAGGATTGATAGAAACATTTATAGAGCCTGTGAGCTCTTTCCACGTCTCAACCATGCTAGGAGACCAATAACCGCCTTTCTTTTGCTTCAGGTCTCTTATAGGCTTATCTGAGCGTACTAAAAGGTTAGCGTGTATGTTCCAACCGTTTTCGGTCTTAGTCTCTTCTATTGAGTACATAATGCCATCAAACATTGTAAAGAAATTGTGAGGGTCACGACCTCTTTTAAAATCTCTTATAGCTTGGTTGATCTTCTTCAAACCACCGCCAAGGCGGTTAAAGACTGTAGAGAAGTCCTCAGAGGCTTTGTGATGTACTGGGAGAACGATGTAATACCAATAACCCGTCATTAGGTCAGGATTACTATATAGTTCGTTATATACTTTTTGGACTTGTTTGGAGGCTCTGCGCATGGCGCAAGCGGGGCAGACTTTATCTTTCTTACAGAAACGAGCATTAGTGAGTTTATGCCCGTTTTTCTCATAGTCTCTGAATTGAAGCCAACTAGCGCATTTAGCTATGTTGGCGTTTGTAGAAGGTGTAAAAGGTGATTGGTGCGTATCGTCGCACCAATCTAAAAATTTCAAGGTTCGGACTTTAGAGCATTTAATTCTCTTGGTTGCTTTGCTCATAAACTCTGCGTAGTCAGCGTTTATGTGTAACTTGGGGTTTTTTTCTGTATAATTCATTTATCGGTTCACAAGCTCTAGCGCGCCAACGCTATGATGAGCTTGTGGGCTCTCTTTCAATCAAATTTTCTTCTAACATTGTAACATCTCTGCCACACTTTATTTCTATATTATCAAGACAATAGAAAGCACGACCATTTTTGAGGTCATTACTACCCATGATTGCCGCACCTGCCTTATCCGTTCGCGCGTTACCTTGCTCAGCGTTCAAGACAGTTACAGCACTCATGCTTTTACTCGATACCGTAGAAGATCACTTTGCCTTTGCTGGAGAATACACCAACATTGACCGTGACCTCTTGATTGACTTTATCTGCATAAAGCTCATAAAGGCTGTCAGGGATACTAACCTTTTCAA
>JALSUN010000142.1:0-24149 GCA_027061425.1 Helicobacteraceae bacterium
CAAAAAAAGAAGGGTCTGGTGATGAATCATTCCAAAAAAGAAGAGTCTGGTGATGAATCATTCCAAAAGATAGTAACTGTTGCAATAGCAATTAAATATTCCTGATAATATCTATTAAAAGAGACTAAGGATGATAAAAATGTAAATTTAGTGAAGATTGGAGAAAGAAGAGAAGATGTACATTAAGTACATCTCGTTAGCTTACAGCGTGTAGTGCGCCGAAGCTAGAGTTTTAGCCACAAGAAGGAACATTTCCTGAATCAGAACCATACTCGTAAAGGAAATCTTTCAAGTGTGGAGCGTATTTTTTAAGTTTTTTACCATTAGCGTATTTCTCGCCTTTAGTACCCTTGTGCCATGCTTTGAAGCCAGCATTGTCGTCTGCGAATGCAGCAGCCCACTCAGCTTGAGTTTTCATTGCAGCACCTTTAGTACCGTTACCGTGACACTTTTTACACTGCTTAAGGTAAGCTTTTTGACCTTTTTTGATGTCCGCGTTTGCAGTTGATGCAAACATACCCATAGCAACAACTGATGCTAATAGAAGAGATGTAGATTTTTTCATATCTATGTTCCTTTGTTATTTGAATTCTGTAAAATCATACATCAACTTTCTAAAATCTTTAACAAATTTCAGTTGATATAAGTCAAGAATTTTTTAAAGCGTTACTTATTCGCCCATCTCTTCATCGTCACTGTCATCATTTTCAGCGCGTTTTACAGCCTGACGGATTTTGTCTTGACGCAGTTTACGGTTACTTGTATGTTTAAGTTTTTCTAATACTTTCTCATCTTCTATACCCATCTCTTTTTGTATCGCAACATCGTCAAAACCTGCTACTTGTAAAACATACAACTTCAGTTCACGCTTGGTCATGTTTCTTTTTAAGATGTTGTAGATCTCTACTTCATTATTACTGATCTGAGATGTTTCACACTTGTAAAACGCTGCTAAAGTCGCACGTATAGATGTGTCGCCGTTGTATTTGAACCATATAGAATTTTCTAACATTGTTACCCTTATATTTTTTCTAAAATTTTTGTTAAATCTTTTTCATTGATGATGATGTTCGCCTCTTTTTTCAAGACCGCTCTTGCACAAAATGCAACACGTGTACCTGCATGTGCAAACATACTTAAGTCATTGGCACCATCTCCGCAGACCATGGTCTCTGCTTCACTAACACCTAAGATGTTTTGCAAACGTACCAGCATGTCACCCTTGGAATAGTTGAACATCATGTCTCCACCGACAAGACCTGTCAGTTTTCCATCTTTGACATGCAGTGCGTTGGAAAAGTCAGCATCGTAACCCAAAATGTCCTTTGCATAGGTTGTCGCTGTTCTAAAACCACCACTAAAACAGACCACTGTCGCACCACGACGTTTTAACTCCGCAATAGTCTCTACAGCACCTGGCATATAGGGAAGGTTATGACTGATCTCTTCTACTTTAGAGAAGTCCAAACCCTTTAGCAGACCTACACGTTCTTGTAGAGACTCAAAAAAGTCCAGTTCGCCAGCCATGGCGCGCTCTGTTATCTCAGAGACCTGTTCACCGATGCCCAAGGCTTCAGCAAAAAAGTCTATGGTCTCACCATCCATTAACGTTGAATCAAAATCAAACACACACAGTTTCATCATAAATTACCCATCTTTCGCTATAATCTCGCAATTATACCCAAAAACTATTGTTTGAGGTGTCTGTAGTGGCACCAGAATTAGGATACATTTTTTGTTTGAAGCGCTCATAGAAAAACTGCAACACCATACCTACATCACACTTGAGACGACACCCCCGCATTCTGCACGCTTTAAACCTGTTGTAGACAGCATAGAAGCACTGGGTCTTGACAAGATGGTAGATGGCTTTAGTACAACAGACAGTCCCCTTGCCAAACTGAAGTACAACGCACTTTTTGGTGCCCAACTGCTTCAAAACCGTTTTAACAAACCTGTTCTTGCCACAATGAGCATGAGAGACCGTAACCGCATTGCCCTTCAGTCTGACCTCCTTGGTGCTAATGAAGCCAATGTCAGAGCCTTTTTAACACTAACAGGTGACCCTGTCAAAATTTCTGACCAAAAAGAGGCTAAAGGTGTTTTTGAAGCAGACTCATCACTACTTCTTAACATCATCGCCGCTTTTAATAGAGGAGATGACATCATGGGCAAAGCCTTTAAAGAGGCACCAGAAAAAATCTACCCATTTTCTGTGATCAACTCTCATGCGAAAAATCCCAAGTCTCTTCAAAAAAAGATGCTCAAAAAAATCAACAATGGGGCAGTCGGTATTATTACCCAACCCGTCTATGACATAGAAAATGCCAAAATGCTACTTGGACTCATCCAAGAAGCCAACACCATGAGCACACAGACCCAAGACGCCACTCTGATCTTAGGATTGTTCCCTATCACTAAGCTGCGTACTGCACAGTTCTTAGATGCTCATGTACCGGGTATCCATGTTCCATCTTACTGGCTTGATGCACTCGGTGAAGCCGCTAAAGTCTCTCCTGAAAAAGAGTATGAAGTCGGTTTCTCTCTTAGTAAAAAGCTCTTTGATGAGCTGAAGGCACTTCATCCTAAGATCCATATCATGACCGCCAACCAATTCCAACTTGCTAAAGACATACTCTCTTAAATCCAGCATACATTTTTTATAGGGCACTTAATATAAGATTTTTCTATTTCTTGTTATAGTATAGAGATAATTTGTCATTTTAAGGTTCCTATGTCTCGTCTTCTCTCTCTATTTATGTTTTCTATGCTTATTATCATTACAGGTTGTCAGAGTACGCCCGAACCGCCATTGACTCCAAAACTTCAAAAATATGCAGAGACTAAAAACAGTTGTGAGGAACTGCTTACAGACGAGAAGGTTGCTATACCAAGTGACTTAAAGAACATCTGTAAACCCTTTCTCAAAAGACTCGCAAAGAGTAATGCTGTTAACTATGAGTTACACCATTTTAATGAGGGGAAAGTACAGATCAGTACCAAACCGTCCCCTGCTTATATAGAATTAGAGAAGAAAAATAACTATCAGTGTAACCGTCTGGATCAAGCCCATGAGCGCTTCGTCAAAGAGATCAACAACTTTTCACTTCAGGCCATTGCAAATGACCAGCTTTTTGATGTAGAGTTATCACTCCGTTTTAAGGAGACAAAATTTACGAAAAAGCATTATGAGTACTTAAAACGTCTTGCACCACTTTATGACCAAGAGCCTCACTACAAAGCTTATGAGACACAACTTGCTCTCACAAAAGTACGTAAAGGATTAAGCCTCCTCTCCTTAGGTAAAAAAAGAAAGGCTCTTACTCTTTTTAAAGAGGCTTCCGCTCTAGGTAATGGCGAAGCTGCTTTTTTAGCAGGTACTGTCTATGAAGAAAAACATGTGGATAAAGCTATAGAGTGGCATACTAAAGCACTAGAGAGGGGAATGACCCCTTCGCGTTTGAGTCTGGCACGTCTCTACAAGCGTAACAGAGAACCTAAACTTTCACAAAAGTATTATACAGAGGCGGCAGAGGCAGGTGATGCTTATGCACAGTTCTTACTCTACCAAAAATACCAACGTACTCAAAATAGTAAGTCTAATGCTCTAGCATCCGAATGGCTCTTAAGTGCTGCCAAAAACCACTATCCTATCGCTGAATATACCTATGGACTTACACTCTTGCGCGAGAAAAAACGTAAAGAGGCTAAAAAGTGGCTACTGCGTGCTTATAAACATGGTATAAAAAAGAGTAGCAGTACCTTAGGTGCACTTTACTTTAAAGATGAAGCCTATGAAAAAGCTCTAAACTATCTATTACAGGCCAACACCAGCTACTCAAGATATCGACTTGGTATGATGTATGAACATGGATTAGGTGTCAGAGTCAACAACTACACAGCCTACATGTACTATAAAGAGGCCTTTAGACTTGGTAAGAAAAATGCTAAAAAAGATGTACAACGTCTTAAAAAACAGTATAGTGCAAGTGAGCGTGCACACTATGATGCGGCTTTCAAAAAAAATGCTAAAAAGATGAAGGATTTTGTCAAACGGTGTGGAGAGACAACTATCGTCAAAAACCTCCGTGTTGAAGGTACACTTATCCATATAGAAGGCATCATTACCTTACCACTTCCAAGTGCTACCGGGTACCTTGTACATGATGAAAAAGAGCAGCTCTACTTTGTAGCTAACAAGCAGACCCAACAAGCTCTTAAACCCTATCAATATATAAACATCACTGCTAAAACTACAGGTAATGCAGTCTCTATAAGTAATGATAAAGGGCTTCTTTCTCCTGTCTATCAACTTCGATTCCAACACCAATGTCAACTCTAAACAAGGCTTAAAATGATAAGACGTACACTATTAACACTCTCTGCATTTCTATTGCTCTCTGGATGTGGTGAGCCACAACCGCCTGAATTTTCTAAGCTTTTAGCGTACCAAGAGCTCAAATCACGTTGTGTTACAGATGCACCTGAGTCTCTTCAAGTAGAATGTCAACAATTTGTTACAGACTATGACAGAGAGCATGAACTTCTCTCTAAAATGGCAGAGATACATGAAGATGAACATCAGGAACAGGAGTATATAGATCTTGCCAGTTCAGAAGCACTACTTGCTCTAAAAGTGCACGCCAATGAAAAGCTCATTGCCAAGCAGTGTCAAACACAAATGCCAAAGATTATCAATTCTAATGACTTAAACAGTGTAGATTTTTGTCTGCAGTTTAGCGAAAACACACTTACGTTAAAAGAGTATAACTATCTTCAAAAGTTTGCACCCCGTTTTGACAACAACCCTCAGTACCTTGAGTATCAGGCTAAATATGCCAGCGAGAAAATCACAGAAGGTCTTAGGGCTATGAATGAAGGTAAGAAAAGAGAGGCCATCGAAGCCTTTAAGCTTGCCTCTGACGCTAAAGACCCTGAAGGTACCTACCTTGTAGGGATTATATATGAAGAGAAGCAGATAAAAAAAGCGATTGCTTGGCATAAAAAAGCAGTGGCACAAGGCGTCAACCTCTCCAATGTTAATCTGGCCAGACTCTACCTGCGTATAAAGCTTCCAAAACAGGCCAAAATGTACTATACACAAGCAGCGAAAGGGGGAAATGCCTTAGCGCAGTACCGCCTCTTTAAGATGGATACAAAGTCTAAAAGTAAAAAATCCCGCAAGAAGGCGCAAGAGTGGTTAAGAAAATCAGCTTCTAGTAACTATCCTCAAGCACAGTACATCTATGGTCTGCAGATGATGAAACATAAAGAGTTTACCAAAGCACAAGAGTGGTTACAAAAAGCCTATGATAATGGTATGTTGGATGCCGCTTTCTTTTTAGGCAAGATCTATTTCCAAGAAGAATCTTATGAAAAAGCTTACGGAATGCTCTCTCGAGCCACTGATAAAGGTGAAGCCAACTTTATGCTAGCGCAGATGTTTGAAAAAGGTCTAGGCGTTAAGCGAAACAGTGTTTTAGCCTACCGTTATTATAAAAAAGCACATGAGCAGAACCATGATAACCATGTTGCAGACATGAAACGTATGCAGCGTAAACTTACCAAAAAAGACCGACTTGCTGCCCGATATATAGGTACCAAAGCAGCTAAAAAAGCAAAAGCAACTCGTAAACGTTGTGGTCCACTTGCCAATGAAAAAAACGTAAAAAAAGCCAAAAAGAACATTCATATCGTTGGTGTGGCACAAAAGCCTATAAAAAGTGCCAATGGCTTCATTGTTTATGGAGAACATGAGAGACTCTATTATATAATCGCTCCAGAACTTGCTAAAAACATCACCCCTTACCAGTCTATTAGTATCAAAGTGAAGACTACAGGTAAAGCGATGCGTATTAGTAGCGATGTAGGCGCCCTTCAAAGCGTCTACCAATTTCTACATCTAGCAACTTGTAAATAAAGGATAGTTATGCGTTTTTCTCTTTTGACTCTAGTGAGTCTTCTCTTTTTTTTAGGTTGTGGGCCTGAACTCAGTGCACCACTGCACCCAAAACTTAGTAAGTATGAGACCAGTTATACACAATGTACAGACTTTTTAAAAGGTAAAAGTGAACTGTCTTCTGATGTGGAAACGGGCTGTGACCAGTTTGTGAAACGTCTCGATCAAGTCAACAAGACTGCAAATGAGCTAGAGAGTTCTAAATTAAAAAAGGGTGAGCGCCAACAAAAAAAGATTCTCTATGTCCGTCAACTAAACCGCATGCAACTTCAGTACAAAAAACTCTCAGAAGCTGTTAAAGAGGGTACACTTCAGGCCATAGAAGATGATAATGAGGAGAAGTTTTTAAAAGGTATCGCTTTTCCTGGGAACATCTTTATAACACCATATTATGACTATATGAAATCCAAGTCACCTAAATATGACAACAATAAACAGCTACTTGCCTACCAAAAAGAGGAGAGTAAACGTCTTATGAGTGTGGCATACAGACAGCTAAAGCAAGGTAAAAAGGCAAAAGCACTTGCCACTTTTGAAAAATCTGCAAACCTTGGCAATGCACTTGCTGCACGTCAGACCGGTAAACTCTATGAAAAACGTAACCCTTCTAAAGCTATAGAGTGGCATCAAAAAGCTGTTGATGGTGGGATAAAAGCGTCATACCTTAACCTTGGACGTCTCTACGAGGCCAAAGGTCAAAAAGATGTTGCCTTAGAGTGGTACCTCAAAGCGGCCAATGACAACAATGCAAAAGCACAATACCAACTTTATACATTTTTTAAAGATAGCAGCAAGAACAAAGCACTTTCTTGGTTAGATAAGGCAGCTGAAGCCAACTACCCACCCGCACAATATACTTATGGTGTCATTTTATTGGAAGAGGGTAATGTGCGCAAAGGTATAGATCTTCTACAACAATCTTCACAAAGCAACTATGTTAAAGCTTCTGACTTCTTAGGCCAGTACTACTATGACCATAAGCTTTATGCACGTGCCTTTAAACTTTTAGCACAGTCTAAAACAGCAACCTCTTACTATCTACAAGCCAAGATGTTTGAAGAGGGTGCAGGAGTTGCGCAAGACTACAGAAAAGCGTACTCACTCTACACCCGTGCAGTAGTTCTAGGAAAAAGCGATGCGCAAAAAGATATAGACCGCATTACAGGGCTTCTTTCAAAAGAGCAACATGCCATGGCCATGAAAGAGAGTGAAATACTAAATGCCAACATGAAGACGATGATCAAAGAGTGTGGTGTTATCCCTGACACTAAAAAGATTAAAAAGCGTAACAAAAAGTTCCACATCTCAGGTGTTGCTTCTGCTCCTGTGGGAAAAAGAAGTTTCATCATTTATGGTGATGATGGTGAAGATTACTACCTGCTTAAAGCTAAAAACATAAAAGAAGATGACCGCGTCAACATCTCCGTACTCTCAACCGGCTCTACCGCAGTCATCACTTCAGATGATGAAGACAGTACAGACATATATCAGTTTACCTACCTTAAAGAGTGTGTTCTTCCAGACGAAGAGTAATCACACTTTACCCTTTTTAGTAAACGATCCAAATACTTAGTATTTGGATTAACTTGCTATAATTCTCCCCAATATTTACTGCCTATATAACAAAGAGGAAACTTTATGATCGATCTTAAACTACTACAAAAAGAGTTTGACCATGTCAGTGCACAACTACAACGTAAAGGTGTCACTGCTGAAACTATGTCCGTAATCAAAGAGAAAAATGAGGCACTTAAAAAGGCCAAAGCATCTTTTGAAGCTGCCCAAGCAGACCAAAATGCTATGAGTAAACTTTTTGGCGTATATAAGCGTGAAGGTAAAGATATAGCGGAACTCAAGGCTAAGGTCGATGCAAATAAAGTCATCGTCTCAGAGCGTCAAGAGGCACAACGCCAAGCTGAAGAGGCCCTCACCTCTCTTATCATGGCTGTACCCAACATTCCTGATGCTAATGTACCAGATGGTGCAGGTGAAGAAGAAAATGTAGAGATTAAAAAGGTACTCACGCCTAAAACTTTCAGCTATACCCCTAAAGAGCATTGGGAGTTAGCGGAGACTACAGGTTGGATCGACTTCGAACGTGGTGTTAAGATCGCTAAAAGCCGTTTCTCAGTTGCCTTTGACATGGGTGCACGTTTAGAACGCGCACTAATAAACTTCATGTTGGACTTCAACCGCGAACGTGGTTTCATGGAAGTCTCTGTACCTCAACTTGTCAACCGTAAAGCATTAGAGGGGACGGGACAACTGCCTAAGTTTGAAGAGGACTTATATGTCACAACCGATGGCATGTACCTCATCCCAACCGCAGAAGTACCCCTCACCAACCTCTACCAAGATGAGATCATCCCAGAAAAAGAGCTCCCTATCAAGATGACAGGTTACACATCTTGTTTTAGAAAAGAGGCAGGTGCTGCAGGTCGCGACACCCGTGGTATCATCCGCCAGCACCAGTTTCATAAAGTAGAGTTGGTCACCATCTCTAAGCCAGATGAGAGTGATGCTATCTTCGAAGAGATGGTCAGCTGTGCGTCTGACCTTTTAACTGCTCTAGAGCTTCCACACCGTCTTGTAACACTCTGTACCGGTGACTTAGGTTTTAGCGCGGCCTACACTGTAGATTTGGAAGTGTGGCTCCCTGGTCAAAACACCTACAGAGAGATATCATCAGTCTCTAACACCAGAGACTTCCAAGCAAGACGTGCAAAGATCCGCTCTAAGATAGAAAAAAAGAACACCCTGCTCCACACACTAAACGGTTCTTCTCTTGCTGTTGGGCGTACCATCGTTGCGATTATGGAGAACAACCAAAATGAAGATGGAACAGTGAACATACCTGAAGTACTTAAGCCTTATCTAGGATTATAATTTCATTTTGTGATGTACCTTAAGGTACATCTTCCTCACAGATATAAAGCAGCTAAGACTTTTCACTTTATACACAATACAAAACAAATCATCCTAATAATGTCCCAAATCTAGATATATCAGTATCTTCTCTTTAAATATTACACTTGACTATAATATTTTATTTAGATAAACTTATTTTATGAAAACAAACTTAGAAAAGTTTAACAGCTACAACTTACGTGTCAAAAAAGCTGCAAAAACAAAGATCTCTATACTTAACACTTTTCTTCTCTTACTTCAAAAGAAGTCTATGGAAGAGATAAAGGTCCAAGAGATCTGTGAAATTGTTGAGATCTCACAAAAAACATTTTTTAATTATTTTGAAAAAAAAGAGCAACTGCTCTCTTACTTTATCCAACTCCATGCCTGTGAGATGGGGTTTATAGGATCAAAACTTCTTAATCAAACCAAAAACCCCTTAGATGCTATAAGAGAGATCTTTCTTAAAACAGCTAAGGACATTGTACAGATGCCTCAGATCATGGTTGAGATCATCTGCTTGCAGAGTAAGTCCGAAATGGTCTGTGAGTTTGAGGTCACAGATGCCGAGAAGTTTCTCTTCTTTCCAGATATTGCAGAGATCGACAGCTATAAAGATGGTGGTCTAGACATCTTGATTCCTGCACTTTTACAAGAGGCTAAGAGTGCAAAGCTACTTTATGAAGATACCGACATAGCTGCACTCTATTTACATCTTATGTCCACATTTTATGGTTCTTCTATTTTAGCCCTTAAACATGACCCAGAGCAGTATCCACATATTTTAGGGGCGATGATTACTCAAACTCTACACATTCACACCAAAGGAAAAAACAATGATAGAAAAAAATAAGATCTTAGAGGCTTATAACTTTAGACATGCCTGCAAGACTTTTGACCCAGAGAAAAAGATACCTCAAGAAGATTTCGACTTCTTGCTAGAGACCTTTAGACTTTCACCTTCTTCATTTGGAATGGAACCATGGCGTTTGATGGTGATCACTGATGATGCGCTAAAAGAGAAATTAAAGCCACACTGTTGGCATCAGGCACAGATTACCACCTGCTCTCATCTTGTTGTTGTCATCGCCAAAACTGCACAAGTTCAAGACGATGCCTATATTACTAAAATGTTTGATCGCCGTCCTTTAAAAGAAGATGAAAAGCTTTCATATATCAAAGTGTTTAAAACATACATCAAAGATCAGGTGATGGGACTCATTGTCAAAAAAATGTATTCCAGTGCCATTAAAGTCAAACCTGTCTATGAGTGGGCAAGCCGTCAAAACTACATTGCCACAGCTAACATGGCTACTAGTGCCGCTATGATAGGTATAGATTCCTGCTTTATAGAGGGCTTTAAAAAAGAGGAGGTTGAAGAGATTTTAGGTATAGACAACACCATGGAAGACATCTCTGTTTTGTTACCACTTGGATACAGAGTAAAAGAGCCTAAAGAAAAGTTTAGACTTGCAATTGATGAGATTGTAACCTACAAATAGCGTTCTGTACATTATGTTGATGCAAGAGGAAAATAGAAATAGTACTTGTGATATATTTTTAGAGATCACGAGCTGTTTCTAGCCAACCACCGCTCTAAAATGATCTTTGCAGCAATGGAGTCCACACGTCCATCACGTTTGTACTTCATCTGCCCTTTCATCATCGCTTCGGCCTCTAAAGAACTCCCTGCCTCATCTTGATGGTACACAGGACCTTGGAAGTCTACGAGGTTCATAAAGTGGGCCACGCGTCGGCGCATCTCCTCTTCGGAACTTCCACCCATGGGGATACCAACTACAACAGCATCTACTTCCCACTCTAAAATGACCTTCTTGACATCTGCAGAGGCCTGGTTACGGTTTTTTCGTTCAACGGCTTCTAAGGGCGTAACAATGCCCATTCCTGCACTGTACGCTAAACCTATGCGTTTGAGACCGAGATCTATTGCTATAACTTTCAAAATATTCCTTTTTCGTCATTCCTGCGGAGGCAGGAATCAAACAATCGTTGCTTACTTGATACATACACTCGTGGATCCCTGCCTTCGCAGGGATGACATGTAGGCACAGCTACAAAACGTTAATATCTATTTTCCCAGACAAAAAGAGCCAAACATCTTGTCTAGCATCTCTTCGTTGTCAAAAGGTCTGGTGATGGAGGCCATGGCTGTGATGGCTTGGTTCATATGAAAAGAAAAGATCTCCAGATCCTGATCACCTAGAGGTTCTATAGCTTCTTCTATCTCTATTAATGTACTTTTTACAGCCTCTATTTGCCGAGAGGAGATCAGCATCATTTCATCAGAAACATTTTGTTCATCCATAATATTCTTAAGACGCTCAATGAGTTCGTTACCATCAACTTTAGCACTAATACCTAATGGCGCAAAAGTCTCTAGTTTTGTTTGGCTTAACTTCTGATCCAAGTCCTGCTTGTTCACCACACAAATAAATGCTCTCTCATCTTTATGCGCATTCATAAGCTCTATAATTTTTTCATCTTCACTGTCAAGTGTACGGCTACCATCAAAAATAGCAATGACGATGTCACTCTCTTCTACCGCCTCTATAGAACGTTCTATACCGATGCGTTCTATCTCATCCCCTGCTTCACGGATACCTGCTGTGTCCACGATACGGATGATGTGAGAGCCTATTTTGACCTGCTCTTCTATGGTGTCTCGAGTGGTACCGGCTATCTCACTGACAATGGCACGGTTGTAGTTTAACAAAGCATTAAGCAGTGAACTTTTTCCTACGTTGGGTTTACCAATGAGCGAGACCTTAAATCCCTGCATCAGTCCTTGACGACTTTCACTCGCTTGCAGAGTACGTTTTAGGTTTTTACTTATGGTTTTCAAACGCTCTTGGATCTGCTCTATAAGATCTTGAGGAAGGTCCTCTTCTGCATAATCTATGGTTACCTCAGAGTAAGCTAAAGCATGTAAAAGTTGGTCACGCACCTCTTCTACATACTCACGCAGTGAACCCTTCATCTGCTTGGCCAAGATCTTGGCAGCATCTTCACTTTTTGCTTCTATAAGTTGGGCGATAGCCTCTGCTTCTGTAAGGTCGATGCGTCCATTCATAAAGGCGCGTTTAGAGTACTCACCCGGTTCAGCAAGTCTCGCACCAGCATCCAAGGTCGCTTGTAAAATCTCTTGAGCCACAACCATCCCACCGTGACACTGAAACTCCACAACATCCTCTCCCGTAAAACTACGAGGGCCCTCAAAATAGATGCTAATCGCCTCATCTATAAGCTCGTCACTGCTGTTGTAAAGTGGTGTCAAATGCGCATAGCGTGTTGTAAAGTTCTCTCGCTTGGTCAAAACCTTAGCAATCTCAACTGCCCGCTCCCCACTCAAACGAATAATAGCAATAGACCCCACCCCAAAAGCAGTAGCAATAGCAGTAATAGTAGCGTTCATAAAGTTCCCTGATAAATAAGTAATAGAATTATAGCTAATTGAAGAAGGAGTTGTCTCGCAGTATTCATTCGTGGATTCCCTTCTTCAAAGGAATGACAAAAGAGACAGCGAAGCGCGTCTCAAAAAAACCATTAAAGTGCTTAAGGTGATTAAAGTTTTAGATTTGGGGTGAGTTGTGTTGGATGTGAACCCGAAGGCGCACTAGTGTGCGTTGAGAGGTGAACTCCAGCGCAAATCGCGCCGAAGCTAATACTTTAATAGTTGTTGTAGCCGTTTATTATGATGAACTTCCCACCGTCACGGGTGGAACGAATCGCCACATACTTGTCAGGATACTGCGCTCTCAACTGCTTGAGTGCAATCTGCACCAAAACACCATCAAGTATCTTAGTCTGTGCCTTACCAGAACGTTCAATATCATCACAAACACCGACGAGGTAACGGGTGATCGACTCTTCCTGGTTTTTCAAGAACTCTGCGATCTCTAAACGAAGCTGTAGACCGTAACGGGCATTGATCCAGTTAAAGATCATATAAGAAAGCGCCTTGTAACGATAACCCTCTTTACCTATAAGCAGTGCTGCATCAGCACCATTGAATTCAAGGACTAAAGTATTTTCGTCATAAACAGAGACCTCAATAACATTCAATTCGAAACATGTTTTAGAAAAAAGTGTATTGATCTCGGCTTTGACCTCTTCTACGATTTCATCCATGTTAGGGAGGTCATCTTCGTAAGGCTCATCTTCATCAAACATACCCTCTATCGCATCTTCTATATAGTCATTTTGTTCATCTTCATCTTCTTGGTCTGTTACAAATGATGCAGGTAAAATGGTCTCGTTTAATGTACGATGTTGTGGTACTTGTACCGTTTCTTTTTTCTCTTTAACCGGCGCTTTAACTGGTGATACTTTTATGGGTGTTTCTGTATCTACTGTCTCTTCAACAACAGGTGTTGGTACTACTGTTACTTCTGCCTCTAAACGACGAACAACAATAATAGCATTTTTAGAAAATAGTCCAAACAGACCTTTTGATGGCTGTTGCACCACCTCTATCTCTAGTTCTGTAATGGAACAGTTAAGGGCTACTGCAGCATCTGCGTAAGCAGACTCAAGTGTCTTAGCTTCTATCTTGTGCATTGTTACTTACCTTCTGGCTTTTTAGAGTCGTTAAGTGCTTTAGCTGCTTTTTGTGCAGCAAACTGCTTGTTCACTATCATCTGCTGAAGAATTGAGAAGATGTTGTTTACAAACCAGTACAGTACCAATCCGGAAGGGAAAGTCACAAAGAAGAATGTAAAGATCACCGGTAGATACTTAAAGATCTTCTCTTGCATCGGGTCAGTAAAGTTGTTAGGTGTAATGTGCTGCTGATAGAACATCGTTGCACCCATCAAAACAGGAAGAATATAATACGGATCCATACGTGAAAGGTCATTTACCCATAAGATCCACTCTGCACCTTGAAGTTCAACGGCGTTAAGAAGTACACGATATATCGCAAAGAAAACAGGGATCTGTAGTAACATTGGAAGACAACCGCCAAGTGGGTTCGCACCCTCTTTTTTATAGGTCTCCATCACCGCAGCATTCATACGCTGTGGATCACCCTTATGTTTGGCTTGGATCTCTTTGATCTTAGGTGCTACATCTTTCATCTTCTGCATAGAGAGCATCCCTTTGTACGTTAAAGGAAAGAGTACTGCACGGATAAGAAGTGTTAAAGCAATAATAGCCCAACCCCAGTTTCCAAAGATACCATGTAACCATGAGAGCACTTTAAAGAGTGGTGCTGCAGCAAATGTAAACCAACCATATTCGATGGCATTAGTCAGTACAGGGTCAATAGATTTGAGTACCTTATAATCTTTTGGCCCGATGTAACCACTAAACGCTAATGATTTAGAGCCATCGATATAAACAATAGGATCACCTTCACGGTCACGATCTATAGTCACAGCTCTTTGGCTGTCAAGACCATAAATAATAGTAGCAAAATACTGATCAAACGAAGACGTTAAGTGGACATCGGTAAAGACTTGTCGTCCTTCTGCATCTTCATCTGCTACGATATCAGTCAGTCCATCACCATGATAGACCATCGCACCATGAACCGCCATCATCATCTGACCTTTACGTTTAACATGTTGGCCTAAATAGACAAAGTAACGGGTGTCGTTTGAAAGTGAAACTTCCAAGTCGTAATGACCATCTGCATACACAGTCATCTTTTTAGTTACTGTCTGGTTACTAAGTTTTTGCTGCATGGTGACAACAACAGGTGCACCTTCTTTAACTGTAGCTTCACGAACACTTGTAGTATATGGTGTTCTTAGAGATTCTTCGTTCATAGCCTTATCTGCAAAACGAATATACAGTGGTTTTGTACCTACCTGTCCCACCATTTCAGAGTGTACATTTTCTTTGTTGTTATACTTTTCATCTTTAAGTACTTTAGAAGCGATACGACCTAAGGTGTCAATAGTCATAGAGAATTTCTCAGACTCTAAAAGTACCAAGTCACTAGAGTCACTAGCAACCAGTTGCTCATCAACGGCCACTTCATGATTAATCGCAGCATCTGGCATGTTTTTAGCAGATGTTGCTACCGTTTGCGTACTCTGCGTCGTGGCATTGGCTTCAACAGCAGCAGGTTCAGGTGGGAAAATTGCAGTGTAACCTACAAAAAAGACGAAAGAGAGCACAACAGCCAAAATGAGGCGTTGGTTAGGAGACATAGTGTTTAACAAGGGTTAGCCTTTGAAGCGGAAATTTTTAATTATAGAAATCTTTTTGTTCTTGTTCGGAACGAGCCAAAATTTTATCTTATTAATGGTTAAACCATCTGCATTTTCAACAGGTTTTTCACAGAAACAGTATTTTTGTGGATAATCTATCCCTCCTGGAAACAGTTGGTTACAAGAGAGGATACGTGTTGTTGATTTGTAAAAAGCGATATGCAGAGGGTTTTCTTCAAACTGCCATTTGGCATACTCAGAACAGGTCGGATAATAGCGACAGCTTCCATAGCCCAAAAGTGTAAAAAACTTTTGATACAGCCATAAAAGTTTAAGAAGTGCTTTTCTAACCATCTGCAAGACATCCTGCACGTTTTAGAAGTTTGGTAAAGTCAATTTGAAGTTGCTCGTAAGTGGTCGAGGCCAAAGCCTCTTTTGCGACCAAAATGTAAGAACCATCATTAAGATGGGGGCATTGCTCTGCGAAAATCGCACGTAAGCGCCGTTTAGAACGACTTCGAACTACTGCATTGCCTACTTTTTTGCTGGCGGTAAAGCCATAGGTTTTAACTCCCTTTACAGGGAGGTAGAAGAGGACTAGAGAGCGTGCATGTTGGCTCTTGCCTCTTCTATAGACGAATTGAAACTCGCCATTTTTTTTGAGAATCGTAAAACTGTTTACACAGTTAGAGATTTTCTACCTTTAGCGCGACGACGGTTAAGTACGCGACGACCATTTTTTGTAGCCATACGAGCACGGAAACCGTGAGTACGCTTACGTGGGGTACTGTGGGGTTGGTATGTTCTTTTCATAGAGTCATATCCTTAAATAATTTTTAGCTCGCAATCATACGAAAGAGTTACTTAAAGTGTGGTTAAGGTTCAAGTTTTTTAAGAGAAATAATTACTTTTGAATAAACTTACCACACCCTTTTTGGGCATTTCCACCAAACGTTTTAAAGTTTTGGTCTCCGTTTTGATACGCTGCATTACGCGCGCACAAATCTCTCTTTATACACTCTTTGTTGTTACATGCTTTGTCTACTTGCATTGGTCCTCCTTTATATAATGGTCTATTTATCTCTACTGTAAGAGAAAGTCTCTCAAGGGTTCACCCACCTTTGACTGGTCATGTGAATTGGTAATATCCAAAAGATCTTCTTTCATCTGTGTGTGACAGTCTTTACATCCTTGGATCACTTCATGCTCTTTGACGCCGTTATTTATCTTTTCCATCGGATGACAGGCAAAACAGTCATTACCACACTCCGCCATAGAGTTAGGGTCTGCACTATGACACTTTATACACGTCAACATAGGTTTATGGCGTGTGTCCGTTAAGATGTTCTTCTCTAAAGCGGGGTGACAGGTCAAGCAGTCCCCTGTACAGGCTAAAAGAGTAACACTAAAGGTTATTAATAAAAAGAGTAGTTTTTTCATAGTGCATATTATACTTCATTGAAGGGCAATATTTATTAAATTCTGTAAAATCTGAGCTTCAGATGTTATCACTGTATCTCAAGTTTAAATTATTGTAATATTTTTAAACATTTATAGTTTCTTAATATCTCTAAGTTTAGTTATATAAGTTTTATGTATAATTGCAAAAATTTTATATAACAGAGGTTATTAATGCGTGTTTTCACACTTTTTACTACAACAATCTTACTTGCAGTTTCTACTTTTGCTTCAGAAGAGCTCTCTCCTTCTGTAAAATACACCTGTGCCAAAAACAGCTCATACATTGATGCTTTAGAAAAAAGACGCTCAACAGCTATCAATGACAGAGACCAACGCGAACAAGTGCGTGCTTATCAACAAATGAAACAAGCAGCACAAAAATAATATCTTTTGTACTTAGCCATGAGTTAAGTACAACTCCTCCCCATTAATTCACTTTAACCTTTATCTCATCACCTTCCACATCAAAAACAACACGACTGCCTTCAGAGACTTCGCCACCTAATATAAGATCAGCTAAACGGTCTTCTACGATTTCGTAAAGTGCTCTTTTCAGTGGTCTTGCTCCATAAACTGGGTCGAAACCAACCTTAGCGACATAGCTTTTTGCCTTGTCAGTCAACTCTAGAGTGATATCGCGTTCTATCACCTTCTGCACAATCTCTTCAAAGAAGATAGAGACGATACCCTCTATCTCATCTTCTCCTAGTGGATTAAAGATAACAATATCATCGAGGCGGTTCAAAAACTCTGGTTTAAATCGGTTTTTGAGTTCTGCCATGACGACATTGTCAAGTTCAGGATCATTTTGCATACTCATGATCTTGTCACTCGCTATGTTGGAGGTCAAGATGATGATGGTGTTGGCAAAATCAACCGTCACCCCCTTGTTGTCTGTTAAGCGACCATCGTCTAACACCTGAAGAAGCATGTTAAAGACATCAGGGTGTGCTTTTTCGACCTCATCAAAGAGTAATACACTGTAAGGCTTACGGCGTACAGCCTCTGTCAACTGTCCACCCTCATCATAACCTACATACCCTGGAGGCGCACCTACAAGACGAGAAACCGCATGTTTCTCCATATACTCACTCATATCAAAGCGTATAAGTGCCTCTTGAGAGTCAAACAAGAACTGTGCCAGTGTCTTGGCAGTCTGTGTCTTACCCACACCAGTTGGTCCAAGGAACATAAACGAACCGATAGGACGGTTTTTGTCAGAGAGACCGGCCTTGTTACGTTTGATCGCACGAGAGACCGCATAAGTTGCTTTCTCTTGGCCGATGACATCCTTGTCCAACTCATCTTTGATATGCAAGACCTTGTCTTTTTCACTCTGTAACATCTTGGTCACAGGGATCCCTGTCCATCTACTGATGATCCCAGCAATCGACTCTTCATCAACACTGTTTTTAAGCAGTACCCCCTCTTTTTGCATCTCTTTCCACTTCTCTTGTAACGCTGCCTCTTCTTCGTTAAGTTTAGGGATGTCACCGTACTCTATAGCAGCAGCCTTCTCAAAGTCACCGCCATTTTTTGCCAACTCTGCCTCACGACGTTTCGCTTCAACATCATTTTTAATGTTGGCAATGCGCTCAAATACCTCTTTCTCTTGTTCGAACTGCGTCTCAAGTGTACGCTTTTTCTCTTCAGCGTCTGCAAGCTCTTTTTCTATCTCAATCAGACGTTTTTCATTAGAGGCACCATCATCCATTTTCAAGGCTTCGCGTTCCACTTGTAACTCTTGGACTTCACGTTTGACTGCTGCCAAGACATTAGGCTCTGACTCTATCTGCATCTTGAGTTCAGCGGCAGCTTCATCAATAAGGTCTATCGCCTTATCTGGCAAGAAACGGTCTCCAATATAACGCTCAGAGAGTTTTGCCGCTGCTATAAGAGCAGAATCTGTAATCGTTACATTATGGTGCGCTTCTAAACGCTCTTTAATCCCTCTCAAAATCTGGAGAGACTGATTGATTGTTGGTTCTGCTACAGTAACAGGCTGAAAACGTCTCTGCAAAGCAGTGTCTTTCTCAAAAAACTTTCGATACTCTTTAAGTGTTGTCGCACCAATAGTATGAAGTTCTCCACGCGCTAAGGCAGGTTTTAAGATGTTGGCAGCATCCATACCGCCCTCACCTGCACCCGCACCAACAATAGTATGGATCTCATCAATAAAAAGAATAACGTTACCACTCTTTTTCACCTCATCGATAACTGCTTTGAGTCGGTCTTCAAACTCACCCCGATACTTCGCACCCGCTATCAGTGCTGACATATCTAGTGCGACTAAACGTTTGTTTTGAAGACTTAAAGGGACTTCATTGTTGTAAATACGCTGTGCAAGACCTTCGGCCAAGGCCGTCTTACCAACACCTGGTTCACCTAGCAAGATAGGGTTGTTTTTGGTCTTTCTGATCAGGATCTGCATCATACGACTGATCTCTTCATCACGTCCAATGACAGGAGGCAATTTGCCCTCTGCTGCTTCTGCCGTTAAGTCTATACCATACTTGTCAAGACTCTCTAAGTTCTCATCAGCCGTTTGTGACTCTATTTTTTGACCGCCACGCATGGCTTCAAAGGTCTTTGTCAACTCCATCATATCTACATACTTGGAGAGGATATCTTTAAATGGCTCTTCTTTAAGGTTGGCTAAGATAAAAGTGTCCACTGCTAAGAAGTTATCACCACTCTTTGTCATTTCTCCAACACCACGTTCTAATGCTTGAACAAGGTTTCTGGAGATTCTAATGTTCTCTTTAGAGACAGAAGATGACTTAGGTAACTTCTCTGCCAATGATTTGACATCTAACTCTATGGCTGTTTTATCAAGGTTCATCTTGTTAAAAGCTTGATTGAGCACAGAGTTAGAGTTGGTCAATAGTGCCCATAAAAAGTGTACAGGTTCTACTTCCATGTTTTTATTATGTAGTGCCAAAGAGAGTGCAGACTCTACTGCCTCAGTCATTTGGTGGGTTAGTTTTTCAAATATTGTATTCATAATCTATATCCTTTTGAATTTAATTTCCATAATTATACCAACTTGAGTGTATCATTGTCAAGTAAACTTGATACAAAGTGACTAAAGTGTTCTTTTTGTACTAGAAATAGCCCAAATTATTTGAGTTCAATGTAAAAATAAAACATTAACCAACATTTAACTATAATAGCGTCTTAAAAATCTCATACCAGAATGGTCACAACAATGAAAAACAAAAAATTTATGTTTTTAGGCGCTATGAGTGCACTTGTAGCAGTTAGCCTTACTTTTAATAGCACTCTTTTTGCAAAAGAGAACAGTGCGCAGCAAGCATCAGACAAGCCAACTGTAGAGGCATCACGCCTACAGGCCCTGGCAAAGTTCACTAAAGTGTTAAGCATTGTAGAGAAGTACAATGTGGACAACTTAACCATAGAAGAGTTGATGGACAAGGCCCTTAAAGGGATGATGACCAACCTCGATGCCCACTCAAACTACCTTGATGCTAAAAGTTTTGAAAGCCTTAAAGTACAGACCAACGGAGAGTTTGGTGGCCTCGGTATTACAGTGGGTATGAAAGATGGTGCCCTCACTGTTATCGCACCACTTGAAGGTACTCCTGCTGACAAAGCAGGTATGAAAGCAGGCGATATCATCTTGAAGATTAACGACAAGTCAACTCTTGGTATGAGTCTCGACGAGGCTGTTAGCATTATGCGTGGTAAAAAAGGTGACCCTATCGATATTAGTATCGTTCGTAGTGGCGAGTCGAAACCTCTTGAGATTCATATTGTTCGTGATATCATTAAAATAGAGTCAGTTTATGCTAAAACTATTGGTGATGACATACTTTACATCCGTGTTACAAGTTTTGACAAAAAAGTTGTTGATGGCGTAACCAAAGCACTTAAAGAACACCCTAAGCATAACAAAGGTGTCATCTTAGACCTTCGTAACAACCCAGGAGGGCTTTTAAACCAAGCCGTTGGATTGGTAGATATATTTGTGGATGAAGGTAAGATCGTTTCACAAAAGGGACGTGATTCTCGTGAAAATGAGACGTACAGTGCAAAAGCGTCAAACACTTTAACAAAGGCACCTCTTATTGTTCTTGTAAACGGTGGAAGTGCTTCAGCTTCAGAAATCGTCAGTGGTGCACTGCAAGACCATAAACGTGGTGTAGTCATAGGGACTAAAACCTTTGGTAAAGGCTCGGTACAGGTCATTTTGCCGATTACCGCTACAGATGCTATTAAACTCACAGTTGCACGCTACTACCTTCCAAGTGGACGTACGATCCAAGCAGTGGGTGTTACTCCAGACATTAAAGTCCTTGCTGGTTCTGTAGACACTGTAGAGAACAAGTTTATGCTAAAAGAGGCGGACCTTAAAAAGCACCTAGAGAGTGAACTTGAAAAAGTAGATGGTAAGAAAAAAGAGCAAAAAGAAGATGAAGATGACAAGACCATCATCACCGACCAACAGTTGACTAAAGACATTCAACTTAAAGAGGCTACCGACATTATCAAAGCCCTTATCATAGTTAAAGGATAAAGCGGCGTAAATAACAAGAACCATGACCCTAAGGGTTTGGTGGACGAAGGCTTGGGTACAAAAGTACTGAACTAAATTTTGAACAAAAAAGGAAAACAATGACTGCAATTATCAACATCTCACTAAAAAATGGTGTACTAGACTCTCAAGGCAAGGCGGTGCATCATGCACTAGACTCTCTTCATTTTGAGAAGGTAGATGACGTTCGTATAGGACGCCAGATCGTTTTAAAACTCTCTGAAAACGATGAGACGAAAGCACGTGAAGAAGTTACAAAAATGTGTGAAGACCTTCTCGCCAACACAGTTATAGAAGATTATGACATCGAGTTGGTAAAGTAATGAAAGTAGGTATCGTTCAATTCCCAGGTACCAACTGCGAGTACGACACACAGTACGCTTTTGAAAAGTTAGGCGCTGAGACCTCTATACTATGGCATGAAGATGCTACAGTGGCAGAAGACTTGGACCTTATCGTCATTGCAGGTGGTTTCTCTTATGGTGACTACTTACGTTCAGGCGCTATCGCTTCTAAGTCTCCGATTATGAAAGCTGTTAAAGCCCATGCACAAGCGGGTAAAAAAGTACTGGGTATCTGTAATGGTTTTCAAGTGTTAACAGAGACACACATGCTCCCCGGCGCACTCAAGCGTAACGAGCACTTGCACTTCATCTCTAAACACCACAACCTCAAAGTTGCCAGTAACAGCAATAGCTTTTTAGAGAAATTTGACAACAGTGATGTGGTTAACATTCCTATCGCGCATCATGATGGTAACTACTTTATAGATGATGCTGGTCTTGAAGCGCTTTATACTAATGATCAAGTACTTCTTCAGTATTGTGACGCTCAAGGTAATATCCAAAACCCTAATGGTTCTGTAGACAGCATCGCAGGTATCTGTAACAAAGAGAAAAATGTCTTTGGTCTTATGCCTCACCCAGAACGTGCTATGGAAGAGGTTCTTGGTTCTGCAGATGGGATCAAGATGCTTGAAGGACTAATGTAGTTTGAAACAGTTACTCCTTGCGCTCACGCTGATCTTCTTCACCTTTGTCGCACCGAGTAATGCTGTCGCTAACCAAAAGGTGATCTACCTCTCTTATGCAGATGAAGATGACCTTCCAAAACGTCTTTTTAATGGCGCCTACTTCTCTGTTACCTACAAGACCCTCTCTACGATCGGTCAACATAAAAAGCTTCGTTATAACTTTACGCATGGTAAGGGTGTCCGCCTTCAGAATGGTGTCCCTTACCGTAAAGACAAAGGTAGTTATGTCTTAGACACTTTTTACTTTTTAACGACTTCCAGTAACATTAAACTTCCCAAAGTGACTGTTTCCATCGGTAAAAACAGCACTTCACTTGAGGGCTTAAAGATAGATGGTGTCACCTTAAATCCTGACAAGAAGTTTTCACACATCCTTGCCAATGATTTTAAGGTGACTTCTGTAGATGCCAAGAAGTATGATAAAAAGCACAACATCATCACCTTTGAAGCAGAAGCAAAATACTGTAATATCAAAGCCTTTAAACTTCAAAATGCCAACGAACAGGGGTTTGAACGTTCTAAAAGTGGTATCTATAATTCTAGCATGACCTACTATGCAGTGATCCCTAAAAAGTATGACAAACTGGAGTTCACCTACTTTAACCTCAAAAAAGAGCGTTATATGAAGGTGAAAATCCCTGTAGAAGTGATAGATGACTCTGTCTCCACACAGTCTGACCTCAAACCTACAGAGAGTAAACACAACATCATCAAGATCGGTATTGCTGCCGCAGTTATTGTTGTTTTGCTCCTTTTACTCATCGTTTATCGTAAGTGGTGGATCGCCCTTTTCATCATCTTTCCTGCTGGATTTATCGCCTTACAGTCTGCACCATCAGAGATCATATGTGTCAATGCCAACACCCCTCTGTTTTTGCTACCTATAGACAATGCTACTGTTTTTGAAGTCTTGGATACGCAAGGTGAGTTCGAGGTCAAGCACAGTGTGAAAGGTTTTAAACAGATCACACATAACAAAAAAATAGGATGGGTCAGTGAAGACGATATTTGCTCGAATTAATTGGTTTTTTGATATTATCATCATCTTTACAGGTCTTTCCATAAAGATGCTTATTTGGAAACTTGTTCCAAAACCTTATGCCTCTAAAATTGCCTCTTGTTTTATCCATACTTTGATGCTAAATCCTGTCAAAACTGTTGGTAAAATCGATCCAGAAGCGCAGATGCTCATCGCCAACCATCAGAGTGATATAGATATTTCAGCTTTAGAGTGTACAACGACTAGAGACCTTGTATGGGTCGCCAAAAAAGAGCTTTTTAGTGTTCCATTTTTTGGTCTGGCCATTCGCCTCTCAGATGACATTGCAGTTGATCGTGGTTCTAAGGCTGCCTTAGTCTCATTAGTACGTGAGACCAAAAAACGTCTTGATCAAGGACGTTGTGTTGTGATGTTTCCAGAAGGTACCCGACAAAGTAGTCCTAAAATGTTAAAGTTCAAACCTGGAGCAAAAATGGTTGCCGACAAGTTTGAACTTAAGGTACAGCCTGTTGTACTCATTAACACCGCACGCTATTTCAACCTCAAAAACAAGTCAGGCAGTATAGGCAGCATCACCGTAGTCTATTTGGAGCCATTTATCGCCTCAAAGAGAAATGAGACCTGGCTTGAAGATCTACAAGTAAAAATGCAAAACACTTACGATGAGTACATCGCCAAACTGGACAGTTAGGGTAGATGATGGGTTGGCAGACTTTACTCGCTATTGGTATGGGTGGTTTTTTAGGTGCGATCACACGTGCTTATCTTAACGGTCTTGTTTCCACCCAGTTTCCCCACACCCTCCCTTTTGGAACCTTAACTGTTAACCTCATCGGCTCACTCATAATCGGCATTTTATTTGCCATTTTTGCAAATACAACACAAGACACAGCACTCTCTGTCAACATGAAATCCTTTTTAACCACAGGTTTTTTGGGAGCGCTCACTACCTACTCAACATTTGCGATGGAGAGCTTCTTTTTACTTCAAGGGGGCAGTTATTTCCTAGCAGCTATCAATATGTCTGCCAATGTTTTTGGTACAGTCTTAATGGCAGG
>JALSUN010000142.1:24249-29492 GCA_027061425.1 Helicobacteraceae bacterium
TCGTAGAGTATCAGTAGAGGCTTTTTTGGTCAGGCTATCAATGTCACACTCAATCGAATATATAAAAGATTAATCCTAACATTTATAAGTGATAGTATGCTCCAAAAAGACTCTCTTTTATCTACAATATCTACCAATTACTCTGCCGCCTTAATTATTGTCTGTTGCTTATAACTGTTTTTGATCTATTCATTAGTAATATTTGCAAAATGTATTATATAATATATCAAATTTCAACAGATTAACAACGCAAGAAAACAGAATTATTTAGAAGGAGATGCTTGAAGACAGAGACCATAACACTGTTTGAAACACAAAAGCTAAAAGCAGCACAACTGTCAAAATACAGTAAATTGGACAATGTTCTTGTTCAAGTTTTCAGCACTCTACATAACAACCTCAAAAAACTACAACAGATTTTAGACACTTTAAACCAAGAGTTACCCTTAGCAACCGTGATAGGTGCTACCACTGATGGCGAGATAGAGTCAGGGAATGTCTATACTAATACAACTATCATCGCTATCACTATTTTTGAGACAACACAACTTCGTTCTGTTGGATTTAGTGGAACAGATGAAGCATCACTTGCAAAAGATCTGACCCATGGACTCTGCAGCAATAATACCAAACTCATTATCACCTTTAGTGACGGGGCTTCAAATGGAGAGGCTTACCTCTCTAGTATTCATCATACAGCACCAGACATTCCTGTAGCAGGAGGAATGGCAGGAGACAACGCTACATTTACACAGACCTATGTCATCCATGGTAGAAAGATTATCGCTCAAGGTGCTGTTGGGGTCAGTCTGAACTCAGACCATCTCTATGTTGAGACTAATTACAGTTTTGACTGGCAACCCCTTGGTAAATTAATGACCATTACGAAAGTAGACAAGAACCGTGTCTATGAGATAGACTATATGCCCGCTGCACAAGCTTATGGAAAATATCTTGGAAAAGAGGTTGAAGCCTCTTTTCCTAATGTCGGGATAGAGTTTCCGCTCTTATTACAGCGTAACGGCCACTTTTATGCCCGTGCAGCAGTAGGTAAGTTTGACGATGGGTCTCTCTCTTTTGCAGGTAACCTTAAGGAAGGTGACAAAGTCTCGTTAGGTTTTGCTGACATCAGCCAAATCCTCAGTAACTCTTTAGAAAAAGCCCAGGAGGTCTCTAGAAGTAATGTTGAGACCTTCTTCATCTACTCCTGTATGGCGCGCCGCCGTTTTATGAGTGATGTTATTTATAGAGAAATAGAACCTTATGCAGAGATCGCGCCTACTGCAGGCTTTTTTACCTATGGTGAGTTTTACCACCATGAGGGTGAAAACTACCTTTTTAATGAGACCTTGACCTTTGTTGCACTCAGTGAAAATATAGAGAAACCTGTTGTACCGCGTACTCTTAAAAGCAGCCATGTCAATAGTGACTTTAGCCGTACTTTTAAAGCACTCAGTCATCTTTTTACAGCTACACAAAAAGAGTATGAGTTCAACCAGCAACTTCTCAACACTGTAGTTGAGACAGGACGTATTGGGTATTTCGTTCGTTCGCATACTGACGACTACATACACTTTTCAGGTATTGCACAAGAGCTTTTTGGTGTTAAAGATCGTCACCATAAACACAATGGCTATAGTGCACTCATGACACTGCTTCGTAAGCGTATACACCCTGATGATTTGAAAGAAGCCTTAGGAGTCCTCCAAGAAGCTAACAGAAAACAAGAAGGGTACGAGCTTAGTTGTCGTCTGATTATGCCCAATGGGAAACTACGATATATAAAAATTATTACACACTTAGGCTTTACTACAGGAGGCACGCTCAACCGTACAGTGGGTACAGTCTACGATCTGAGTGAACTCAAAGAGGAACAAAACCGCCACTCTGAACTCTCATTTTTAATAGAGAACACCGTAAATGAAGTATATATCGTTGATGCGACCTCTCTTACCTACCTTTATGCAAACGACAAAGCTGTCACAACATTAGGTTATGACAAAGAGACTCTTTACACCATGGACATCTATGACATCAACCCTGATATGACTCAAGAAAAAGTAGAGGGTCTAAAAGGGGCAATGAAAGAGCATGAAGTACTCTCTTCTGAGAGTGTACATCGCAGAGAAGATGGTACTCTTTATCCAAGCCGTTCTCAAATTTATTACACCCACTATTTTGGTAAAAAAGCTTATGTTATTTTTTCAACAAATATCACAAAAGAGCGTGAACGTGAAGAAAATGAGAAAACACTCAAAGAGACCTTAGAAAATGTCCTCGATTACAGCGGTACCCTCTTTTTACTTACACGCAAAACTAAGATGGTACATGCCAACAAAGCATTGTTAGAGTTTTTTGCACTTGAAAATGTTGAAGCTTTACAGAAAAAATTTCATTGTGTTATGGATATATTTGAAGATGAAGAGGGTTATTTCTCTACCAAAGATATAGAGAACGATGATCCGGGGTGTCCCTGTATCTCTACCATTAAAGACAGAGATGTTTTAGGCGTTGTCATCCATGAACCCACCCAGCAAAAAAGAGTACTCAAACTTAACCTTAGTCAACTACCAAATGACACCTTCCTTATCTCAATGACCGATGTCACAGAGATAGAGCAACAAGCAAAGCGTTTTGAATATCAAGCCAACCATGACAAGTTGACCGGTGCCTACAATAGAAGTTACCTCGAGTATGTGTATCAAAAACATCTTGATAACTTTGCCCATGAAAACATCCCTTGTGCTTTTATACTCTTAGATATAGATGACTTTAAACTCATCAATGACAACTACGGTCACCTTACTGGAGATCGTGTACTTATCTTGTTAAGTAGCATCATTACACAAAAAATCCGTCAAGATGATATTTTTGTACGTTGGGGTGGAGAGGAGTTTTTACTACTTCTCCCTAAAACTTCTCAAGAAAATGCTGTCAAACTGGCAGAGATATTACGTCAAGAGATCAGTAAATTAGACATAGGTATAGACTGTAGGATCACCAGCAGTTTTGGGGTAACTGGCTGTCTTAAAAACGACACAAAAGAGGGACTTTTTGGGCGTTTAGATAGCGCTTTATATGCTGCAAAACGTTCGGGAAAGAACTGTGTAGAGTCTTTATAAGTAAGGTTTTGCTAAAATTTCAGTTATGAAATGGTCTTTACAGTCGCTTATAGCGATACTTTTTGTTATCAGCACCATTACAACCAGTCTTCATGAACTTGCACCGCATCATGACAGTAGCAACTGTCAGATCTGTACATTGGTTCAGCACGACAGTGGTCTGGTTCCAGAAGAAATGCTCGACCTGACAGCTGTCACCACGCTTTTTGAAGCGATCCTCTTTCCAAAAACAACCTACCTGCACCAGGAAAAGCTTGCCTTTTCTTCACGTGCGCCTCCTCTTTTTAGCTAAATACACTACTAACCTTTATTATATATTTGCTCTCCAACAAAGAGCCACTTTTGACCCAAAGTCTCGATCTATTTTAGTAAGATCTTTGGTTACATAAAAACAATGGATATTTACCTATGCAAAAAAGATTTCTTTTTCTATCACTTTTCAGTACCCTCGCCCTGTTCGCAGACAGCGAGACCGATACGCTGAAAGCACAACTCAAACAGCAGCAGGAGACTACTCAAAAACTGCTTTCACGCGTAGAGACGCTTGAATCAAAACAGCAAAGCAGTGTCAACACCAGTGCCAGCTTCTCACAAAATGCCTATCTACCGGACATCGCTATGATTTTAAACATGTCGGCAGTCTATCGGGATGTGAACAACAGCGCCTATGAGAACTTCGCTGTTCCTGGTTATATAGCCAGCGGCGATGCCGAACTGCCTTTTAACAAAAACAGAGGCTACAACCTTAATTATGCCGAATTTGCAGTACACTCTGTCGTCGATCCCTACTTCGAAGCCTTTGCCTTTTTACACATGCACCCTAATGAACTTGAGATAGACGAAGCCTTTGTCACTACGACAAGTTTACCAGCAGGCTTGCGTATCAAAGCAGGAAAGTTCAAAAGTGCTTTTGGACGGCTCAACGAAAAGCACCAACACTCCTGGAACTTCGATGAACAGGCACTGATATACAAGTCGCTCTTTGGTCCCGATGCCATCAGTGATCCCGGCATTCAGCTGCAGTGGGTCGCTCCAACCGACACCTACATCATGGCAGGTGTTGAAGGACTTCAAGGGACGAACGAGAGAAGCTTCGGCGACACAGAATCACCGAACCTCATCGTAGGGTATCTCAAATCGAGCATAGATATAGGTGATGAGCTTTCCATACTCGGCGGCGTCAGCATAGCCCACGGTAAAACCACTGCAAAGAACAGCAGTGATATTTACGGCGTCGACCTCACCATGCGCGAGCAGCTCGGAAGCTACAGTGCACTGACATGGCAGAGCGAGTACCTACAGCGAAACAAAGTCATAAGCGCAGCCAAGACAGACAGACAGGCAGGACTCTACACCCAGCTCGTCTATCAGTACAGTAATAACTATTCGACAGGCATCCGTTACGATGCCCTCACCAAAAATGATACCGATCTTTCTGCCTACAGTGGTGTTAACACGGACAACCTTGACAGAGTTACCGCGATGCTGGAGTACAAACCATTCCCTATGTCACGTCTGCGGCTCAACTACTCCTACGACAGAAGCAAGATCATTGCCGGCCAACGCAAAAACATTAACACAGTGATGATGACACTCAACATTGCTGCAGGTGCCCATGGCGCCCACGCTTACTAGGAAAATATTATGAAAAAATTACTACTGCTTACGCTACTACTATCATCCTCTGCTTTTGCCTCTCTAAGAGTCGATACAACCTACTCAACTCTGGGTGCTATCACTCAGGAAGTCGGAGGTGATTTAGTGAGTGTAACCGTACTGGGAAGTTCCAAGTATGACCCCCATTTCATCGTCCCTAAACCCTCACTACTCTCCAAACTCCGTCGTGCCGACCTGCTCATCATGAATGGCGGAGGACTGGAACTCGGTTGGCTGCCGCCACTCATCCAAAATGCCCACAACAGAAACATACAAAACGGTGCCAAAGGGCTTTTAGACATCTCGCACTCCATAGCGATGATCGATAAGCCCGCAGCGGTTTCTCGTGCCTTTGGTGATGTCCATGCACAAGGAAATCCCCACTACTCAACCGATCCGCATCTGGTGATCACTATCGCAACAGCTATTGTAGACAAACTGATGCAGCTGGACCCCGACAACGCC
>JALSUN010000143.1 GCA_027061425.1 Helicobacteraceae bacterium
TATATAAGCATCACCATTATCGTTAAGACCATCACAAAAAGCGATAAGAAGTTTGGCATTTTTTTGATAGAGTGCTTTAACCAGATCTTGACCTGTATTATAGGCACCTTTTTCATTCTTTATCAATGCCGTTTTTACTTCAGTTTTCTTAAACTGAGTAATGCAAATAACACATTGTTCAGTGGACACATGACCATTACATATTTCACCATCTGTCGTGGCGCCGATAAGAGATGCACTAGGTAACACTTGTAAGATATCATGAAGCACATTAGCAATCTCTTCATGTTCTCTTATACTCATAAACAGTTGAATCAATGTCTTTGATGTGTCTACAATAGACTGTTCTTTTAAAAAATGTTCAAAAGCATGTCGTGTTGTATAGTACGTTGTGTTTGTTTTCACAGCATCTCTTTAGTAGTCTTATATAAACAATGATTATAGCTGAAGAAACTGTGATTAAATACTATAACTTTAGGCTATTTAAATACAACATATAAAAAGTCACTGTATTTTAAGAGCATTATCTCTTAGTATATTTTGTTATTCACAGTAAGATCAGTACATGTCATCTCAAAATTTTTGATATTTTTATCATTTTGTAAGTGTCTTGGTCCATGTGGCATATGATGGCTTGGTCGACTAATACATCCACTTAAAAAAAACATGCCTACAGCCAAAATCGTTATCCAAACAATCAGTTTTACATTTTGCATCTTCAATCCTTTATATTAAGTATAAAGGATTGGCGTTTCAAAATCGTTTCAGCACTAATACTTTTTGTTAGTATAGACCAATTGATCTTTTTCACTCAGGTTATCCATAAGGGGATAAAGATGCTTCATGGTCAGTAGTTTAAGCGTAGCACCCTTCTCTTTTTTAAGTTCATTACTAAACCCACTTTTAGAAAACAGTACAAAAACATCTGCATCCAGTGCCACTTTTGTGCAAACCTCTTTGAGTGCACTCAGATCACTTTTTTTCATTTTCGCCTTAGCAAACTTACAACTACCAGCCATGATCTTACCAGATTTTGTTTTAGCCAAAATGTCGATCTCGTTATTTTTATCCCAGTAAGCACCTATCTTCTCTATGGCATCATCTCTCATCTGTAGAGATAAGGCCTCTTTAATGAGGTCCATATAGATAACCTGACTAAAGTCTTGTTTCATACTGATAAGTCTCTTTTTAACTTCACTATAGTCTCCATCACGAATCCCTTTATAATAAGGAGATATGGTAGAGAACCAAAAACGAAAAAATGGGAGGCTTAGGTAGAGTTTAGCAGAGACCTCTTCACGTTCATTAAGCGGTTGTGCCTCTGAAGTCTTACGTATAAGCAGGTTGTTCTCTACTAAAAAGTCTATGCCCTCTTCTCCCTCTTGTCGTGTCACATTAGCCCGTTTAAAAGCGGAGTGTTCACGTGCATCACCAAGAGACAAACCACTTAAAAGGCTATGATAGGTTCTGTCACTTTGTGTTACCTTAGCGATATCTCCATGGATATAGCGGTAGTTTTTAAGAATCTTCTCTTCTATAAGCTCATCGAGGGAACGACTCATATCAACCTTCCACCCCATACCACCAAATACAGCGAAGTACTCTACTGCCTGTTCAAAGTCAGTAGCATTGTTTTGAAAACAGAAAGAGCGAAATTGTTCAAGTGTGCTTGGATGTTTGGCCATAAAAATACCTTAAAATGTTTTGTGACATTATAGCCTATAGAGCGTACAAACTAGTAACGACTTATCATTCATCTTTTTGAATTCTAGCCCGCTGTCATACTTAGAATTTCTGAAACATCTATAGGTTTAGAGTAACGCACAAAATCACGTTCTCTCTTTTGGCGGGCATACCCTGTCATTCTGTCAGCCAACTCATTACCTTCAAAACCAGCATGGGCTTTTATGTGTTGTAGAGAGACCTTGTTTTTGATTTGAGTGTAAAGTGCGTACATTTTTTTGATGACCTCTAGGTTTTTAATGGCGCCACCTTTTTTCGTCCACCCTTTTCGCTCCCAACCAACAGCCCAAACCTTAATGCAGTTTATAGAGTACATAGAGTCACAACGTATCTCTACTTTATGACCTTGAGCCAACTCTTTTTGTGCCATCACAAGTGACTCATAAAGCGCGTTAAGCTCGGCAGTGTTGTTAGTACCATTACTTTCATGTAGGCCATACCAAAGTTCGGTCACCTGCCCTCCTCTATAGAGTGCCACACCAGAGCCAGAAGCACCGGGGTTGGGCGAACATCCGCCATCACAGTAGATGGTCACATCACCTGTAACAGCCTCTTGAGGTGTGTCTTTTTTAGTGGCTGCTTGGGTTGGTACTTTTCGAAAGGCCTGTAGCGCCTTATAGTTTTTAATAATCTTCTCTTGGTTGGCTTTGGTTGCTATATCATTTAGCAGTACAAAAAGCTCTGCACGGGCGTCAGAGATACTTTTTCCAAGTGCTAGTGCCTCCCAATTCTCTTTTTGAGAGAGATCGATGTCAAGCAGTGTAAGTTGTTTGTCACTAATTTTGGAAGGCTCTTTAACGCCTAGT
>JALSUN010000144.1 GCA_027061425.1 Helicobacteraceae bacterium
TTTCTGTGGCGTCAAAGTAGAGGGTAGCTCCGAGATAAGCATTAATGAAAGGCTCTTGTTTTTTGTCAGCCATAGCAGAGAGAACAATGATACGTTGGGTCGTCGTGTCCACTTCTGGCATGATCTGAGTTACATAGGTCACCACTTTTTGTTTGGCATAATCCACAACTACTTTTTGTCCTATTTTGACCTTCTCTGCATATTCTAAAGGCAGGTAAGACTGTATGTAAGAGTCACTGCGCTTCACGATAGTCACAATAGGAGTCTCTTCGTTAATAACAGAGTGCAACGGTTGTAATATCTCTGCCACTTTACCATCACTGTGCGCATACAAGATATAATCTGCCGAGGCTTTTTTAAGCTTGTTGGTTCTAATGCCCATCGTCTTTAACTGTGACTGCAAGGCATTGATCTGGGAGCGCATCGCGTCACGTTTGATGCTCTGGTTGTTAAGTTCTTGTTGTGAAGTCATACCCTGATCGTACAGCTTTTTAGTGTTTTCATAGTTTTTGTTGAGTGCGCGGTACTGCTCTTGTAGCGAAATGTACTCTGCTGTCATCTTGGAGATCATAATAGACTCTATTAGTGCGATCTTGTCACCGCGTTTGACCTTTTGCGCAGGTTTGACATAGTATTTCTCGATGTGGCCGCCCACCATAGACATGATGTTCTGCTTGGCGTTAGAGAGTTGAACCACCTTGGCATTAAGCTCGACTGCCTGACCGAACTTGCGGACTTCGGCGTGCTTGGTAGGGATCTCAACTGCGGTGAGTGTTGTGAGTAAAAGTGTTAGGGGAAGTAGTATCTTAATCATTATAATTTCCTTGTAAATAGTTTTGAATGATGGCATTGCGGTCGCGCTCTATCTTGATTTTGATAAGGCGTTCTTTGGTCTCTATGAGTCTGCTTTTGGCATCTTGAAGAGCAAGTAGATTGATGTTAGCGATTTTATAACCTGACTCATACATCTCTAGAAGTTCTTCTTCATCTTTTAAAATCTCTTCATCGATCTCTTGAAGTTTGTTAAGTGCTTCTGCTTCAAAGACAAGACGTTTCACCTCGATGTCGAGTTGGTTTTGTGTATTGTTGTTTAACATCTCACTGCGTTTGGCTTCTAAGGTTGCGATCTGCTTCTCTTGGGTTTTCGTGTTGAAAAAAGCGAGAGGTATTGAGGCTCCAAAACGAAAGATATCTTGACTAGGTTCTTTTTCATACTCACCTACTAAGCTCATCCACTCTATTTTGTTAGAGTTAAATTCAGCATTAGCTTGCGCGCTTTTGAGTCTCTTGTCAAGCTGTAATAGCTCAGGGTTTTTTGCATTAGCAGAGGACATAAAGGCAAAAGTGTGCTCTGTATCGAGAGTGATCTCTTCAGTGATACCAGCATTTTTTAGAAGGTTATAATATTGACGCTGTTTACTCAACGATAGTGTTTGAACGCGAGCTACGACCATATTTCTATCGACTTTGGCCTGTAGCATGACACCACGAGAAATACTTCCCGCTTCATAACGCGCCTTGGATATCTCGTAGATATTGTTAGCGATTTCAAGCTCTTCAAGTGCTAAGACCAACATCTTATCATTTTCAGCATAAGCAGTGTACTGCAAAGAGATGTCACGTTCAAAAGCTGCACGAGTTTGGGTATAGTTAGCTTTAGCCAGAGCTACGTTGGCATCTGCCAAATCTTCCCGGTTGTCACCCACACCCCAAAGACGGATAGGCTGTGCATAAGCCGCGCGGTAGCCAATGTCACCATCACCCACATCGGGATTAAAGTAAGAAGCTTCTAACTCTAAGTTAGGGTTTTCATAACGGGTTAAAGCGCTTCCAGCTTCACTAGATTGCTCTATCTGTAAGGTGCTGGCTTTTAGAAAGGGACTCTGCGTTACAGCACGTTCTAAAAAGCTCTCAAAACTGTCGGCATAGAGGGTCGCACTAAAGAGTGCACAGGTCAATAATCGTCTCATTTTATCTCTCTTGTATTAAGGTCTACCATGAGTTCATCACGGCATGTATGTTGTTGAAGATTTGCTCCATAAAACCTTTAAAGGTCTCATCCACATCAGCACTTGCCAACATATCTTCAAGACCAATAGTGGCTAAAACAGTGACATCGTTTTCACTGTAGATAGAGATGCGACACGGTAGATAGACCGAGATCTCAGGGATGGTGTTAAGTGCTTCTTCAGCACCTGCAGGATTGCACAGCTCATAGACCGTGATGTCACGACGGATTTCAAAACCCTTGGACTTGAGTATTTTTTTAAACTCATAGGAACCTAAAACACCGAAGCCGACTTTTTTAGCCTTCTCTTCTAACTGTGCTTTAACCGTTTCTAGTGGATAACTGGTGGTTGTTTTGTAAATCATCTTAAATTCCTCTCTCCTAAATGTAGGAGAACTGGACTCAGAAGAGTCCTCAAAAGGTCAGGAAAAGTAGCATAATTACTACTTTACGACCACAATAGGCATAACTATAGGTTAAGGGTTAAGAGAGGGTGATAGGGGGTTTAAGAAAGTTTTT
>JALSUN010000145.1 GCA_027061425.1 Helicobacteraceae bacterium
TTTAGTTCCTCTTTTTAGTAATGAAGTGCTTGGCCTTCAGGTATTGCAACTCATCTTCGAGCTTTCTTGTGAATGCATTTTCTGTCTCTTTAAGTCTCTGTAAAAAGAGAATACGGCGTTCGACAAAGTAGAAGTAGAGCAAACCGCTTATGGCTGCAGCATAGAGACACCAGATGGATGTGAAGCCGTAAGGTCTCAGCCAGAAGATGAGGACAAGACCTATAAAGTTAAGCAGACCGAAGATGCGTACAGACAAGCTGCTGCTTAAAAGCAGGGCCCCACAGGTGGTAATAATATAGAGTACAGCATCATAGTAGTTTGCGGTCCAGTTATTATTATAAAAGAGGGTGTTGTTGATGACACGGACACTGCTGGGGTATATGGCAAGACCATAAAGAGAGTAGCTCGTAAGGATGAGACCCAAAAAGGTCATGATACCAAGAAGCTTTCGTCGATATCCATCTTTTTCGATCAGCCAGATAGCAAGAGGGATAAGAAAAGGGAGCAATCCCTGGGCATAAAAGATAAAGACACCTTTGGCGATTTCAAGGGCACGATGGTCAATCATACCACCAACACCAAGCCAGACAAAGCCTTCAGTCAATTGGTGCAGTGCGAACAAAAGTGGTAGAGAGGCGAACACAACTTCATGTGGTGTACTCACTTTACGCAGCGTCAAGATACCGATCACACCAACTACTCCCGCAAGTATGAAGTTTAAAACAGCGTAATAAAATTCCATCTGTATTGCCTTAGAATATAAGTACTTTTAAGTATTGTACTATAAGCTTGTCATAATCTGTGTTTTTACAGTAGATTTTCTCATGGCTTACTATGATCGACTATCAAAGTCAGGCTCACCTTAATCCTCACAAAGCTCTTTTTTGACTATAGGAAGTAACTCTTTTTGTATAAGGTCATAGGTCTTGGCATACTCTTCAACCGCCTTTCCGCTTGGATCATCAAACCCTATGTGAATGGTCTTCACAGCTTTTGGGAACATAGGACAGGTCTCTTTTGCATGATCACACACAGTCACAATAAGGTCAAAAGGGGTCTCTAAGACACTCTCTATCACCTTAGAGTGATACGTTGATCTCCACTCGCCCTTCGACTCTAAAAGCGCTTGAGCATTGGGGTTGATCTTACCACTGGCTTTAACCCCTGAACTCTGTGCTTCGACACACTCTCCAAGCTGTGCATTTAAGATCGCCTCTGCCATAACTGAACGACAACTGTTTCCTGTACATAGTACCAATACCTGTTTTTTACTCATATTTTACAATCTCCATTTTCTGAAATTTTTTGAAGGGGCGGTAGTGTGATATCAAGATGTTTGATCTCTTCTAATGCCTCAAGACGAAAACGATCCAGAGGTGTTCTAATACTATAGTACCCCCAGGTCCCTTTACGCTCCACTCTTACAAACCCTGCCTCTTTAAGTATCTTGAGATGTCGTGAGAGACGTGACTGTATCATCTCAAGTGAATGTTGCAGGTCACAAACACAACACTCTCCATGTTCATCCAAAAAGCGCAATAACAAGACTCTAGTCTCATCATTAAGGGCGGCAGCTGTTTTAAGAAAGACATCCATCTTCACTCCTTCATTTGTATATGAAAGTGTAACATAATAAAATTACTATATCAAGATATATTGATTTAATAAAACAATTTGGCTATAGTTCCACATCAAAACAGAAAACTCAGAGAAAAAGGAAGATGATGATTCTCGCATTTGGTCTATTTTTAGTGACTTTACTTTTTATAATATGGCAACCTAAAGGTCTGCAAATCGGTACTACTGCTGTTATCGGTGCTATAGTTGCCCTGCTTTTAGGTGTGGTCAGTTTCGACGATGTCATTACCGTCACCGACATCGTCTGGGACGCGACACTCGCCTTCATCGGCATTATCATCCTCTCTATGGTTCTTGATGAGATCGGCTTTTTTGAATGGGCCGCTATTAAGATGGCAAAACTCAGTGGTGGAAGTGGTAATAAGATGTTTGTCTACATCTTACTACTAGGAGCACTTGTTGCAGCCTTTTTTGCCAACGATGGTGCTGCACTCATCTTGACCCCTATCTTGCTTGCCAAGATGAAGTACCTTAAGATGAAACCGCTCCCTATTTTTGCATTTTTGATGGCAGGAGGCTTCATCGGAGACAGTGCATCTAATCCACTCGTCATCTCTAACCTCACCAACATCGTCACCGCAGGCTACTTTAACATCGGCTTTTTAGAGTACGCTAAAAACATGTTGCTGCCCAACCTGCTAAGTATCGTTGCCTCCATAGCCGTTTTGTGGGTCTATTTTAGAAAAGATATCCCGCTTACGGTTGATGTGACCCTACTCCCAGAACCCGCTTCTGTCATTAAAAACCAGACCCTCTTTAAACTTAGTTGGCTCTTTTTGGCACTCTTGATGGTGGGCTACCTTGTGGGTGACCATTACCAACTGCCCGTCTCATTTTTTGCCTTGGGAGGCGCTGTGCTTTTCTTAGCCATAGCGACTTACTATAAAGCAGTGAAACCACTTGAGACTATAAAAGGTGCACCTTGGCAGGTGGTTTGGTTTAGTATCGGGCTGTATGTGGTAGTTTATGGTCTTAAAAATGCAGGACTCACTGACATCATCGCTTCATGGATTGAAGCACTCAGTCATCAGGGCTCAGCAGTGGCTATCATCGGTACAGGCTTTCTCTCTGCTGTCATCAGCTCTGTTATGAACAACATGCCTACTATTATGATTATGGACATCGCCATAGACAAGGTGGGCTATGTAGGTAATGAGGCTCTTGTCTATGCGAACATCTTAGGCTCTAACCTTGGGCCAAAAATGACCCCTATCGGTTCACTCGCCACCCTACTCTGGTTACATGTCTTGGCGCAAAAAGGGGTCAAAATCGGTTGGATAGAGTATATGAAAGTGGGCTTGGTGATTACACCACCCGTACTGTTTGTCGCACTTTTAGGACTGATATAAAAAAAGCTTACTTAGGTGCTTTTTCCAGTGCCTCTTTCGCCAAGCTTCTGATCCAGTCATTAAACTTCAGGTCATTTTGAATGCAGTAAGAGGCGTAAGCTTTTAACTCCTCTACCGTCAACATCAACTCCACCTCTTTTAAAGTCACCCCTTCAGCAGTGAGCGTCTCTATACTTTTCATTAATCAACCTTCTCTAATGAGAACTCACGAGGCAATGGCACCTGCATGAGTTGGGCGATGGCATGCACAAAGGCATTTTCACTTTTTGAGACCTTGCCATCACTTTTAATAAGATGAAGAACTCCTTCAAATACACGTTCCGCAATAGCAGGTTTTGCACGCTCTATCGCTGTTACAGCATTGATAAACCGCTGATGGTCGATAGCATCTAACGGCACATACTGCAGGGCGCCTGCATGCATCTCTTTTTTGGTCATATCAAACGCTTTTTTCGCCTCTGATTCATCACTGTATTGTGCTTGGGCTAACATAGAGTAAAGTATCTCTACCTCCTCTTTTATGGCACCAAGATTACTCGCTGTTGTTTTGGGAACTTTGCGAAGCCCCAAATGCATCTCTAAAGGGCGTTCTATAATATGTTGAAGACTCCATTCAAACAGCGATACATTTTTATCAATAGTAATAAAAAAGTCCAACAGGCTTTTAAACTTTTTGTACTGTTCAACAGAGAGACTTTTAAGGGCATTGAGACTCAGCGCGACAACTAAAGCACTCTGTTCTTGTAACCCTTTATTCTCCTCTTTCATAAAACTTGCAAACTCAAGAAGAAGATAGGGATGCAACTCTTGGATCTTTTCAAAAAGAAGTTGTTTATACGCTTTGTCATAAAGAAGTGACAGAACAACGGCCTGAGCACCCAATGGGTCTTCTAAGCGTTTTAAAACAGCGGGAGGAAGTGAAGCAATGTCTTGTTGTACTTTTTCAACATCTTCTTCTTTCACCTGACCAACACTCATCATTGCTGCGGCAATAGCGCCCTCAGTAAAACGCTCTTTTTTAACTTTGACTTCCTCTTTTTTAGCCTCACGTTTGACCGCTTTCTCTTTTTGAGCTTTTGTTTGATTTGAAAGTTTCCCATAATCAGGAAATCGACCATTCCAACGGGGTTCTATCTTTTTGATCCTATCATCAAGAGGGGGATGCGTGGCCATCAATGAGCTCAGCATAGAACTCACACCATTAGCAAAATAGAGATGACTGTAGGTCTCTGCAGCAGGTGCGCTCAGCTCTGAACTGTAATACGCTATCTTTTTAAGTGCGCCACTGATACCTCTAGGATACCTTGTGTACTGTACAGCAGTAGCGTCTGCCAAAAACTCACGTTTACGACTAACGTTGGCCTTGATCATCGAGCCAAAAAAAGTACCCGCATACCCAATGGCCATCAGTCCTGCACCCAATACTAAAAGGTAGAGGCCACCACCCTCTTTTTTGCTACTGCGACTTGAGTGATAACTGTGTGTCGTTCGTGACATCGATCGTAATATAAACTTCCCGATCAGTCCAATAAGCAAAATACCGTGAAGGGTCGCTGTGAGTTGTAAGTTCAGACGCATATCTCCATTAAAGATATGGCTAAATTCGTGGGCTATCACCCCTTGTAACTCCTCACGATCAAGCTTCTCAACCGTACCACGAGTGACACCTATCACCGCGTCATCTAAAGTGAGACCTGCAGCAAAAGCATTAATACCTTCATCATCAAGTAAAAACACCGTTGGTGTACTTATACCCGAAGCAATAGCCATCTCCTCAACTACATTAAGTAGCTGTTTTTCTGATGTTTGCGCACTGTTACGGTTGACTTGGTGTCCACCTAAAGCGATGGCTACCGCTTTTCCCCCACTTGAAAGGGTACTGTATTTGTAAACAGAACCACCACCCACAAGTAAGATCACCCCAACACTTACACCATATAAAAACTTTAAATCAAGATACTCGGCAGGATGTGCCAAAAATTCATTTAACCCAACACTTTCGCTATATAGCAGCAAGCCCACTAAAAAAACAATAGTAATGAAGATGAGAGAGAGCACCGCTAAAGAGAAGATACCCACGAGCCACATCGTATGTCGACGTGCGTGGGCTTGTTCTTGAAAAAAGTTCATATTACTTAAAGCGCAGGGTTAGTCAAAACTGACTTTAGGAGCCGCTTGCATCGCCTTAGAGTCCTCAAACTCCAACATTTTTGCATCAGTGTGAAAACCGAACATACTTGCGATCTGATTTTGTGGGAAGGATTGACGATAAGTGTTAAAAGCCAAGACAAAGTCGTTGTAAGCCTGACGTGCAAAAGCGATACGGTTTTCAGTAGTCGTCAACTCTTCTGTCAGCTGCATCATGTTCTCGTTCGCTTTAAGCTCTGGGTAGGCCTCCATCACAAAACTCATCTTGCCCATAGCACCCACAAGTCCCTGCTCTGCCTGATTAAACTGTGCCACAGCAGAAGGATCATCCAACTGCCCTTCCATCTGCTTCAAAGCACCTGACGCTTCATTACGCGCCGCGATCACCGCTTCAAGAGTCTCACGCTCATGCGCCATATACTTTTTAGCCACCTCTATAAGGTTCGGTATAAGGTCGTAACGACGTTTCAACTGTACTTCTATCTGCGCAAAACCATTGTCTATCTGGTTTTTCTTAGCCACCAGTCCGTTATAAATACCTATAGCATAAAACAGCATCATCACAGCAATTCCTAAAACAACATAACCCATAAAAAACCTTTTTTTAGCTCTCAATATTCACTTATACTTTTATAGCACAAGCAACATTTATGAGAAACTTATTTATTAATTTATATTAACACAAATATGATTTTATTATTATTTGGCATACTCTTAAAGAGACACTATCTACAAATCTCCCCTCTCCTCTCATCAAAGGATTACCTATGCAAATCCATACTCTTAAAACATGCCTCGTACCTTAATAATCAAGTTTATGTAACGAAGCGTAGGTTTTAAAACTTAATCCAGTTCTCAAGTTAAATATCTTGTCTAAAACCTTCCTTGGAATATTTGCAATAGCCATCACCTCATCTATGTTGTAGTCACTACCTTGAGTATCTAACAACTCTATGATTTTCATAATATTGAAAGGCAACTGACTGGCTGTCAAACGATTTTTTAAATAGCTGTCAAGTTCATTTTCTAAAATGTTCTTTTCTATAAATACAGGCGCTTGTGGCATCTGCATCAGTTGCGCCATCTCACCTTCGTAAAAGAAAGAGGCACCTGCACCTTTGAATCGTATGGCTATAAGGTTTAAAGTTTTATCTGTTTGAATATCGACAGAGACCTCATAAGCATTTATCAGTACCGCTTGAAAACTAGCAAGCGTATAAACACTGTTTTCAATAATGATTTCACATGCTATCTCTCGATTGATCAAAACGATCATGCCACCATTAGGTTTGAGTTCATAGTGTGCGCAATTTTGTATGAGATCATATCGGTCTATATATTTTTTTAATTTTTTGTCCATTGTGTATTATAGGATAAAAACAAAAAAGTGTTATTGATACTTCATGCTGAGTTTATCAAAGTAAAACTAATAACTCTTGTTCTAAATTCACACCCTTTTCCTTAATGATATTTATAACATCTTCAAGATTTTGGAACGTTTTTCGAACGCTGCATTGTTATACTTTTAATAAGGAGTTTATATGTATAAAACACAAAGAAAAACACTTTATTTGCTCTTGTTTGTAATGAGCATATTGTTGACTGCTTGTAGTAGTGATTCTGGTTCGGATGATGGGAGTACTAAAAAAGACACTATTACACCTGAACCGGTTCAAAGCAGTGAATGGGACAAAATGGAATGGGACAAAGGTCAGTGGAAATGATCTTCTCTAAACAAAAAAATGAAAAAGGATCTTCAATGTTTACAACATCTTACAAGCTTACACTATCAACAATAGCAGTGCTAGCAATAGCTACAACTCTCAGTGCAGCAGAAGTTGGCGCAATAACGACTTTCCAAGCGAACACAACAGCCAAAGCCTCTGAGGTCAACAATAATTTTATCACCTTGAAAAAAGCTGTCAATGACAACAACAGCAGGTTAGGTACCGTAGAGACAAGCAAACAAAACCGTGTCTCTGGCGCCTGTGGGGCCGGTTACTATCTACAATCCATCAATGCCGATGGTTCTGTAGTCTGTAAAGCAGATATCGACACGAATTCTGGTGGTGACATTACGGGTGTAACTGTAGGTGGCGGTCTGGAAGGAGGCGGAACGAACGGTGAGATTAGCGTGAAACAAGCATCTGGATATGTCTCTATTAGCAACACCGCCTTGTTAGCCTATAATAACGGAGAATGTACTTTATTGAGACCTACTTTATATAGTTATTTTTCAACAGCACCTGCAACAAATGGTTGTTTTGCAAATGCACCTGTTAACCTCCCAGACAAGGCCACCATCACAAATGTAACATGCAGAGTAATGAAAAATGACGCGGATAGTAATACTTATATATATGTAGAATTAACAAGACACTCGTTAGGGGATAATTCTAACAGTACTGTTGCGCACTTGGAAACACATAATCCGTCCAGTTCCATAAGAACATTAACAGCTACGGGTGCCTTGTTGAGCAATCCTATTGTAGACAACAGTCAATACTCTTATGTATTAACCTATGACCCTCCTTTAGCAACATCAACACTAGGTAGCACAGAGCGTTTTTACAACTGTAGGATCGGTTATACTTATTAAGAACACACAGGCTGCTCACATATTCTGTTTATTCCACTTTTTATAAAATTAAAAGTAGAATAATTTCCAGTCTTAATGTGATGGAGGACTTCAGACTCTAAACAACAAAAATGAAAATTGCCAAGAGTAAACTAATATGGAGAGGAAGGGAATATATATGATAAAAAAAATCCTAATCATATCAATTTTCATCTCAGCATCTACCTTGATCCTTTTGGGCTGGTTACTAATGGAAAAAGAGACAGTTTCTCATGGCTTGAGTGTTGAGAAGAAGATCACGTATCCTAACGACTCACCCACCCGAACATCTCTTAGAGATGAGAAGACAGCCCCCTACTCCAGTCCAGATAAAGACACCTCTAAAGAACCAGACATTCCCATACCAGCATTTGTATTTATGGCAACCTCGACAAATGATCAAAAAGTCACAAAAGCATTGATCGCAGTCAACAAAGCATCCCTTCGGTGGTTTTACATTGGCGACACTGTCATCGGAAACTACACTGTTCACGACATCGATGCTTCCTGTGTAACTATCTTTGACGGCAAAGGTGCCTACTATGAGATCTCTCTGGACGAACCCTAACCTGACCAACAGTAGCCAAACCCAAATGCAAGCCAGCCTCAACCTAATCAAACATGCACTCCACAATTAAAAATCGATAAATCCAAACATTCTTCCCCATCAAAGGAAAATCAAAGGATTACATGACTATAATTCCACCCTATTTAAAGCGTGTCACGGTAGCTCAGCTGGTTAGAGCACTGGTCTCATAAGCCGGGGGTCGGGGGTTCAAGTCCCCCTCTTGACACCATTTATTCCCTAAACTCCTCATTTCAACCCTAAAATACAAAAGACCACTTTTTATTTATCTATTAATATGCCTAATTCTATAAATTTATGTACCTTTTTGTGTA
>JALSUN010000146.1 GCA_027061425.1 Helicobacteraceae bacterium
GCTGTTAACAACGTAAAGGGAGGCCAAGTTGCTTTCCGTGTTGACAAAAAAGGTAACATCCACGCTGGTATCGGTAAAGCGAGCTTCGATGCTGCAAAGATCGAAGAGAACATTACTGCATTTGTTTCAGCGATCAACAAGCAAAAGCCAGCTTCTGCTAAAGGTCGTTACATCAAAAATGCTGCACTTTCATTAACTATGAGTCCAGCAGTTAAGTTTGACCTTTCTGAATTAGCAGATATCAAATAATTTAACCTCTTTTCAAGTGCCTTTGGGCATTTGAGTCCTTCTACCTTTCTAACCTCTTTAAACTTTTTTATTATTGGTATTGCAATAACTTTAACACTTCTTGTTCGGTATCTAGAAATTGAACCCTTTGAACAAATTAGATGATGTGATATGATTTCATACAGTTGTAGTAGCACTTACAATTTCTGACATTTATTGATTTCTTAATGCGAAGGTTTCGAACTTTAAGATCCTATTTATAGGTGTTTAGTAGCTTTTAACAGAATTTCTAAAAAAAAATGTAGCGACCTCCTTGTAATTTAAAAATAATTTAGATATAATTGCGTTCCAAATTCAAAAACAATGATGTTTTTACCTAAAGATCAATGGATATTTAGATAAAGATTTCGATTTAGGGGGCTTTTAGCTCTCTGCGAATTCTGGATTACTTGGACTAATGATAGTTGGGGGTTTCTGCAGAGTCTGCAGTTAGCTTAATCGGCACACCCGCCCCTCTTGAAGTTAAAGTCTGGAAAGGAGAACTACTATGCTTAAATCTAGAAAAGCTGAACTGATCGCTGAACTCAGCGAATCATTCGAAGGAAAAGCAGCAGTTATCGTTTGTGATTACAAAGGATTAACTGTTCCTCAACTAGAGACACTACGTAAATCTGCTCGTGCTAAAGATGTTAAAGTTCAGGTTATTAAAAATAGCCTTGCAACTGTTGCTCTTGGCAATGCAAAGATGACGGGTCTTGAGCTTAAAAATACAAACATTTTTGTTTGGTCTGAAGATGTTGTTGCTGCTGCTAAAGTTGCTGATGACTTCGCAAATGACAAAGCTAATGAAGATAAATTTGTAATTAAAGCGGGTTACCTTGATGGCGAAGCTGCTGATCTTGCAAAAATCGAAGCGTTTGCAAAACTTCCAGGACGCGAAGAGCTTCTTGGAATGCTTGCTGCTACATGGATGGCTCCAGTTGCGAACTTTACAATTGGCCTCGATGCGCTTAGACAAAAGAAAGAAGAAGCGTAAGCTTACCCTTCAAAGGTTGGTCGCTTAACGACCGAATTAAAGTCTTCCAGACTTTAACTGATAGATGTGAAAAATAGCATCTACAAAAATTAAATTAAAAATATAAAGGAACCTATTATGGCTGTAACTAAAGAAGACGTATTAGAATTCATATCTACACTATCTGTTCTTGAGCTTTCTGAGCTTGTTAAAGAATTCGAAGAAAAATTTGGCGTATCTGCTCAACCTGTTGCTGTAGCTGGCGGCGCTGTAGCTGGTGAAGCTGCTGAAGAGAAAACTGAGTTTGATGTTGTTGTAACTGACGCTGGTGCTAAGAAAATTGCTGTTATTAAAGCAATCCGTGCACTTACAGGTCTTGGTCTTAAAGAAGCAAAATCTGCTGCTGAAGAACTTCCATCAACTATCAAAGAAGGTGTTGATAAAGAGACTGCTGAAGCTGCAAAAGCTGATCTTGAAGCTGCTGGTGCATCTGTCGAGATTAAGTAAGTTTTACTTTCAAGTAGGGAACTTTCCCTACTCTGCGCTCTTAAAGCCGCTTGGAGTAAGTGTTTGACACTTCTCCAAGTGGCTTTTGTGCGTTAGAGACCACAGACATTTATTACTTGTGGCTGTTATATCCTTGGACGCTTGGATTATTCCCGTTAATTAAACACTATTTTTACTATTACTTTTATTATGCAGCAGAAACTGCAATGTCAGTTAAAATATTGCATTTTGCAATTTCTACTGCATATCTGTCATCAGACAACTGTATTTTCGACCCATCCACGAACGCCGTTTCGCTGGGTTGTACAAAATGTGTTTTTTTACTACAAATTTACCTTAGAGGAAGCCTATGTTAAATAGCTTACATTCTGGAAACCGTTTACGCGTTGATTTCGCTAAAACTCCACAACAGATTGAAATCCCGAACCTGTTACAACTTCAGCAAAGTTCTTATGATAACTTTTTGATGATTGATAAAAAGAACCGCGATGCGAGTGGTATTGAAAAAGTATTTTCTTCAGCATTCCCGATTCATGATACACAGAACCGCCTTACTATAGAGTACCTAGGAAGCACTGTTGCTGCGCCTAAGTATACGGTACGTGAGTGTATGGAGCGTGGTCTGACTTACGCTGTATCACTGAAGATGAAAACACGTTTGGTTCTATGGGACCGCGATGATAACACTAAAGAGAAGCTTGGTGTTCAAGACATGAAAGAGCAGTCTATCTTTGTTCGTGACATTCCTTTGATGACAGATCGTACCTCTTTTGTCGTTAACGGTGTTGAGCGTGTTGTTGTAAACCAACTTCACCGTTCACCAGGTGTTATTTTTAAAGAAGAAGAGTCTACTACTGCCGGTAACAAGCTGATCTATACAGGTCAGATCATCCCGGACCGTGGATCTTGGTTGTACTTTGAGTACGATCCTAAAGATATCCTTTATATGAGAATTAACAAGCGTCGTAAAGTGCCTGTTACCATCATGTTCCGTGCTATGGGTTACTCTAAGCAAGACATCCTGAAGATGTTCTACCCTCTACAGAAGATTAATATAGTAGATAACCAGTTTGCTATGGACTTTAAACCAGAAGAGTTTAAAGGTCGTCTTGATTATGACCTTATCTCTACTAATGGTGATGTTCTTTTAGGTAAAAGCAAGCGCTTGACAGCAAAAAAGGGACAAAAGTTTATAGATGATGGTGTTACTGCTATCCTTTATCCTATTGAGACACTTGTAGAGCGTTACTTAGCTGAGCCTATCATTGATCCTGAAACAGGTGAGATCCTTTTTGACACGATGACAGCTGTTGATGAGACAAAGCTTAAGAAAATGGCAGAGTCTGGTGTGACTGAATTTGTCATCGCCAATGACCTTTCTGAAGGTGTTGATGCGTCTATTCTTAATGCATTTAATGCTGATGCTGACTCTTTGAAGCTTCTGAAGCAGACTGAAGATATAGAAGATGAAAACGACCTCTCTGCGATCCGTATTTACAAAGTAATGCGTCCAGGTGAACCGGTAACAAAAGATGCTGCAAAAGCATTTGTTAACCAGCTTTTCTTTGATCCTGAGCGTTATGACTTAACTAAAGTCGGTCGTATGAAGATGAACCACAAGTTGGGTCTTAACATTCCTGAGTACATCACTGTTCTTACTAATGAAGACATCATCAACACGGTTAAATATGTGATTAAGGTTAAAAATGGCCAAGGTCATATTGATGACCGTGACCACCTAGGTAACCGTCGTATCCGTTCTATTGGTGAGCTTCTAGGTAATGAGTTACATAATGGCCTCATCAAAATGCAAAAAGCGATTAGAGACAAACTCTCTACTATGAGTGGTCCAATGTCTGAGCTTATGCCTCACGATCTCATTAACTCTAAGATGATTACATCTACAATCATGGAGTTTTTCTCTGGTGGACAGCTTTCACAGTTTATGGACCAGACAAACCCACTGTCAGAAGTTACGCACAAGCGTCGTCTTTCAGCACTAGGTGAGGGTGGTCTTGTTAAAGAGCGTGCGGGCTTTGAAGTTCGTGACGTTCACCCGACACACTACGGTCGTATCTGTCCTATTGAGACACCGGAGGGTCAAAACATTGGTCTTATCAATACTTTGGCTGCATATGCTAAGGTAAATGAGCTTGGTTTCATCGAAGCACCATATAACTTGGTGAAAGATGGTAAAGCATTGACGGGTCCAGAAAATGTTGTTTATTTAACAGCAACTCAAGAAGAGGGCAAGATGATCGCTGCTGCTTCTAATAAGATAGATGCTGAAGGTAACTTCTTAGAAGAACTTATTGAAGTACGTCAAGATGGCGAGATCAAGCTTGGTAAAGCGATTGATTGTGAATACATGGACCTCTCTTCTCAGATGGTTGTTGGTGTTGCTGCATCACTGATCCCATTCCTTGAGCATGATGATGCCAACCGTGCACTTATGGGTTCAAACATGCAACGTCAAGCGGTACCTCTACTTAAGCCACAAGCGCCAATGGTTGGAACAGGTATTGAAAAACTTGTTGCACGTGATGCTTGGGAATGTATTAAGGCAAAGCGCGCTGGTCGTGTTGAAAAAGTAGATGGCAAGCATATCTTCGTTCTTGGTGAAGATGAGAGCGGAACCTTTATCGATTACTATCCATTAGAGAAAAATCTACGTACGAACCAAAATACGACATTTAGTCAAAAAGCTTCTGTTAAAGTTGGTCAGCAGGTAGAAACAGGCGAGATTATTGCTGATGGTCCAAATATGGATCATGGTGAGCTTGCACTTGGTATTAATGCTATGGTGGCCTTTATGCCATGGAATGGGTACAACTATGAGGATGCGATCGTAATGAGCGAGCGTATGATCCGTGAAGATATGTACACGTCAGTACACGTTTATGAAAAAGAGTGTGAAGCTCGTGAACTTAAACACGGTATCGAAGAGATTACGCGTGACATTCCAAATGTTCGTGATGATGAGCTGACACACCTGGATGAGTCTGGTATTGTTAAACTTGGTACTAACATCTCTGGTGGTATGATCCTTGTGGGTAAAGTTTCTCCAAAAGGTGAAGTGAAGCCTACACCTGAAGAGCGCCTACTTCGTGCGATCTTTGGTGAAAAAGCGGGTCATGTTGTGAACAAGTCACTTTACTGTCCACCGTCTATGGAAGGTGTTGTTGTTGATATCAAGATCTTTACAAAAAAAGGTTATGACAAAGACCCACGCGCATTAGAGTTGGAAAAATCTGAGCGTGACGAGTTAGAGCGTGAGCACTACGATCGTCTTTTGATGATCGATAAAGAAGAGATGATCCGGATTGAGTCTATTTTGACACAAGCAGAACTTGTCTCTGATGTTACAATTAACGAAGTTGAGTATAAAGTGGGCGACAAGATCACTGCTGATGTACTGGCTAACGTGAACCGTTTCGCAATGAACTCTGTAGTGAAGTCATTCTCTGATGAAGTTCAAGCGAAGTATAACTCAACGAAGAACCACTTCCAAAAGCAGAAGAAGAAGTTCCGTGACGAGCATGAAGAGAAGCTAACGATTCTTGAAAAAGATGACATCCTTCCAAATGGTGTGACGAAATTTGTTAAGGTTTACATTGCAACGAAGCGTAAGCTAAAAGTCGGTGACAAGATGGCAGGTCGTCACGGTAACAAGGGTATTGTCTCTATTATCGTTCCTGAAGTTGACATGCCTTACATGGCTGATGGTCGCCCGGTTGACGTTTGTCTTAACCCACTTGGTGTACCTTCACGTATGAACATCGGGCAGATCCTTGAGATGCACCTTGGTATGGCAGGTCGTGAACTCGGTCACCAGATACAAGATATCTTCGAAGCAAAACAGGCTGACTTTATCGCTCAGTTACGGGCTAAGATCATCGAGATCGCTGATGTTGCACGTTTCATGAATGCAGGTGAAGTCATAGCGAACATGAATGATGAGACATTCCTTGAGTTTGCTCGTGATTGGTCTCAGGGTGTTAAGTTTGCAACACCGATTTTCGAAGGTGTTGATACAGAAGAATTTGCTAAGTTGTTTGAGCTTGCTAAGCTTGACGATGATGGTAAGACAGTTCTTTATGATGGTAAAACAGGTGAACAAGTCAAAGAGCGTGTAAACGTTGGTTACATGTATATTCTTAAACTACACCACCTTGTTGATGAGAAAGTTCACGCCCGTTCAACTGGGCCTTACTCTCTTGTTACACAACAACCAGTTGGTGGTAAAGCACTGTTCGGTGGTCAGAGATTTGGTGAGATGGAGGTCTGGGCTCTAGAAGCTTATGGTGCTTCAGCGGTACTAAAAGAGATGTTAACAATTAAGTCAGATGATGTTGAAGGCCGTGTGAACGCGTACAAAGCATTAACAAAAGGTGAGGCAGTTCCACCTTCTGGAATTCCTGAAACACTGTTTGTATTGACAAAAGAACTTCAAGCCCTAGCGCTTGACGTAGAGATTTTCGACGAGGTGGAAGACGATGAGTAAATTAGTACCTATAGCAATTACAGAAGAGAACCGTCCAAAAGACATTAAACAACTTCAGTTCCGTTTGGCAAGTCCAGAGAAAGTTCTCTCTTGGAGTCATGGTGAAGTTAAAAAGCCTGAGACGATTAACTACCGTACACTCAAACCAGAGCGTGACGGACTTTTTTGTGCAAAAATCTTTGGACCGGTAAGAGACTACGAGTGTCTTTGTGGTAAATACAAGAAGATGCGTTACAAGGGTGTTGTATGTGAGAAGTGTGGTGTTGAAGTTACCACTACCAAAGTTCGCCGTACACGTATGGGTCACATCGACCTTGTAACACCAGTTGCACACATCTGGTACGTGAGTTCATTACCTTCACGTATTGGTACACTTCTTGGTGTTAAGATGAAAGACCTTGAACGTGTACTTTACTACGAAGCATACATTGTTCAAAACTCTGGAGATGCGTTTTATGATGGTGAAGAGTCTACACCAGTTCTTAAGTATGATGTACTGAACGAAGAGCAGTACCGTATCCTTATGTCTCGTTATTCTGAGGCTGGATTCAAGGCTAAAATGGGTGGAGAGGGTATCCGTGATATGCTCGAAGATATCGATCTTGTTGAGATTTTCTCTCAACTTAAAGAAGACATGGAGAACACTAAGTCTGTAGCTAAGACTAAGACACTTGTGAAGCGTCTTAAAGTTATAGAGTCATTCCTTAACTCTGGTAACAACCCAGCTTGGATGATGTTGACGGCACTTCCAGTTCTTCCACCAGATCTTCGTCCATTGGTAAGCCTTGATGGTGGTAAATTTGCGGTTTCTGACGTCAACGACCTTTACCGTCGTGTTATTAACCGTAACCAGCGTCTTAAGCGTCTTATTGAGCTAGAAGCTCCTGAGATTATTGTACGTAACGAAAAGCGTATGCTTCAAGAGTCTGTTGATGCATTGTTTGACAATGGTCGTCGTGCTAACGCAGTTAAGGGTGCTAACAAGCGTCCGCTTAAGTCACTTTCAGAAGTGATTAAAGGTAAGCAGGGTCGTTTCCGTCAAAACCTTCTTGGTAAACGTGTTGACTTCTCTGGACGTTCTGTCATCGTTGTTGGACCATCTCTTAAGATGGACCAATGTGGTCTTCCTAAGAAGATGGCTATTGAGCTTTTCAAGCCACACCTTATCGCTAAGTTAGAGGACAAAGGTTACGCTACAACTGTTAAAGCAGCTAAAAAGATGATCGAAGCTGAGACTAACGAAGTTTGGGAGTGTCTTGCTGAGATCGTTGATGGTTATCCTATTATGCTTAACCGTGCACCAACACTTCACAAGCTTTCTATCCAAGCGTTTCACCCTAAGTTAATCGATGGTAAAGCTATTCAGCTTCACCCTCTTGTCTGTGCGGCTTTCAATGCTGACTTTGATGGTGACCAGATGGCGGTTCACGTGCCACTTTCTGCAGAGGCGATAGCTGAAGCAAAAGTATTGATGCTTGCATCTATGAACATCTTGCTTCCTGCATCAGGTAAGGCGATCGCGACACCTTCACAGGATATGGTCCTTGGTCTTTACTACATCTCTTTAGAGAAAAATGGTGTTCAGGGCTCTAACAAGCTTTTTGCATCAGTAGATGAGATTAAGATTGCGCTTGAGACAGGTTCACTTGACATACATGCGAAGGTACGTACAAAAGTCGATGGTATTATGATCCATACAACTGCTGGACGTATGTTGATCAAAGAGATCCTTCCAGACTTTGTTCCTGTTGAACTATGGAATCAGACGATGAAAAAGAAGAAGATCAATGCTATTGCTGACTATGTTCAAAAGCATGGTGGTATCGCGGTAACTGCTGGTTTCCTTGACCGTCTTAAAGACCTTGGTTTCAAACAAGCAACTGAAGCGGGTGTTTCGATCTCTATTGCAGACATCATTATCCCAGATGAGAAAAAAGAGCTGATCGTTAGCTCTAAGAAAAAAGTTATCGACATTCAAAAGCAGTTTGAGGGTGGTCTATTAACAGAGCAGGAACGTTATAACAAGATTATTGATGTATGGTCTGACACTAACAACACGGTTGCGGGTCAGATGATGGACTTAGTCGAGAACGATAAAGATGGTTTCAACTCCATCCACATGATGGCAGACTCTGGTGCGCGTGGTTCTGCTGCACAGATCCGTCAGCTTGCAGGTATGCGTGGTCTTATGGCAAAGCCAAATGGTGACATTATTGAGACACCGATTATCTCAAACTTTAAAGAGGGTCTAAACGTTCTTGAGTACTTTATTTCTACTCACGGTGCACGTAAAGGTCTTGCGGATACAGCACTTAAAACAGCGAATGCGGGTTACC
>JALSUN010000147.1 GCA_027061425.1 Helicobacteraceae bacterium
CACGCTCGTTTCGTCTGTTTTTGGCTTCTAAGAGTGCCAACACTTTTTCGATCTGTACGGACTGTTTTATGATGAGGTCGTTCATAGATGCTAACTGCTCTTTGTAACGTTCTTCATAGTTTTTGTAAATCTCTGTTGAGAGTTCAAGCTCTTTACTCAGGCTCTCTATCTCGTAGTCGAGTGACTCTATCTGGGTACGGATCTTGTCAACTTTAAGCGCGATCCCTTTTTTAGCCAGTTCGACTTGGGTCTGCATCTTGAGTTGGTTGACCTTGGCTTCTTCGACCTTGTTCATGTCAGCGCCGCCACTAAAGAGGTTCCACTTGAGTTGAACTCCCGCTGTGTAAGAGCCATTGTCGATCATTTTGTACTCATCCAAATCTGTTGCAGAAGACTGTACGTTGGCTTTCAGACCGATAGTTGGAAGATATCCAGAGTGTGAGACATCTACCATCTCTTGACGGATCTCGAGACCTGTTTTTGCTTTTTTGATATCAACATTGTTGGTCAAGATCTCTTCTGTGCTCATCTCTGTCTGTTGAACAGCAGAACTTGGTGTCTCTATATGGGTCACAGTTCTGTTAAGAAGAAAACCCAGGTAATTGTAGAGAAGGGTCTGGTTTGCATTCATTTCATTAAGTTTACGTTCGACGTTAGAACGTTTGGCTTGTACCTCCAGCAGGTCGATGCGTTTAGCATACCCCTCTTTGATCATAAAGTCTGTAGTCTCTTCAAGCGTCTTGATGTTTTCATCAATAGTAGAAAGGTTTTTAATGGCCTCTTCGAGTAGTGCCATGTCATAAAATGCTTTACGTGTCTCATATATCTTAGTATTTACGGTTTTGTCTGTTTCCAGACGTTGGAGTTTTTCCATGGCGTGACTGATGTTGGTATAACCGCTGATCTTCCCACCTACATAAATGGGTAGTGTATATTCCAGTTTTGTTTGAAAGAAGTTGGTACTCTCAGGATTATTAAGATCTTCAGGCTGTACGTTTAATATGTCAGGATTGGTCATACTAAAATCACCAAAACCAAGATCACCAAAACTGGCCTTACGAGATGTGAGTTTGAACCCAAACACATTGCCGGCATCATTAGAGTTGGCAGCATTGAGTACCAGATCAAGTGAACCCCAGTTCATAGCACTGGCCTGATCTGTTTTGGCTTGGGTACTTTGTAGCTCATAATGGGCTGCTTTGATCTCAAGGTTGTCTTGTTTCAAGATCTCTATAGCCTCATCCAAAGTTAAACTATGGTCACTGTGAACAGTCGAACCAAACAGTGTCAGACCAAATATCAACAGTAAAATAAGTTGTTTCATCATATCTCCTCTATGTGATTTTTACTTATAAGTAAAAATTAATAGAATTATATGTTTACATTATCAAATTAATATCACAGTGACGTATAAACCTAATGATTTATACAATAAATTCGTCATTATTGCTTAATAAAGCATTTGTATTTGAAATAGAGGTCAAATAGGGTAAAATTTCAAAAATTATTATATAAAGGCCTTGTAATGGCAGTAATCAGCATGGGAGACATCAAAAAGGGTGTCCGTTTAGAGATCTCGGGTGTACCGTACAGAGTAGTAGAATTTCAACACGTTAAGCCAGGTAAGGGCGCCGCGTTTGTACGTTGTAAAGTAAAAAGCTTTGTAAACGGCAAGGTTGTTGAAAAGACCATTCACGCCGGTGACAAATTTGAGATCCCTAACTTAGAATACAAAACCATGCAGTACCTTTATGACGATGGTGAAATGTACCAATTTATGGACAACGAGACCTTCGATCAGTTGGGTCTTACATATGAGCAGTGTGAAGATGCTAGTAAGTGGTTTAAAGATGGTGTCAATGTTGAGATCATTTTACATAATGGAAAAGCTATCAGTGTTGAAGCACCAGAGACTATGGAGCTAGAAATCACTGAAACAGGTCCTAAAGATAAAGGTGACACTACAAGTGGCTCTAAGAAGCCAGCAACGCTTGAGACAGGTGCTGTTATTCAGATTCCTTACCATATTTTGACGGGTGATATTGTAAAAGTAAACACAGTAGACTGTGAATACCTAGAAAAAGTCAAAAACTAGGTAAAAGTTCCAGCTTCGGCGCGATTTGCACCGGGGTTCACCTCTCAACGCACAGCAGTGCGTCTTCGGGTTCACGCCCGGCACAACTCACACCAAATCTGAAACTTTTAAATGTACAGTAACTTTTAAGATGAGCTACCGCCATCTTTCGACATTGCTTCGCTTGTCGTCATTCCTGCGTAGGCAGGAATCCACGAGTTCATACGTCTTATAAGTAGAAATTTTCTTCTTTTAATCTTACAAATCTCACTAATCTGTGGGCAACTGCTCTTCGCTCTTAATCTGTGAAATCTGCGTAATCTGTTGACAAAAGACTCTTGCTCTTAAGATGACTACGTCATCGTTCTTAACACTTAACACTTAACACTTAACACTTAACACTTAACACTTAACACT
>JALSUN010000148.1 GCA_027061425.1 Helicobacteraceae bacterium
TACTCAAGCTTTGTTTGACTTCTCTTTTGAACTAGAGCTGACCTTTACTATAGGAAACACGCTTACGCTCTCTCTTAAAACAACCAACCTCGACACTAAATCATTTACAATTACACAGGCACTTCACACCTATTTTGCGATTAGTCACCTCTCCAATGTCCAGATAAAAGGGGTAGAAAACTGCTCCTATGTAGATTATACTGACCATAAAATCGTTAAAAAAGATAAAGAAGCATTGATCGTTCAACAAGAGGTCAACAGAGTTTATGTTCCAAGTAATGCAACAGTGTTTATTGAAGACAGTAAAGCGAAGCGTACGATTGTCGTCTCTAAAAGTGGTAGTCACTCAACAACCATCTGGAATCCATGGGTAGAAAATGGCATCCATGACCTTAAAGGTGATGCTTATAACCGTTTTGTCTGTGTAGAGACAACAAATGCGCTAGAAGATGCAGTGAGTATAGCACCTCAAAGGTCTCACACCATCACCCAACATATTGCTCTTAAGTAATTTTGTTGTTACTGATGTAATCTGTCATCTCTTTTTGCGAAATGGCTTTTGAGTAGAAGTAACCTTGAATGTTAAAACATCCATTGGTGCGTAGAAACTCTATCTGCTCTTTTGACTCCACCCCTTCTGCGATGATAGAGAGGTTCAAACTTGTTGCAAGAGCGATGACTGCCTTAGAGATGGCACGGTCTTCATCATTTGAAGGGATGTCTTGAATAAATGACTGGTCTATTTTAAGTTTGTCAACTGGCAGACGTTTAAGGTAAGCTAGAGAAGAATACCCTGTACCAAAATCATCAATAGCCAACTCTATACCCATATTACTTAAACGGTTTAAAATGGCTATGGACTTTTTAGGATCATGCATCATATCACTCTCTGTAATTTCCAACTCCAGCCACTTCACATCAAATCCTGTCATCTCTATACAGGCACGTACCTTCTCAACAAATCCCGGACTCATCAACTGTTTTATAGAGAGATTAAGAGCCAAGATACCAGGGTTAAGCCCTTCTTTGTACCATGCACTAACATCTTTCATACCCTGAAGCATGACATAACTGTCAAGCTCTTTAATAAAGCCTGTCTCTTCAGCAAGGGGGATAAACTTGTCAGGTGTGATAAGACCGTGTATAGGGTGTTCCCAGCGTACTAAAGCTTCCATACCTGTAATGCTGTTAGTACGAGAGTCCATCTGGGGCTGATAAAAGACTTTAAATTCATTACCCTCTAAAGCCTTATAGAAGTTTGACTCCATAGTTACTTTTTCAAAAGCCAGACGTGTCATCTCTTCAGAGTAGAACTGATAGTTCTTCTTCCCCTCATCCTTTGCTTTGTACATAGCACTGTCAGCAAATTTCAGCAAGTCATCTTTAAGATGTGAGTCACTAGGATAGAGACTGATACCAATACTTGCTGAGATGTGAAGCTCATGACTCTCCAAAACCACTTTAGGCCTTAGGTTGTCTATGATTTTCTGAGCGACTTTTGCCGCAGCATCTGAACTCTGAACATCTTGAAGAATGATGGTAAACTCATCTCCACCCCATCGAGAGAGGGTATCTTCCGCCCTTATACAACAGTCAAGACGCTCTGCTATGGTCTTTAAAACGACATCTCCAAAATGGTGTCCTAAAGTATCATTAATCTGTTTAAAGTTATCAAGGTCAATAAACAAAAGGGCAAAAGACTCTTCATTACGCTGTGCATGACGGATGGACTGCTGGAGTCTGTCATCAAAAAGTGCGCGGTTAGGTAGTGCAGTCAAGGTGTCGTGATATGCTTGAAAATTAAGCAGTTTGGTCTGCTCTTCTAACTTTTTTTCTATCTCTTTTCTTTGCGTAATGTTTTGAGAATAGCGTGTTATACCGATGAGTTTACCCGCTTCATCTCTTAAAGTAGAGACTGTCAAATCCGTATAGATCACCTCTCCAGATTTTGTCTTTTTACGGATCTGGTCATGATGAACATCATGTGCAAGCGCTTCACTCTTGATCTTGGCCACGGCTTCCATGTCTTCAGAAAGATATAACATGTTGATAGACTGACCAATCATCTCTGCTTGAGTATAGCCATGTATTTTGGTAGCCCCACTGTTCCAGTGTGTAATAAGGTCATTAAGATCTGTTGTCACAACAGCGTCATGAATCTGCTCCAAAATCTGTGCTTGACGCTTTTCGTTCTCTTCTATCTCTATCATGTTTGTAATATCGATATCAAAAATCACCGCAGCATCTTGACCATTATAGGTACGGTGTTGGATGTAAGAGACCACAGGATAGGTACTTCCATCTTTACGTGTATGTATGGTTCTGTTGACTATGGAACCCTCCTCCATCAGTCGTTTGGCCATAACCTTGGCTTCTTCTTCACTCAACCAAACATTAATGTCTAAAATATCCATCTGCAACATCTCATCACGTGTATATCCCAACTGTTTTAAGGCCTCATTATTGACATAAAGATAGGAGAA
>JALSUN010000149.1 GCA_027061425.1 Helicobacteraceae bacterium
TTTCTGAGATGTTCGGTTATTCAACTGACCTTCGTTCTGCAACTCAGGGCCGTGCAACATACGCTATGAACTTCGATCACTATGCTGAAGTTCCAAGAGCAGTTTCTGAAGAGATTCAGAAAAAGCGTAACGGCTAGTCCTTTTTACTTAGGTGCTTCGGCACCTTTAGAGACACTCTTTAAGAGAGGATCTATAAACTTTCCTTCTAAATTAATTCAAGCTTTACTTTTAACATTTATCTTTTAGTTTTATCTGTGTAGAATACAGCTAACAAAATCAGGATACCTTATGAAAAAACTTTCACTACTTTTACTTTTAACCTTTACGTTATTTGCACAAAACCCACACTCATTTGATACTTTAGGGGATGTGATCTATGACGATGCTGATAAGTTTGAAAACTTGAAAGACCTTCAAGCGATGCATGACCTTAAAAAGCCCATTTCTGAGTATATAAAACTTGCAAAAACTACCAAAAAACTTGGTTTTTCTGTTGACGAAAAGAAAGGAGATGCAAAAGTCTACCTTAAGTCTTTACGACAATTATCACTAAAGCATGATAAGATCATTTTAAGCATACGTAAACTTTTCAGTGAAGCAATTCATGATGAAGACAGTCATACTGTAAACATGATGGTGAAGTATGATGTTATAGATATTGTTGAGCATGAAAAAGAGTTGCTGAATTATTATGAGGAATTTAATGAGGATCACAATCTTTCTGCTCTAGATAATATGTATGCTCAGCATCTGGTAAATGTAGGTAAAGAGAATAACAGCAGTAAAAAGCATAACAGTCAAAATAGACAAACAGTCGACGAAGCGACACTAGCACGTATTAGAGCATCACGTCGTCAGAAGCAAGAAGCTTTAGAGAAGTCTGTAAGACAAGAGCAAGAACGTGAAAAGAAGCGTGTCCTTAAAGAGCAGAAAGAGGCTTTAGGCTTAGAATAGTCAAGGCTTGACATACCACTTAGCTGGTTGCGCCTCAGTTGGCGAACCCTCTAGTGTCAGATAGGGTTTATAATCCCCTTTATAGGCTAAACTTTGACAATCTGCAACGTAATATCCCATATGAATCCAAGAGAGATGGTTGGCTTTAGCATAGCTGATTTGACGCAGCATAGAGTACTTGCCTAGAGAGAGATGCTGATAGTCAGGATCATAGTAAAAGTAGATGCTTGAGAGACTATCAGGTAATATATCTATAAGATCGACTGCAATTAATTTTTGTTCATCATAATAGAGCACTTCAAATCCGTACTCATTGTAACCATTAACAAAAGAGACGTAGTAGTTTTTTATGCTAATCTCTTGTTTGTCCCAACCTCTTCGTTCATGCATAAAGTCATGGTACTTTTTAAAAAGATTAATGTGTTCATGTGAGGCGCTCGGCCGGCGCAAAACAGTCCTGATATGTTTGTTCTTTTTTATGACCCGACGCTCAGACTTAGAAAAAGTGTAGTTTTCTACATCTATTTTAATGCTGTCACAGGCACTACACCCCTCACACTTAGGTCGAAAGTACATGTTCCCAAAACGTCTCCAACCCCGTTCAAGCAGATGTGCGTTGTACTCTATGTCACAATCTTGAATGATCTTATAATGGGTCGTCTGCTCTTTACCGGGGAGGTAAGAGCATTTTTCTTGTATGGTGCATTCGTTAATTAGTTGGTTCACAGTTGTAAGCTACCCGCGACTTTGTGCGATCAACACGCCCTCTAACATCTTGTCGATGTCACCATCTAAGATGGCCGTAACTTGTGAATACGCTTCGTTGGAACGGGTATCTTTCACTTGCTGGTAAGGTTGCATGACATAAGATCGGATTTGGTGGCCCCAACCAATTTCACTTTTTTCCACACCATCGAGCTCAGCTTGCTTGAGTGCCATCTCATACTCATAAAGGCGTGACTTTAACATCTTCATAGCAGCGGCTTTGTTTTTGTGTTGAGAACGATCATTTTGACACTGTACAACGATGTTGGTCGCTATATGAGTAATACGAATGGCAGATTCTGTTTTGTTAACATGTTGTCCCCCTGCACCAGAAGACTTATACGTATCAACACGAATGTCTTTATCCTCAATGGTAATATCAATGTCATCTTCTATCTCAGGAGAGACCATAACTGAAGCAAAAGAGGTGTGGCGCTTGGCATTAGAGTCAAAAGGGCTGATCCGCACCAGACGGTGAATGCCATTCTCGACTTTCAGGTAGCCATAGGCATTTTCACCACGGATGATGATAGTAGCATCTTTGATCCCCGCTTCGTCACCAGCTTGGTAGTCCATCTTCTCGACCTTGAACTCATGACGCTCGGCCCAACGCATATACATACGTAGTAACATAGCGGCCCAGTCTTGAGACTCTGTACCTCCTGCACCTGGGTGTATAGAGACGATGGCATTGTTGACATCTTGCGGTGCACTTAAAAGCATAGCCACTTCCATACTTTTTACTTGTT
>JALSUN010000150.1 GCA_027061425.1 Helicobacteraceae bacterium
CTTAAAAAGCCCAGGATCAAAAAGAAGAAGAGCAGGGTCGGATAGCCAAAGGCTGAAGCGATGGTGTGCATCGCTGCAAAACCGATCTCGAGATCGCCATCGGTCACGATGAGAAAAAAGAGCAGTAAAAAGACAAATCCGAAATGGGTCATGATGAAGTAGAACCGTGCGGCGCTGATGGTACTTTTCTCTTTGACCTCGGTAAGTATGAGCTGCCAGGAAGAGAGACTCATAAGCTCCCAAAAAAAGAGAAAGACCAGTGCATTGGCACTGACAACGACACCAAGCATCGCAATGATAAAGGAAAAATAGTGGATCTGATAATGGGATTTGCGCTCTATATGGGGCAGGTAACCTGTCGAATAAAAAAGGTTGGGAACCGATCCCAGCAAAATAAGGGCGACAAAGACTATAGATAAGGTGTCAAATTCAAACATATGTATAACAACTTCAGAAAAAAGATTTCTAATGGAGGGCTGTTGTTAGGTAAAGCGTAAGCAGTCCTGAATTATGTGTCCGTGATTATAGGTAAAAATGACTTAGAAAGTGTTGATTTTTTTGAAAGGATGAATTATTAATCTCATCCTATTCTAATGTACAGAGGCTAAAAGAGATCGTTTATTTGTACTGATATAGGATGGGGAGTACTTTGTAAAAGAGAATGGCATACTTTATGCCGCTTCATGCACTATGAATTTCTTCTTTTTAATACGTTCAATTATTCTCTTTGGTGACTTTGCATTTAACATTTTTTTAGCATCCTCACCCGTGACATGTGGTGGTATGACTTGTATGACTTTGCCATCTTCATATTTAAATGCCATAAGAAAATCCTTTTAATGTAATTATAGCTAAACGAGTAAATGAACAGGGTTAGATTTAGTTTTGTTCATCCTTCAACTTCATCGACATAAACAGTGCCAAGGATAGCATGGCTAAAGTAACACTATAAAGTACCGTGTAATTGCTAAACTGCAAGATGACTCCGCCGAGGATCGAGAAGAACATTCCCAATGAGACGATGTTAATCTGTAAAGCTACATAGAGCGGTCGCTTTTGTGGTGGTGCTAAGATCAAGATGAGGTTGCCTGAGGCGATACGATTGCCGTCTGTGGCTGCGCCTACGAGAAAGAAGATGGCGATGTACTCGTAGAGAGTTGAGGCATTAAAGGCCAGGATAATAGCGATGATGTGTAGAGAGAGTGCGATGTTGGCGGTGAGGCGGTTGAGACCATTGCCGCTGATCTTTCCCCAGACGATGTTGCTTAACATAGCACCCACCATCTGCGCTGTGATGAGTGTACCGATGGCGAGACCGGTCAACTGGATGTTCTCTTTGGCCTCGAGGATGATAAAGGGGAGGGCGATGAGGTAGCCGTAGGCGAAGAGAAAGGTGGTGACAAGTACTTGCAGGTCTTTGTCTCTTTTGAGCAGTGCAAGGGCGCTGTCGAGGAACTTTTTGAATGAGTTTTCCCGGGGTGGGATCTCCTCTTTTACCGGTTCATCGACTGTTGCAAAAGCCAGGTATCCAAGTCCCATCACAAAAGCACTGATCATAAAAAGATAGCCGTAGCTGTAAGGTGCATCGAAACTCTCAAGAACAACTGCAGCCATCGCACCGCTTAGAAGTCCTCCTAGACCGCTGAAGAACTGGCGATAGGCCATACTCTTGCCGCGAAACTTGTGGCTGAAGATCTTGGCTAGGATATCTTTGAAGTAGATGGCACCAAAGCCTGCACTGAATGAAAAGATGAAGAGACCGACGCCGATAGCGAGGAGGGTAAGGTTGGGATGGTCGTCACCAAGTACTACGATGGCGACACCGATAAAGAACCATGCCAAAAATCGGATCATGAAGACACGTCGAAGGTACGGTAGCATCAGCGGGTAGCTCTGCGCTTTAAAAGCGGCAAAAAGCTGCACCACGATGGCCCCGCCTCTGAGCAGTGCGGCAAAAAGGCCGACGAGCATGGAACTTCCGCCAAAATGGTTGACAATCAGGGGCAGGATGGTTGAAGGTTCAGCAATGGTGGTACCGATGGTTAGGAAAAATCCGTGAAGGATGTTTCTGATGTGGTTGGAGAACTTATCCATTCAACATAGCAAAAGCATCGTCGACACTCTTGGCCTGCTCGGCTACAAAGAGGTAGACAGCGGCATTGAGCTTGGCCAACTTCAGGTATTCGTCCGAGGGTTCTGTCAGTTTTTGAAGAGAGTCTTCAAGGGTCATTGCGTCCCATGACTTGTTGTAGTGTATACCGTAATGCTCCGGGTCGATGATGAACTCTTCAATATCACCCTCTTTGGCGATCCATAGACGCCCTTTGCTGAAAAGCTCAGGAGTCCCTTCATTACCCTGTATCAGCGCAAAACGCTTGTAACGGTCCCCGAAGATATCGACATACTTTTTGACATAAGGCTTGTGAAAGACACCGGTAATGGCGTAATCACTCTCGGCGATGCGGGG
>JALSUN010000151.1 GCA_027061425.1 Helicobacteraceae bacterium
GACGACCTTATGGCTGGAGTACAGAGACTATTTTGACCTCACTGACGATCATCAAAACATGTTGGCTATCTGGATGTTTGGAAACTTCACCACTTCAGGCAAACTCCCTTACATGGACCTGCCTTCTGTAGGTTACGACCAGTACAGCAACTCGGGGAGAGGGTATGCCCAAGGTTATATTAGGGGGCAACACCTCGTCTATAGTGAAGTGGAGTATCGAAAAAAGCTGATCGGTACTAAAAACAATCCAGACTTTTTTGGAATGGTCGTTTTTGCCAATGTGACTACAGCAAGTGACAGTGACAACGATATACAGCTCTTTCATAAATTTGATCCTGCTGTTGGTGCGGGTATGCGCTTTATGGTAGAAAAAACATCGCGTACCGTGATTGAGGTGGATTACGCGATAGGTACCTACGGTCCTGCACTTTACTTAGGCTTGAATGAGTCGTTTTAAGTCATTCATCATTCTATTATAAGGAGTGGTTGTAGTAGATATTGAGAAAATGTTGCAGTACTTTTAGTACTGTTATAGCTTGGCTCAGCACTGTTGAGTGTTGTGCCAACTCTTTTGTGAAATTCAAGTGAGTTTTACTAAATATGTCGATAGACGAAGGATTATAAATGCAAACATTAGGAAAAAGTATCGCTCAAGATATATCTGGGTTGGTTACAAAAAATAGAAAGAAATTGATGGCTTTTGGTGTTATTACACTGATCTTAGGTGTAGTAGGTACTTTTATGAGTACTGTAGTGACGATGAGCAGTATCTTTGTTATTGGTCTTTTTGTTATATTGGGCGGATTAATCTTTCTAGTAGAAGCTTTTTCAGCACCTAAATATGATGGAAAAGTTTTCAGTATTATCATCGCTTTGTTTTATGTCTTTGCAGGAATCACCATGGTGGTGGACCCATTAGGTAGCGCCGTTTGGTTTACAATGTTTATAGCTATCTTCTTAATTGTTATTGGTGTGATGCGTATGCTTACGGGTATACAGATGAAAAACGAGGTTGGTTCATGGGGCTGGATCGTTTTTAGTGGTGTCATTAATGTGGTCTTAGGTGTACTTATTATGTCAGAGTGGCCTATATCTGGTCTATGGGTGATTGGACTGTTTATCTCTATAGAACTTATTATGCAAGGTATTAATGCTATTGTTCTTTCACAGACAGTTAAAGTGGTGCAAAAAGACATTCGTGAAGATCTAGAAGGCTAGACAGTGCTTAAACCCTATACAGTGCCCTTAGGGTTGATGTTGCTACATGCACTTTTGTCCGCACTTTGGAACGTTGCTGGCGTCTGGTTGCTGGCACACGGTGAGCGTCCCCTTGGTCCAACAGCTTCTCTTAGTGTCGTGGGTGTTTTAGTCTTTATGATGCTGGCCTATGGGTTGAGTTACGCAAAAGGTTATCAAAAGACATTTTTCTTTTTAGTCACATTGGGTGCACTTTCGGGCGTATTTGCCATATATGGCGCACTGACTAAAGATGTTACTTTATGGCCATCAGAATTTTGGCGATATAGTGGTATCATAATCAACAGTATTGCTGTTGTAGGTTTTGTGTGGACTCTGTTTACACAGCTTTTCAACGTACAAAGAGGTTCTGTTGACAAAAAAAGATAACATATTTCAGTTCTATTTTAAAGTCATTGTCTCTTCTATCTCTCAGTTTTTTGCACATTCGCTACTAACACACGCGGCGGCTATTTCTTACTATACCGTTTTCTCATTACCTGCTATATTGCTTATCATCTTGTGGGGTGCGGCCAGGTTTTATCAAGAGTCCGCTCTTTATGAGACGGTCTTTGCACGTCTGACTTCAGCCATGGGAGAACAGGTCGCGCAACAGGTGATGTCCACACTACAGAAGTTGAGTTTAAAAGAGCCCACTAGCTTAATGACGTTGATTGGGGTAGTGATGTTACTGTTTTTAGCCACGACAGTGTTTGATGCTATGCGTACTGCCCTTAATGAGATAGGAGACGTTCAAGCACCTGTATCTATAGGGCGTAGTATATGGAGAACGATTCGTATTCGTTTTAGAGCCTTAGCTATTTTACTGACTATCTCGTTTTTTCTTCTTGTCTTTATGGTGTTTAACTTTGTACTTGCAACATTTTCAGACACGTTTACAGAGCTGTTTGGCAGCTACTCCAGTTTGATTTTATCTCTTGATGCCTTTATATTTGACTTCGCCGCAACGACACTGCTGTTTGCTCTTTACTTTCGCTATCTACCTGATGGTCGTCTGGATTGGTCTGATGTCTTTGTTGGAGGTTTACTTACGGCGACACTATTTGTGTTAGGAAAGGGTCTTATAGGACTTTTTATTAGTGAAAACAGTGTGGTTGACCTCTATGATGCAGCAGGAAGTCTGTTGGTCTTGATGCTGTGGGTCTATTATGCCTCAGCACTTTTTCTTTTTGGAGC
>JALSUN010000152.1:0-3154 GCA_027061425.1 Helicobacteraceae bacterium
CTTGATTGCCTTGACGAATGCTTTCAAGTGCTGAAGCTGTGTCTGCATCAAAAGCACTTCCCTCTTCGATTTTTTTATCGCTAAGGGTCAAAGCGGTTGCCGTGTCAGCAACAAGAGGAAGACCTGCCTCATCTTTAAGATCTTTGGTCAGCATGACAACATAGGTTGTACCAGATGCTAATGGTGCAGTAGGTACGATGATGACATTGTGACCATCTTCACTGAGTGTTGCAACATACTGTTGTGGCGATGTAAGAACAGTTAAGATTTTAACAACAGCACCTGTAGCGGGGTCCACTTGTGCACTACACAGTGTGACACCATCTTTTAGTGTAGCTTTGTCTAAAGTCGCTGTTGTAGGCGCTATGATGGGTGAGGTTGTAGAGAAACCTGTAAGGGCGTTAAGCTGTTTTTTAATGGGAGCATCTTTATCATTCGCTTCATAAGGAATGTTGAGTGTTTTAGCCCCATCAAAATCATTAGTGCTAGAACTATTAGGTGCAAACAAGATGTTGTTTGGGTAAGGGATACTCCCTGTTGTTGGATCAAAAACCGCATAACCGGCGATGTTCTCTTCTAAGTCACTATAACCCTCTTTACTCTCACATCCACTGAGTAGCAGTAAGGCTGCAACTGCTGATATTAACGCTATTTTATAGTTCATTTTAACTCCTTAGTTTCCATCATAAACAGTTGTCATCTTATTAAAAAATGTACGAAATTATGATAAATGTCCCTACACTATATTGAGATAAAGATTATAAGAAGCTAAATATGAGGCGATCTTACGAAGTGTTAATTCCTTATGTTTCTTAAAATAAACAGATGTTTCAAAAGTGCCAGTAATCTATTACAAATGTTTTATATTCAAGAGAAATATTATATTTATATGGCAGAATGGAACCAAATTACAGCACAAAAAATATCTTGTGCCTCTAACTGAGGAGAAAAAATGAAAAAATTGGTACTATTATCTGCATTGGCAGCATCAACTTTGATGGCATCAGGTTACAAAATCCCTGAACAGTCACTTAACTCAACAGCCTTGGCAGGTGCTTATGTCTCAAATGCAAACACTGCAGATGCAGCTTACTTTAACCCGGCTAACATGGCGTTTATGAGCGATAAAAAACATCTTGAGCTTAATGCGATGTACATTCATCTTAATCCAACTACGTTTGAAGGTTCTGTATTTGGTCAAGAAGATCATACAGCACAAAGTGCTTCAGAAGACTTTGTCATTCCCCAACTTTATTTTGTGAGTGCACCTTTTGATGAAGGTAAAAATGTTAGAGTAGGTATTTCTGTTAACGCTCCTGCAGGACTGAGTAAACGTTGGCCAGAAGGGATAGAGTCAAAACTTGCAGAAGAGTTTACCTTAGAAGTGATCGAGGTGAATCCAACACTTTCTTATCGTATACTAGACAACCTTTCAGTAGCGGGTGGTGTGCGTTTTGTTCACTCTACAGGTGTTGTGAAATCTACAGCAGGATTAGATCTGGAGGGTTCAAGTTGGGACCTTGGTTATAATCTTGCTTTGGCTTATAAACCTTTTGAGATGTGGGGATTGGCAGTGACTTACCGCTCAAAAGTTGATTTGACTGAAGAGGGAGGGGCAAAGATTGTTCATCCTACTTATGGTCCTATGTCAGTACCAGCAAGTGTAGGCGTTCCTCTTCCTGCTACGGCAACGATAGCAACAGATATAGATGTAACTGGCAGTACAAATATAGAATTCGTGTATGAACGTGCTTTTTGGTCAGCATATGATGAACTCGGTATTAAAATGGGTGGAGAGTATATTAATTCTTCTGGCAAGCCAACACCTAAAAACTGGAAAGACTCTAATACCTTCCGTCTTGGTCTGACACAAGGTATAGGCGAGAGTGTTGATGTGATGGTGGGTCTGACTTATGATGAGAGTCCTGTGCCTGATGAGACCTTAGGTTTCGAGCTTCCCGACAGTAATGCACTGGTGGGTTCTCTAGGGGCGCGCTGGATGATGAGTGAAAGTTTTGACATTGGTGCGGCTGTCTTGTACGATAAGAAATCAGACCGCACAGTGAGTGCAGCAGACAATGACAACCAGATAGATGGTACATTCTCAAAGTCAAGTGCACTGATGGTCAGTGTGGGACTTGGTTACAGATTTTAACAGGTGACCAATTGCCCTAAAAGGGCAGTTTTCACACAAAACCCCCACTATTTTATATACTCCCTTTTAATATCACTACTAACAAGGAACAATGATGTCTCTTAACTATCCCTATCAAAACTTTTATGACATGCTCGAATCGTCAGCTACGGCTTCACCCAACAAGGTTGTTATTTTTATAGATGATCGTAAGGTTAAGTATAAAGAGTTTCTTGAGAAGGTCGATGCTTTTGCACGTTTTTTAGAGATTGCTGGGATTGCTGTAGGTGACAAGGTGGTGCTTATCGCGCCTAATTGTGAAGAGTTTGTTGTGAGTGTCTATGCCGTCACTAAGATCGGTGCAGTGGTTGTACCTGTAAACAATATGTTAAAAGCCTCAGAGTATGAGTACATACTCAACGACAGTGAGGCTAAGATGCTCATTACTTCTCAGCAGTTTGCAAAAGAGGTGCAGGGACTTCAAGCTGTCACTTCTGTAGAGAAGGTGGTGTGGGTAGATGAGGCGCCCACTCTTGATGCTACAAACATCGTTTTTGATGAGGTCGTTCAGACCCATCGTCATGGTGAGGAGACCAAGGGCCTCTCTAAACTCGATGACTTGGCCATCATATTTTACACTTCAGGTACCACGGGCAACCCTAAAGGTGCGATGATGAGTTATAGAAATCTATTTCATAACATGATAGCTGGTTCTGAGCGTTTTAATGTGACACAAAAAGATCGTTTTATCGTCTATCTTCCGATGTTTCATGCTTTTACCTTTACGGTGATGTTGATGATCCCTTTTTATAACAGAAGCTCCTTTGTCATCATCCCTAAACTTCTGCCTTTTAGTAACATCATCAAACAGACGCTTTTAAAACGGGTGACGGTGTTTTTAGGTGTCCCAGATGTCTATAACGCCCTTATAAAAGCCAAGCTGCCTTGGTACTTTATGTGGTTTAACAGCATTAGAGTCTTTATCTCTGGTGCCTCTGCCTTGAGTGAAGACACTTTAGA
>JALSUN010000152.1:3254-4928 GCA_027061425.1 Helicobacteraceae bacterium
CAAAAATATATTGCTGGTAATGAAGACATGCTGGTTGTGGACATCCTTCAAACTCTTTTTGGTGAGAAGAACTACACCTACATCCAACACTTGGGACTGATTAAGTCTCTTTTAGAGTTAGGTTGGGTCATACAACATAGCTTTACGCCTCTTAAACTCAACGATCTTACAGAACTTGAACTTCTCAACACGGCAGTTGCCTTAACCACATCGTTTTTACGTCTATTACAAGAGGGCTCTTTCGAGTTGGAACTTCCTGACATCAAACCTTATGAAGACCATTTGGAGTACCTGCAAGACCAATTCTTTCGCATAGAGCTCTATCAGAAAATGAGCACCATACGTCAAAATGTTCATGAACACTCTCTGGGCATAAACCGTATACGCTCTAAGTTAGAGCTTTTAGAAAAACGCATAGAAGAGCGTGTGGCGGTGACCACAAAAGATGTGGTTCTGGAGAAGTTTTTTAAACAAAAAAAGTTAGATTATAAAGAGCAGATCATCTTTTTAGCCCTGCTTAAAGAGGAGTACAACGCAGGTGATGCTTCACTGCGTGAGATGAATGCCCTAATAGACCTTATCTCTCTGGATGAATATGACCGCATTAAAAACCGCTCCCTGTTAGAGGATGGTGCGACACTTCTCACGGGTGAGATCATAGACTATGAGGAGATGCTCAACCCTTTTGGCGGGATCTCTCGTGCGTTTTACTTAGTGGATGATGTGGTGCAGTCAATTATGCATCCTCAAAAGAAGAAAAAAGTACATAAACTTAAGATGGACATGGCGATTAAAGACCAAGATCTTTTTGAGCTTATCGATCCGGAACATGACTTAAGTGATGTGGTGTTAAACCCTAAAACTGAAGAGACCTTGCAAAACCTTATGCGTCAGATGGATAAAGAGGTGGTCTCTCGTCTGGTAGAGTGGGGGATTAAAAAGAAGAAGGGCGCTTTAGATGCGCGTATCATCTTCTATGGCCCTCCAGGAACAGGTAAAACACTAACTTCGTACTCTCTTGCAAAGTCTCTAAAACGTCAGGTCTTGGCCTTTGACTGTTCTAAGATACTTTCTATGTACGTGGGTGAGAGTGAGAAAAATGTACGTAAGATTTTCGACACTTTTAAAGACCTGAGTACCAAGACCAAGACAGAACCTATTTTACTCCTTAACGAAGCAGACCAGTTTTTAAGTTCTCGTTCAAGTGGTCCTGGTGGTGGTGCCGAGCAGATGCACAACCAGATGCAGAACATCTTTCTTGAACAGATCGAGCAGTTTGAGGGGATCCTCATCGCAACTACAAACCTGCTTGAGAACATAGACCCTGCGTTTTCACGCCGTTTTAACTATAAAATAGAGTTCAAACGTCCTAACAAGGCACAACGTAAAAAGCTATGGACGATGTTGCTTCCTGAAAATGCACCTTATGAAGAGGGCTTCGACATCGAAGCGTTGACGCGTTTTGACTTGAGTGGTGGGCAGATCAGTCTCATTGTCAAAAACTGTGCTTATGCTGTCGCTACCCAAGAAGAACCTCTCTTTACTATGGCTATTTTTGAAGAGGAGATAGAGAAGGAGAAGAAGGGGAATTTTGATAGTGAAGGGAAGTCTATGGGGTTTCTTTCGTAAAATATCAGTCATTCCTGCGAAGGCAGGAATCCACGAGTTACTTTA
>JALSUN010000152.1:5028-8312 GCA_027061425.1 Helicobacteraceae bacterium
AAAAAAACTGACTCTAGCAGGGCTTTACCCAAGGGCATTTCCTTTGGTCACAATGACGGTAGCTACCGACTTCCCTCACTTCACACTCTTTTTAGCTAAAAACGACAAACTCGCTTCGCTTAATAAGGTCTACGACGTTGATGCTACGCATAACAACTCTGTTTCCAACCCTAAAAAAACCCAGAAATGGGCTTTTTCTTAACGGGTCTCATCTTTACGCTAAAAAGAGCGTTCCGTTCGACCTTGCAGATGCTAGAGGAGAAGAGCAAGCGGTGACGCATCTATTAAAGTGAAAGCATCCGCTTTCATCCCAATTCCAAAAAACTCATTGCAATACCAACCGGAGTCGTAGCAATATAAAGAACGGAGAACTAGCTACTTCAGATTTAAAGTTACTCCCTCTCAACAACAGCGTCTCTCTTTTTGTAAGGTCTACGACGTTGATGCTACGCATATCAACTCTGTTTCCGGAGCTATAAAAGCCAAGCAGTTGGCTTTTACTTAACGCTTCTCATCTCTGACGCGACAGAGAAATCAGCACCAACAGTGCAATGCAGGGAGGCACTTACAGAGCTAAAGCTCCATACAGGGCGGAACTAAATTTCGCATCGTAAAATGCCGAGTCGTAAAAAGTTCGGGGTGTCACAATTTAAACAACGAGGTAGTATCTAAACAAGAAAAAGGTTGTATAACTACTATAAGTGTAAAATCTTCTAGCAGTTATTGTTGTCGTCACTCCTGCGAAGGCAGGAGTCCACAAGGTCAAGTTTTAAAATAAGTACAGATTCGTTGATTCCTGTCTTCACAGGAATGACGAGGGACAAACCATAGTGGCTAGTATTCCGAATCCTCTTATCCTTGACAGTAAATACTTACCTGTAACACTTGAAGATATATTTAAAATTATTGACTATTTATACGAATATCTTGAACAAAAACAACTTCACAAGCACCGCCTCCTGTGTCGTCTCGTGTTAAAGAACTTACCCAATGTCTTCCTTCAGCCGTATCTGCGCGCATCAGGTAGCCTCTAATATGGACAATGTCCCCTTCATCCACGTCATCTAAAATGGCTTCTATTTTATGGGTAGCAGGGACCATGTGCATGTTCGCACTGGAGCGTTCAATCTCACGACGGGGGATAGGAAATTCGTCAGTGTGCCATCGGTACCAGCGGCGTGATTGTGATATGTTTAAATTCTCAGTGACCTTCTCATCTGACATTCTTCCCCATCCTAAGGCAAAGTCAACGGGTGAAAGGGCGGAAGCTTCATCAAGACTGTAATCTTCTCGTGAAAGCACTTTTGCTTCTATGTCAAACTGAGCAAGCAAGGTGATTTTTTGTCCTTTAAAGGAAAAAGTATAGGGAGTGTCAAGCTTGGTTTGAATAGGAAGATAAGGAGCTTCAACACTAGCAGGATAAGATGTGGGTGGGTAGGTGTGCTGTTCTTGAACAAGTGGGATGTTTTGTAAGGTACTTGAAAATCTAGCATCTTCAGCGAGGTCGGCTTTTGTTGACATTTTGTGATAGACAAGCCATGACAAAATAATCATGGTGAAAAAGAGTACTTTTTTCATAGCTTAAATCCCTTCTCTTCGTATATTAACATAGGGATACTTACCTCTCTACCGTAACCTCACACCTTAGATTAAAAAAAGAGATCAGAAAAAAGATTAAAGTAAGGGTCGGGTGACATATCTCTTCTTGTGGTACTTTTTTCTCTTGATTGGTGGTTACTCTTTGCACGTTTTCGCTCTTTTCTAGCTTCTATAATATGACGTTTTTCGTTCTCTTGTTGTGTGGTGTTTTTATGAGCACCTCCAAGTGTCATCCACTCCTGTATCTGTTTAAGTTCTCCTGCATCTAACCAGACACCGTCTATAGGGCAAACATCTATGATGACACCGCTATGGCTTTTAAAGTTTTCTCTATGCATCAGTGCGTCACAGACGGGGCAGTGTCGGTAACGTACCTTGTCTTGGTGTCGGGGGTTTTGTAAGAGTGAGTGCACCTTGTGTTTGTCTACAAAAAATGAACCTTTGACACTGTACTCTAGTAGCTTTTCTAACTCATTATTGTCAAAAAAGAGACCATAACAGTCGGGGCATTTCTCTATGATAAAAGGGGCACCTTTTCCAACATCAATGCTGTTTAGTGAAACGATACAGTCAGGGCAGTAGCGGTCTGAGGGGAGTAAGGGGACGAAGTCTTTTTTAGGTGCAGGTGTGATGTCTATGTCGTTACGGACATCGCAATATGCACAAATAATGCTTTTGGCAGGAAGTGGAGCAGAACAGCTGGTACAGTTAGGCATTAAAGCTCTTTAAGCAGGGCGCTCTTTTTTTGAGAGTAGTCATCTTCATCGATGAGTCCATCATCTAAAAGTGATTTGAGCTCTTTAAGGCGTAGGCGAACAGAACTTGACTCTTGGGGTGTAGGAATGGTCTGTGTCGCAAGACCCCCGCCAACACCCATACCCATCATCATACCAGCAGCGCCTGCTTCGTTGTTTGCCGCATCTTTCATAGCACCGAGTCGTTGAAACTCACTGTAACTCACACCTGCAACATCCGCAGCGTGTGTGTCTGCTGTGACATCAGCGATACGGTTGATGCGTGACTTGGTCTCTTCATCAAAGTCGGTTCCCTCTATGCGAAAGTCAGTAAGCTCAAAGCCAAGTGTTGTAAACTCAGGGTAGAGCTTTTGTTGCACATCATAAGCGATCTCATTGCGTAGTCCATCTATCTGTGCGTAAGAGAGCTGTTTCTCTGCAAGCATATCTGCAATAGGTTGGCTCATACGACTGGCGATGACCTCTTTAAAGTCAGCGATGAGGTAAGACTCTTGTTGGCCAACCACAGAGGTGAAAAACTTTTTAGCATCACTAATGACAAAGCTAAAATTTCCATAACTCTTCAGACCAACAGGAAACTTGTAAACAGGATCGTCATACTTTATGACAGAACGTGTGCCCCATTTCTGGTCGAGAATGATGGTCTGCTTAAAGAAGTAAAGCCCTACTTTATGCTCACTCTCAAAAGATTGCATAAACTTGGTAACGGTTGTCCAAAAAGGGATGTTATCTGTTAACAGAGAGACACTTCCCTCAGCTTCTATAACCGAGACAACCTTACCCTCATAAACAAAAATACACCCTTGACCCGGCCCCACAATGAGCTGAGAAGCATTTTTAATCTCATCGCCGTTATCACTCCACTGATAAAAAAGCTCAAAACCCGAAGGATTTTTCCACTCTATAACCGACCGTAGTTGTCTCTTGATA
>JALSUN010000153.1 GCA_027061425.1 Helicobacteraceae bacterium
TGTTTTCAGCAACAAGACGTCTGTCTTTTTCTTGTTCATACTTAAGGTTTTTTTGTAAGGTCTCTACTTTTTTAAAGACCCTCTCTAGATCTTTTGTATCATTCATATCTTTGATCATATCAAGAAGTGCCTCTTTACGTTCAAGTTGCACCTGAAATTCTTCATCCATCTTAAGCAGTTTTTTGTTTGTTTCATACATCTCTACTTGACGTTTAAGACGCTCGTTCTCAGCAATGATCTTGGTTTGATTACTTAACTCTTTAAAGATCTGCTTTGCTTTTTCCTGGTCATCATCTTCACCATTTTTAAAGTGAAGTAGAGAACTGATCATATCTTCAGAGAGGCTCTTAGAGACCTTGTTCTGTAACTTTAGATCAAGATTTTCTTGAACGATTCTTGAGTTTTCATCTTCAACTTTTGTGATGATACTCTCTTTTTCAGCACTCATGAACGCTGAGATCAGCAGTAGTAGAAAAAAGAGCATTAAGATAAGCTCTGTTAAGGTAATACCAAATAAAAAGTCGCTATTTCCATTGTCGTTAAACTGCATCTATGAACACTTTAACTTTTGGGCAGTTTTACACTACCATGTCCTGCCATTTTGTCGTTACTTGGACGTACTTCAGTTGGACGGATGGTATTCTCTTGTGGTGCGCGTTTTCGTGCTGCTGGGGTCGCCTCTGAAGCGCTTGTTTGGGGTTTAGTCTGTGGACGTGATTGCTGTTGACTCCCTTGTGCTGTGGGTGCTACTCTTGCTCCCGCCACAGTTTTAGCCATACTTTCTAAAAGACGACGATTTTCTAAGGCAATTTTACTAATGAGTTGTTCATTCTTTTGGTCTTGAGTGTTCACAAATGAGCTAAGAACCTTAGTAGAAGAGGTAATAATGGCATCTACTACTTTGGCATTAGCACTCTCTGCACGTGCGCCAACAGACTGCACGACCTTGTTGTTCAGCGCGACTATATCATTAATGATTTTTTCATTACCTGACTCTCGAGACTGTATAAAACTTGCCATAACATCTTCGTTCATGTTGTTGAGACGTTCTATAATAGCACTGCTTTGGGAGTGACCACTCTCCACAAAACTGTCTATGATCTTCTGGTTCTCACCTAAAACACGCTCCATCAAAATCTTGTTCTGACGGTCTTTTTGCTCTATAAAGCTCTCTATAAGTTTGCGGTTGTTCTCTTCCAAGTCAGCTGTCAAGGTCTTTGAACTCTGTTCAAACAGTGTGTTCACTTCAGCAAACAGTTTAGGCAGACCACGAACAAATTCATCGAAATTATGGATAACCTTACGCATCTCACTGTTTGAGTTGGCGATACTACCAGCAGAGGCACCCATAGTTTCATTAAACTCACTGATCCACTTTTCACTGTCTTTTAATGTTTTCTGGAAAGCTTGGGTAGACTCTAAAGTCAATTTTTCATAGCGTTCATGATAGGTGGTAATGTTTTTATAGATCTCATCAACTCGTGCCTCTTGTTTCTCATGGATCTCATCCATATCAGCATAGATCTTCTCAAAGATGTTGTTAACGGAGTGTTGATCGAGACTTTCAACAAGACGTTCATTATAAGATTCTACTGACTTTAGTGTCTTCTCTATAAAGAGTTCAACCTTATCATCTATTACATTTGAAAATGTCTTCGTCTGATCGATACTGTGACCGATATGGTCATTAAGCATCTGCAACTTTTCCATGATCATAAGGTTAAAACTCTCAATATTTGAGCCGATGTTTGGAGAGAAGCTTAAGAGGTAGATACGAAGAGAAAGCCCCACGATAGTAGTAGAAATAGAGATACCAAACTGTCCGATAAGACTTGTCAACAGTCCACCTTCCATACTTCCACTAGAGAGAATATAGAGAGAAGTGGCTAGAGAGACAAGAGTAAAAAGAAATCCTAAATAGTAGTTACTGTCAGCAAACTGCTCATTGGTCAACAACTCTCGTTCAACAATTTTTTGACCGATCAGGAAGTAACTGATCATGACCATGACTGTCAAGATTACTGAGAGATTAGGTCTGTTATCAAAACCACCCATCAGTATGGCAAAAATACCTAAGATTAGAGCAACTATAAACAGGTACTTTATCTGTACCTTGTCAAAAAGTGAGGCGTTATATCTATTTTTTTTCATTATTTATCCGTCAGTTAACTTGATATTTTCAACATTAGCATTCATACTGCTTAACACTTCTATCCAAAAATCTATATATTCACGTGACTGAAGATTCTCATATTTGTCACGACGAACGATTACGATATCTACATCAACATTTTCAAGATCAGTACGTGATCTAACGTAACCTGGAGAGTCTATAAAATGTGCCAAAGAACGAAGATTGGTTTTAAAAAAGGAGAGGTTGTCTGAATTTTGAATCATATCAGAGATAATAGTGATTTTATAA
>JALSUN010000154.1 GCA_027061425.1 Helicobacteraceae bacterium
GCAGGTCTTCCTCTTGTTGCTGACACGGCAACCGCTTTGACCCTTAGCGATAAAAAAATCGAAGAGGGAAGTGCTTTTGATGCAGACACAGCTTCAGCACTTGAAAGCATTCGTCAAGGCAATCAAGCCATGATCGCTGCGCTCAAAAAAGATGATATCAAAACTGACAACATCGCGCAACTCTGGAGTTTTAGAACCCAGCGCATTGGGGATGTGCAAGATAGCCTTGCCTTGTATGCTACAACCTCTACGACGCCACAACTAAACCTTGCCCCCATACATACAGTTGCAACGGGTGACTATAACATCACAACAAAAGATCTCCTTACACAAGCTGGATTTGATACATCAACATTCCAAGGTAATGCAAATGCCTATGCAGGTGTACTTATGGGACTTCCACAATTTATGCCTTCAGGTAAAGCTTCAGCTACTGATGGTCAATTTGTCTTTAGTTCCAACACAACGTTACCTGATATCAACAATACAGCAACCATCCCTGTAGTTGCGACCATACCAAATGGTAATACTTTTACAAGTCCATTTACCGGACCAGGTGCCTCTTGTACTATGCCGGACAAAGGGTGGCCTGTCGTCATCTATCAACATGGTATTACTCGAAACAGAACCGATGTGTTTGGTTTTGGAGAGACCTTTGCCAACGCATGTTTTGCATCAGTATCTATTGACCTTCCTTTACATGGTCTTACTGAGTCAAATATAACCAAAAATCCTCTTAAGCCATACGAACGTACTTTTAACTTAGATTTAGTAACACAAGATGCACAAGGTAATATTACGGCGCAAGATCCTGATGGTATCATAGACAGTTCAGGTATACACTACATCAACCTTGCACATATTGCAACCACTAGAGACAACCTTCATCAGACCACCTCTGACTTGCTACAGCTTGAAAAAGCACTGTCATCTATCAAAGCACCTGCAGACACAACAAAACCTCTATTTGACACTAGCAAGATTCACTTTTACGCCCACTCTCTAGGAACCATAGCTTCAGCAGGTTACATCAACCACTCTGTAGCCCTAAAAAGTATCACTCTGGCCATGCCAGGTCAAGGCTTGGCACAACTTCTGAACAATTCAGGAAGTTTTGGTCAGACGATTAAAGATGGTCTTGCAGCCCAAGGCATCGTAGATGGAACACCTGCTTATGAGTCATTTATGATTGCCTCTCAAACTATTGTTGATGATGCAGACCCTGCAAACTATGCGCAAGCCATTGCCACTAACAAATCTGCGCCACTTTTAGCCTTTGAGGTGATAGGTAGTAAAGTACCAACCATTCCATGTAGCGGTGTTGCTGCAGACAGCGATAATGTCATTCCTAATTGTGTAGCAACCGCGCCACTTTCTGGAACAGAGCCATTTTTAAACTATATGGGTGCACAAAACATCGACCTTTCAAAGGGTCCGTTAAATATTGACACTACTCCAACAACCGTCACACGTTTTACCTCAGGCGATCACTCTTCACCACTAAGACCTGACGATATTACAGTAAATATACATACACAACTCATCACTTTTATACTTTCAAATGGAACAAAAGTTTCTGTAAGTGATACAAGTACGATTTACCAACCATAATAAAAAGGGCATCGTCCCTTTTACCTACTTTTCAAACCCGTAAAGCATCTCTATCTCTCTGTCCCAGATCGTCTCATCGATAGTCTCTAGGATCAATGGGATGTCATTCATACGATCATCATTCATCAAAAACCTGAAAGCGTCTGCACCGATCTCACCAAGACCTATGCTTTGGTGTCTGTCAACATGAGAGCCTAAAGGTGGCTTAGAGTCATTGATATGCATACCCTTGAGGTACTCAAACCCTACAACCTTCTCAAACTCTGCCCAGGTCGCATCGTAAGTCTCTCTTGTTCTGATGTCATAACCTGCTGTAAACATATGACAGGTATCGATGCAGACACCCACACGAGACTTGTCTTCTATCTTGTCAATGATGTGCGCCAAATGCTCAAAACGCCAACCTAAGTTACTCCCCTGACCTGCTGTATTTTCAAGAACAAGAGAGACACCAGAAGTACATTCTAAAGTACGATTCATGTTCTCAGCAATAGCATCCAAACACTCATCTTCAGGTATCTTTTTTAGGTGAGAACCAGGGTGAAAGTTCAGTCTGTCCAGTCCAAGTAGCATACAGCGCTCTACCTCATCTACAAAAGCGTTATAAGACTTGTCCCTTTTTTCCATCTCTGGATGCCCTAGGTTAATAAGATAAGAGTCATGAGGCAGGACATGTTTTGGTAAGATTCCACTAAGTTCTAAATTTTCTTTAAACTTATCTATAGTCTCTGCATCTAGTGGTTTAGCTGCCCATTGGCGTTGGTTTTTAGTAAAAAGGGCAAAGGCTTTTGCCCCAATTTTCAT
>JALSUN010000155.1 GCA_027061425.1 Helicobacteraceae bacterium
GACGATGCCACTTTACAGATTTTCACAGTTACCTCTTTTGATGAACGTAATGCAGCTAAGAAGTTAGTGCTCACCATCCCAGAGACATTAAACAAAGGCGACCTCATCGATGGTTACACCCTTGTCTCTCCGATGATGGAACATGCGCGTATATGGAAAGTAGAAAAAGAGGGTAAAACCTTAGTCATGAAATTTCCTATGAGTGATGATGAAGAGTCCATTGACCAGTTTGTTCATGAAGCATGGTATGCCAAACAGATCACCCATAAAGCCTTTGGCGATGCATGGATACCAGAAGACAGAACCTACCGATACTACTTGATGGAGTTAATAGAAGGCAACAACCTCTTAGACTTTCTAAACGGAAAACACCTCTCTATAGATAACACCATAAATCTCGCCAAGTTTTTACATAAAGCAGAGGCCCATCTGCTTAATTTAGGACTTGTGCATGGAGATATAAAACCAGAAAACATCATCGTCTATCGTGACAAAGATGCCGCGGGAACCCGCTTTAAAATGGTGGATTTTGGAAGTATTGTAGAGATATTTTCAGAGAACTCTCGTGCAGGAACACCTACCTATTTGGCACCAGAACGTTTTGCAGATGCTGCAATTAATGAGCCAACAGAGATTTTTTCCATCGGTGTCACCATCTACTGGGCACTCACTGGTAAATACCCTTATGGCGATATAGAACCCTTTCAAACCCCAAAATTCAAACAAGCAGTGGTACCTAGCAAGTACAACAAAAATATTCCTGACTGGCTAGACTCTGTCATTATGCGTGCTATCGCCATCGACCCAGAAGATCGCTACGAGCACTACTCAGAGTTCTTTTATGAGCTCAAAGACCCTGCCAACGTCAAACCTTACTACTCCAAAGAGAGTAGTTTTGTAGAGAGAGAACCTCTCATCGTCTATAAAACCGCCTTTTTTGCTATGGTTGCTATTGAAATTGCTACCATTTTATACTACAGTACGTAAAATTATAAGGATTTTTTCATGGCATATATCTATACATTTATTATCGCGTTACTACTTTCAGGGTGTTCTACCTTAAAAGTAGAAACAGACTATGACCCAAGTGCCGACTTAGGAAAAATAAAAAGTTTTACCATTATTCGCAAACATATAGCAGGTGAAGACACCCTAGTTACTGACCGTATTGCTAAAGCACTTAGAGAAGAAATGCTTTCAAAAGGGTATGTAGAGAGACCAAAAGATGAAGCCCAACTCTACTTTGTCTTTCACACAGGTGTTGTATCTAAAACCCGCATAGATACAGACTACCAACATGTCAACATGTATCCCTACTCTTATGGATATGGCTACCACACAGTCGTCATGCCAAGAACACGAACCTATACCTACCAAGAAGCAAAACTCATAGTAGATGCTCTACTACCTAAGGAAAATAAAATTGTTTGGAGGGGAACAGCCATAGATTATCTCAAAGATTATGATACACCCCAGAAGAAGACCCTCTATATCAATAAAGTGCTCAAGGCACTGATGAAAAACTTTCCCAACTAACAACACTTTCAGCATAGACGCTCTATACTGGTTTTAGGGGATTTCAACTCCCTAATTACCTTCAGAGGAAGTGTTATGAGTGACTGGTTTCAACGTCTCTTTCACCATCATCATACTACACGTCATTTACGTCATCAATTTGGCAGGGGTATCAATGCCCAGATAAATCCAGAAGAGCCCAAACTGTTTGACCTTGCTATCGAAGCATTTCGCGCAGATGAGACGATAAAGGCTTTTGAGTACTATCTGCGTTCATTAGAGAACTTCTCACAGGATCAACCCAACCAAAACATCCTAATCGAAAAGACAGAAGATCATTTGGAGTTCACACTCTATCAGGGATGTGCCATTGTGCGTGGTAAGATTACCAAACATAATTTCAGTGCCTATGCTATCATCACCACAAAAATCTTGATGGATGTCCCCGTAAAGCGTCATCTTCTCGAAAGAAATGATCTGCTCACCTATGCTAACTACGCCATTCACGACAGTGATCTCATTTTAAAACTCTCACTGGACAACACCACTATGACACCGCAAAAGATCTTCTATCCGCTCAGAGAACTCGCACTTAATGCAGACTATGAAAAAGAGTATCTTCACTACCATTATGAGAAGCAGGAGATGGTAGAGGTCGAACATCTCCAACCTCTGGATGAAAATGAACTGCAGGTAAAGTACGATGCCATGCAGGAGTGGAGTGCAGCCTGTCAAAAAGAGTTGACCCAACTGCCAAGTAACGATAACACAAGCATGGTCTCATTTACCCTTCTGAGTCTCATCTTTCAAATAGATTATCTTCTGGTACCGCATGGGGACATCATGCAAGAGATCTTCGAAAAGGTCAACAGTTTTTTTACAGAAGATGAGCGACTTGTCGAACAAAAAAATGATGAACTACTTACTTTCGTACAGAAACTGCAGTCCCTGGACTTCGAGTCGTTTAAGAGCTACTTCTATAAAGCAAAAATGACCTTCTCACCGACAGAACACACAACTACTGAAGAGCTGAACATGTTCATAGAAGGTGCTTTGGAAAAATATCGCTGGTTCAAGCATCACCGCTACACCCACGTCGCTTCGACCATCAACCAGTACATCCCGCTCTATCTTCTATACAACTATGGTCTGCACCCTTCATACCGGGAGCTTCTGCATCTCCTCATTGAAGTACAAAATAGTACCTTTTTTGCGGCTCTTGAGTATAAACCGCTCTATGATGTTCAAACACAACATTTTGACAAGTCTGCCATCATCAATGCTATTGAAGAGGCGATCATCCCTTATCAAACTCAGTTTGCTAATCTGGTTCCTTTTGGTAAAGCACTTAACTACACGACCATCGATGAGTTTAGCCATACCTATTTTCTCAACCTTAAAAACCTGGATTATACAGAAATATGAACACTCAAAACATTTTACAGACCTATATCAACAACATTATTCAGATCAACACCCCTTTTGGAAGTGGCAGTGGTTTTATCATAGGCGACCTCATCATCACCAATGCCCATGTGGTCAACGGTCTTAAAGAAGTACTCATCTCTGCAAAACAGATCAAACGCCAAAAAGCAGCCGTCATCTATGACGACCAGGTTCTGGATCTTGCCTTTATCGTCTGTCCGAAGATCATACTTGATCACTCTTTAATGCTGAGCCAGTCTCCCGTAAAAGACGGAGACCTTGCCATAGCCATCGGTCATCCCTATGGCTTGAACTACTCAGCTACAGAAGGGATCGTCTCAAAAGCCGAACGTCTTGAGGGAGAGTTAGAGTACCTGCAGATCGATGCTGCCATAAATCCTGGAAACAGTGGTGGCCCTGTTCTTAATATCAATGGAGAGGTCATAGGTGTGAATACCTTTATCTTAATTAACACCCAAAACCTTGGGTTTGCCCTTCCCTACTACTATGTTCAAGAGGCTATCGAAAACTTCAAAGCATTTGGCAAACAAAATGTCATTCGCTGCTTTTCCTGTAAAAACCTTATCGAAGAGAAGCAGATCAAAAATGATTACTGTCCGGTCTGTGGTGTCAAACTGGATGTTGCCAAGCAGCGCCGTTTAGGCTACCGTCCGTCTGGAACCGTTGCCCTTGTAGAGGAGATACTGGATTCTTTAAATATCGATGTTACCATCGCACGTGAGAGTCAAAGAAGCTGGAAGTTTACTGAAGGTACTGCCCATGTAGAGGTTAACTTTTATGAAAATGGCATCATCGTCGCAGATGCACTGCTGTGCAAGATGCCCAAAGAAAACATCGAAGTGATGTATGATTATCTTCTGGAAAAAAATGACAGCTTCAACTATCTTCAATTTTCTATTAGAGACAACGGCGTGATCATCTCCTACCTTATCATCGACTCCTCCTTGACCTTTGAAGATGGCAAAGTCGGGATCGATCGTTTGAAGAGTGCCGCCAACCATTATGATGACATACTGATCGAACAGTTTGGAGCGACACGTCCCAAACATGATGATGATGTATTTTAAAGGGATAATACCGGTAAAATAACCTTAGTTTACTCGAAATTGCTACAATACTCTCACTTAATATATATAGGACCATTATGAGCAAACAACTTTTCATCCCATTTGAGATAGACTTGGAGACATTTAACAACGATCTTCTTACAAAACTGGGCAACGATCGTAAGACCCTTATCCAACTGCTTGACATTAAAGAGAAGACCTACCAGAACTTCGTCAAACCTTTTGAGATGATGGATGAACGCCTTGATCAGTTCTTCACTCCCCTTTCTCATCTTAACTCTGTTAACAACTCAGAGACCACACAAAAGGTCTATGCTGATGCACTGCCTCCACTGACAGAGTATTCAACAGAAATCGGACAAAACCTTGCCATTTATGAAGCATTTAAGATTATCAAAGAGAGAGAATACAATACATTAAACGCTGAGCAACAACGTGTTATTGATCTTAACATTCAAGGCTTTGAACTCTCTGGTGCACACTTAGACTTGGGACCAAAAGAGCGTCTCAAAGCGATTAATCTTCGTAAAAGTGAGCTCACTAACGATTTTTCTCAAAACCTACTCGATGCGACCAATGCCTATGAGCTTATCATCGAAGATGCTAAAGATGTAGAAGGCTTACCTCAAAGTGACATTGAAACGGCAAAAGTAGAAAAAGATGGTAAAACAGTTTATCGTTTCACACTTCAGATGCCTTCGTACATCGCTTATATGACTTATGGACCTTCTAAACATTACAGAGAAGAGTTGTATAAGGCCTATACCACACGCGCACCTCAAAATGCTGCAATTATCGATGAGTTGCTTGCACTCAAAATGGAGATGGCACAGATACTAGGTTTTAAAAGTTATGCAGAGTACTCCATCGCCACCAAGATGGCACCAACAACACAAAGTGTTATAGACTTCTTGGAAGAACTTGCAACCAATGCTTTTAAACAAGGGCAAAATGAGTTAGAAGTTTTAAAGAAGATGAGTGATGCTCCGATTGAAAGTTTTGATACCGGGTACTATAGTGAGATCCTCAAAAAAGAGAAGTATGACATCGATGAAGAAGCCTATCGTCCATACTTTGAACAGAACTCTGTGGTAGAAGGTATGTTTATCTTTTTACATAGACTCTTTGGTATTAGTTTTAGAGAGACGGATGAGAAACTATGGGATGAGAAAGCACGGTCTTATGATCTGTATGTAAACGACACGTTGCGTTCACGTATCTACCTCGACCTTGAAGCAAGAGAGAGTAAACGCGGGGGTGCTTGGATGCATAACTGGCAGAGCCACTGTAGAGATGAAAATGGTCATGAGCAACTTGCATCTGCCTTTATTGTCTGTAACTTTCCTACCTCTAGTAAAGAGAACCCTTCACTACTGCGTCATGATGATGTAGTTACCCTTTTCCATGAGATGGGACATGCCCTACACCATATACTCTCTACTGTAGATGAGAACGGTGTCAGCGGTGTCAACGGTGTCGAATGGGATGCAGTAGAATTTCCTTCACAGTTTTTAGAGAACTTCGCTTATGAGCCTGAAGTGCTGAAACTCTTTGCAAAGCATCATATGACAAACGAGGTACTCAGTGATACCATGATAGAGAAGCTTGTTCGTGCTAAGAACTTTCAGTCTGCCATGGGGATGCTACGCCAGTTGGAGTTTTCTCTCTTTGACTTTAAATTACATCTGAGTCTCTATCAAGGTGACGAAGTGCAAAACCTTCTTGACAGGGTACGTCAGAAAACAGCTCTTATCACACCTCCTAGCTATAACAAGTTTCAAAATGGTTTTGCTCATATTTTTGCTGGAGGTTACGCAGCAGGTTATTACTCTTATAAGTGGGCAGAAGTACTCAGTGCTGATGCCTTTTTTGCCATAGTAGACCAAGGTATCTTTGACACAAAACTTGGAAAAGATTATCTCAACATCATTCTTGCCCAAGGCGGCTCAGAAAGTATGGAAGTTTTGTTTGAAAAGCTTCTTGGACGTGCACCACAGACAGAGAGTCTCCTCAGGCTTAACGGCATAGGATGAGACACCTACTCTTCATTTTACTCTTAATAGAGACCCTACTTCAAGGAGCCCAAGTGAAAATAGCCACTTATAATGTAGAAAACCTTTTTGACTTGAAGTACAGTGGTCATGAGTATGAAGAGTACGTTCCAAACACTGCATGGAAATGGAACACTAAAACCTATCGCGCCAAACTTAAAAATATCTCTCACGTCATCACGGACCTTTCACCTGACATCATCGCACTTCAAGAGATAGAGTCTCTACAAGCGCTCAAAGACCTTAGAGTACAACTCAAAAAAGATGGTCTCTACTTTCCTTACTATGCTATAGCCTCTGCAAAATCTACAACCGTAAAAGTTGCTCTACTCTCTAAGATTCCTATACACACTCAAGAGCTTCGTGTCACTGCCACCTACAAATATCGTAATATATTAGAAGCTAAAGTACAACTCGGCAATGAAAATCTCTACATTTTTGTTAACCACTGGAAAGCCAAGTCTGGTGCAGAAAGTCGTCGAGTTGTCTCGGCTAAAGTACTCAAAAAACGCCTTACTGCACTGGGAGATGTCAACTATCTTCTACTGGGTGACTTTAACTCAAACTACAGAGAAAACGAGACCTTTATAAAAAAACGCAAACTTAACGACACCCAGGGTATTACAGGTATTAACCATGTATTAAAGACAACACTGCATCATCAACCCGTAACTTATCTCACCTTACAAGAGTGCGATGAGTGTGCTTACAATCTCTGGTATGAGTTACCGGAAGAAGATCGCTGGAGTCATAAATACAGAGGTAAAGGAGAAGGTCTTGACAGTCTCATCATCTCTCCTAAATTGGCAGACAAAAAAGGCTTAGAATACCAAAAAGAGAGCTTTAGCAAGTTTAATCCACCTTATCTTTTTAAAAAAGGAAAAGTCTATCGCTGGCAACGCACTTATGGACGCCAAAAACATCATACTGGTAAAGGGTATTCTGACCATCTTCCCATTTATGCTATCTTCTCTTATTAAAGACACCAGGAGATCTCTTTTTTGCCCTGTTCTTTGAGATAATTATTAGCTTTTGAAAAAGGTTTAGAACCAAAAAATCCACGATAAGATGAGAGGGGTGAAGGGTGTGGCGCTTTAAGTACAAGATGTTTCTCTGCATCTATTAACTTCTCTTTATTCTGCGCAGGTTTACCCCACAAAACAAATACAAGACCTTCACGCTCATCGCTTAATATTTTAATAGTAGCGTCTGTAAATGTCTCCCACCCCTGTTTCTGATGAGACCCCGCCTCTGAAGCTTTTACACTCAATACAGTGTTTAATAAAAAGACGCCCTTCTCTGCCCAGGATGTCAAATCACCTGACTTGGGCATCTCACATCCGATGTCGTCTACTAACTCTTTAAATATATTTCTTAGAGAAGGTGGCAATGTTTGATCACCTTCAACAGAAAAGGAAAGTCCATGAGCCTGACCTGCTCCATGATAAGGATCTTGTCCTAATATAACCACTTTTATATCTTCAAAAGGTGTCAGTTCATAGGCTAAAAAACGCTTTAGTTTTGCAGGAAAGATAGAATACTTGATCTCCTGTTGTTGCAGGAATTCTTCTAAGTCATTGAAATACGGTTTTTTTATCTCACTCTGAAAAAAAGCGTTCCAACTGTTTTTAATCACACATTATCCTTGATTGAAAGATCTTCAAGACTGATGGGTTTACCCAACCAGTATCCTTGTGCCCAATCAACACCAAGCTCTTTTACAGTCTCATAGATCTCTTGCGTACTTACAAACTCTGCTACCGTCTCTATCTCAAGTTGTTGTGCTAATTTCACTATGGTCTCAACCATCAATCTAGAGTTTCTATTGGTATCAACATTAGAGATGAGTGATGCATCAATTTTGATATAATCAACATGCATATTTAGTATATGTGAGAAGTTTGAATACCCTGAACCAAAGTCATCAATAGCAACTTTTGCACCATACGATCGCACTGAATCAATAAATACTTGTACATCACTATAATTTTTCATAGCCTCTGTCTCTAAAATTTCAAACGTTATCAAGTGATTGTATTCAAATGTAGAGAGTGTTGTAATAATCATATTAACAATATCGCTGTTGTTAATATCTTCCACAGAAAGGTTAATAGATATCGCGACCTTACGTACTTTAATTGTTTCAAGAATTTTATGAAACATATTACGTGTAATGTCTGGATAAAGCCGTAAGCGTTT
>JALSUN010000156.1 GCA_027061425.1 Helicobacteraceae bacterium
AGCAGTCCTGCACGTTTAGCCAATGTCGCATTACCACCCATTTCAGCAGCCATGATCCCCGCAAGGTTGGCCACTTCCAAGGTGTGTGCTAAAGCATTTTGTCCATAACTCGCACGATAACGCAGTCGCCCTATCAGTTTTATAAGTTCAGGATGAAGTCCAACGACACCCAAATCATAAATGACATTTTCACCATCTTCTAAGATCTTCTCTTCAAAATGTTCACACACACCCTCGTAGATCTCTTCTATGCGTGCAGGCTGTATACGGCCATCTTCTATAAGTAGCTCGAGTGTGCGAGTAGCGATAGCACGACGGTACATGTTAAAACTGCTAACTACAATAGCGTTAGGCGTGTCATCTATGATGATGTCCACACCCATCAAAGCCTCAAGCGTTTTGATGTTACGACCTTCTCGGCCGATAATACGGCCTTTAAGTTCATCATCACTGAGTTCAACAACGCTAGTGAGTCGCTCATGAGCGAACTCACTCGCAAAACGAGACGTGGCTTGCGCTAAAATGTAGTTTGCCTTACGCTCACCCTCCTCTTTTGCCTCATTTTCATAACGTCTCACAATATGTGCAACATCTGCACGAGAGCGCTCTTCTACCTGGGAAAGAAGGATCTCTTTTGCCTCATCTTTGGTCATCCCCGCTGCATTCTCAACCGCATGGATGGCCTTGTCTAACGCCACTTCATACGAGGCTTTTAAGGTGTCAAGACTTTCACGTTGACGTTCAACACTCACTTTAAGGCTGTTAATGACACTCTGCTCTCGTAGGTTTAGCTCCTGACTTTTTTGGATTTTCTCTTCAAGTTCCTTCTCACTATGCGAAAGTTTCTCTTCTCGCAGTTTTATATCATCAAGTGTATTTTGCTTCATTTGGGCAAGTTCTTGTTGCCCTTTTATCTCTATCTCTCTTACTCTTAAATTGGCTTTTTCAAGCAGAAGTTCTGCCTCTTTTTCTATGGCACTTGCCTTGGCCTTGGCCTGATCGGTATGGACTCCAAACTGAGCATTGCTCATCTTTTTGGAGATTAAAAATCCGGCCAGACCACTAAGGGTGGCAACGCCACCGCCTAAGATGATCTCGTTCATCATAATGTCTGCCTTTTAGGATGTCAAACGACAGATGTGGGGTAATGATATGGTCTGCCTTAACGTCATAATCGTCGCATATATGTTGGGTTGTTTTACAGAGTCTGTTTTGAACAAATATAACATAAGGTCTTTTTTTGAGTCGGGCGAAAAAGCGATCATACATCCCTTTTCCAAACCCTACACGGCGTCCATTTCCATCAACACCCACGATGGGTACTATCGCTACATCTATTTTGTTTATTTTTCTATTTGAGTGACCCGGTTCTAAAATGCCAAAACGCTTTTTATACAGCGGGTATCTAAATGGTACCATCTTGAAACTGTCGTCTTGCATAAAAGGAAGGTAGACCTTTTTAGTCCGTCTGAGCTGCTTTAATGTTTTACGGATATCCGCCTCATTTTGCATGGGCCAAAAGCCTAAAACTGACTGCGCTTTTTGTAGTTTTTTGTTGTGCAAAAGCTTACGATTAAGATGACAACTACGGGTTTTAAAGTCATAATTTTTGGCTTTATTGATCACACTTAGACAATTTTCTCGTAAAGTTACTTTTGTCACAGACATTTGACACCTTATATTGGTTATAATTTTGTCAATTTTACCCAATAAGGCCTACTAAGTATGTTTAAAAAATCATTAATTTCCCTCGCCCTGCTTCTTCCACTCTTTTTTGTAGCATGTAGTAGCTCTTCTGAAGAAGATGAAAGTAACATGGTGGCGAGTAACGTCTATCAGCTTGTTGCTACCGATGGTACAGAGTTCAATGTCACCAAACAGGGTTCAGACTTTATAGTCAAAGGCCATGAAAACAAGGTTGTGATGTTTGATATCTTTGCCACTTGGTGTCCACCTTGTCGCGCAGAAGCACCGCACCTTAGCCACCTGCAAAAGAAGTATCACCAAGACTTTTTAGTGATTGGTGTGACTATAGAAGATGAGATCTCCAACAAAGATCTTAATGCATTTAAAGAGACCTACCATGCAGATTATGCCATCGTAAACTCTCCGGAAAATGCCCGTTTCTACCGGGCTATCGCTTCTGCTACGAAGGTAGGCCAGCGCTTTCCCATCCCTCTTATGGTCTTATATAAAGGTGGAAAGTACATCAAGCACTATGTAGGTCAAACACCTGAAGAGATGATAGAGAGTGATATCAAGCAGGCGATACAATAGATGTTTAGCTTTTTTAAAAAAGGTCTTAGCAAAACAACTGAGGCCATGAAAACTGTCGTTCCTAAAAAACGCAGTTATATCTTAAAAGATGCGTTAGAAGATGTACTTTTAGAGGCAGATGTAGAGTACGAACTTATAGAGATCATCTTACGCGAGCTTTATGAGGAGAAGGTCACCAAGGTACAGTTGGAGTCTAAACTTCTAGCTACTATGGCGTGGGCAAACTATGAAAAGCCAGAGCATACAGCGCCTTTTGTAGACCTCATCGTTGGAGTCAATGGTGCTGGAAAGACCACGACCATCGCTAAACTTGCTCAGCAGTTTAAAAACCAGGGCGAAAAGGTAATGCTAGGCGCCGCCGACACCTTTAGAGCTGCTGCTATAGAACAGCTCACAAGATGGGCAGAGAAACTAGACATTCCTATCGTCTCTTCACGTCAGGGTCATGATCCCTCTGCCGTCTGTTACGATGCCATAGAGTCTGCCAAGGCAAAGGGTTATGACCATGTCATCTTAGACACAGCAGGGCGTCTGCACACCCAAACCAACCTCTCTAACGAACTTAAAAAAATTGTGCGCATCAGTGACAAAGCACACAACGGCGCACCTCACCGTAAGATCTTGATCTTGGATGGTACACAAGGTAACTCTGCCATAGCGCAAGCTAAAGCCTTTAACGAGATGATTGACATCGATGGTATCATCATCACCAAACTCGATGGTACGGCTAAGGGTGGTTCTATATTTAGTATTGCCCATGCGCTACGCATCCCGATCCTATATGTAGGTGTTGGTGAGCAGCCTGAAGACTTAGTGGTCTTTGACAAGTACGCCTTCATAGATAACTTCTTAGAGCCTCTTTTTGAGATCAACGAAGAGAGTGACAAACTCAACTCTGTCTCAGGCGCACTCATAGAGATCACCAACTTAACCTCTGAGCAGCGTCAGAAACTCAACACCCTACTCCAAGAAGATGGCTACGACGTCCTCTCCAAACACTTCGTTCGTGACCAAAAGACATGGAACGAGTACAAGATCTTACCTAACGAAGATGCTTATGCTATAGAGGTTTTAGAGAGAGATGGCACAGTAGTTAAGAGTTATAAGGCTGATCAGCTACTTTAAACGATTTTGAGGTTCTGCCTCACACTTCATTTGCTCTTTACATATCTAAAAGGCTTACTATCCACCCCCCCCCTCCCTCGCTTTCTCTCGTACCATGTCCAACAGTTTCTTCTTCACTTTCATCACATCCTCCTCATAAAATTAAAAACACATTTTGTGCTTTTAATGGGTTATTTGACAAATCAACATCAATAGTGTTCATTTAACGCCTATAAAAGTATTAAACGAACATATGCAGATTGCCTCTAAACCTGATAAAGTGTAAATATATAGACACTTTTCATGTAATTAAATATGGATGTATAGGATTAAAAGGGTAATATGCTCGTTCAATAATTTGATTGCAACAATACGCAAAACAACGAGAGGAAAAGATGCTAAATACATGACTTAAAGAAAATAATAATACATAATTTAGCCAATAAATCACCTACTAACTGTCTATTGGCTAGATTCAACTGTTACAATCTAGTCAAATTGACTTTCAAATGTAATTACAATATAATTACTATAAGGAGTTAATTATGACAACACTTACTAAAATTGGTAACTCACAAGGTATTAGAATTCCTAAGCCTCTAATCCAACAAGCGCACCTTGAAAATGTTAGTTTAGAACTTGAAGTACAAGAAAATGGTTTATTGATTAAACCTGTAAATAACACATCAAGAGACACCTGGATAGAAAACATAAAAAAAGTAATGTTAGAAAATAAAGAGCTACAAGATGAAGCAGTTTTAGAAGACTTTTTGAATGATGATGATTTAGAAGATTGGCAATGGTAGTTGATATTAAAAGGTTTGAAATTTACTTAGTCAAATTAAACCCAACGGTTGGTTCTGAAATTCAAAAAACAAGACCCTGCATCATTATTTCGCCAAACGAGATGAATGTGCTAAAAACAGTTATAGTAGCCCCAATGACATCAAAAGGTTTTGATTTTGTATTTAGACCAAAGATTAAGTTTGAAAAAAAAGATGGACTAATATTATTAGACCAAATTAGAACCGTTGATAAAACAAGACTTGTCAAAAACTTGGGAACTGTTGATAAAAAAACATCACAAGAAATTTCTAAAATGCTTGTTAAAATGTTTAAACTGTAAATAAATGATAGCAAAAACGTGGAGGGAAAACTATATCGTTCACGACAACCGTTACATCAACATAGGAGAACAACATCAAAGCAACCGACATCCCATTTGTAAAACTTACAGGCATCGAAGAAGAGAACAATGAGCTATCATTGGAGTTCAAAGAAGATGTGCTAAACCACATTAAAACGATTCACGCGAGTGCGCAGTTTACATTGGCAGAGACACAGAGTGGTCTTCACCTTCAAAGTCTCTTTCCCAAGCTTGAAGGCAAGGTCATACCGGTGCTTAGAGATGCACAGATAAAGTACAAAAAGCCTGCTCTAGAGAAGATACTAGCTTTTGCATCAGCAGACGAAGACGCCGTAGAGAAGTTTAGGAGACTGTTTGAGAAAAAAGGTAGAGGTTCACTACAAATCAATGTTGAGATAAAAGATGTTAATGATGTTTTAACATGTCAAGCTACTTTTACTTGGTTTGTTCAAGCACTCTAAAGAGGTAAGAGAAATAGACGTAATGCTATAGTCTAGCTTTCAACTCGCTTCGCTACACTTTCACATGTTTAAAACCGTCCACAACAACCTTCAAAACTGGTATGCAAAAAATGGTCGTCATGACCTGCCTTGGCGTCAAACTGATGATGCTTATAAAATCTGGGTGAGTGAGGTGATGCTTCAACAGACTCAGGTGAAAACTGTTTTAGAGCGCTTTTACTTCCCTTTTTTAGAGACCTTTCCTACGCTTCAAGACCTAGCCAATGCTACAGAGGATGAAGTGTTAAAAATGTGGGAGGGCTTAGGCTACTACACACGGTGTCGTAACCTTCACAAAACAGCAAAGATCTGTCAAGAACAGCTACCCTTAACTGTTGAAGGCTTGGTGGTACTTCCCGGTATAGGACAGAGTACGGCGCATGCCGTCAGTGCCTTTGCTTACAAAACACCGGTACCCATACTCGATGCTAATGTCAAACGGATTTTATATAGAGTCTTTGGAGTTAAAGAGGCTAAAGAACGTGTTCTCTGGGAGATGGCCTATGCTCTGTTTGATGAGAGACACCCCTACAACTATAATCAGGCGATGATGGATCTTGGAGCCACAGTGTGTCAGGCAAAAAAGACGGACTGTGAGGTCTGTCCTTTTGTCTCAGTCTGTAAAGCCTACCTCGATGACCCCCTGCTTTATCCTCAAAAAAAGATCAAAAAAGCCACCCCTAAACGTTACCGTCACATTGTAATTTATGAGGATGATGGTAAGTTTGCACTCCAACAGCGCCAGAGTAGACTTTTGCATGGACTTTGGGGTTTTGTGGAGTATGAAGAGGTACAAAACGCAACGGTTATAGGTCAAGTTGTGCACAAGTACACCCACTTCCATCTTCATGCCACGGTCTATCACACGTCTCACCCCATAGAAGGTGTCTCATGGTTTACCTTGGCTCAAATCAACACACTCGCACTCAGTGGTGCAGATCATAAGATCTTAGCACTTTTAAAGTCATAAGATTATGTATAATGACATTCTCTGAACCTTTACAAGGTTCAATTATATTTTAAGGGCACTTTATGAGCATTATTCTCATCTCTATTTTAACTATTTTACTTCTCTCCAGAATTTTACAACGTCAGTTTTCCATTCCCCTACCTATAGGGATTATGTCCCTCACCTTAGGACTTTACTCCTTTTTTCCAGATGTTATCAACCTCTCTGCTCAAGAAAACTTTGATGAGACCTTACTTTTAATACTGCCACTCATCTTACTCCCCGATGCGATGAACTTCAAACTCAGAGACCTAAAAAAACACGCTTTTGCCATCTTTTATCTCTCCTTTGTCGCAGTCATACTCTCCATCATTGCAGGGATTTTGTTAAACTATACAACAACCCATGAATACACCTTTACGGTAGGAATGCTTATCTCTCTTTTTGCCATGGTGCTTGCTACCGATGCCGTCAGTGTCAGCTCCATATTTTCACAGTTTGAGCTTCCCCACTCTCTAAAAGTCTTAACAGAGGGGGAGTCACTCTTTAACGATGCTACTGCCATGATCGCATTCTTGTTTATAGGTCTTCCACTGATCAATGGTGAGACTATTACCGCAGGAGACGTCTCGTTTATCTTAGTTAAGGTTCTGTTTGGCTCATTGATCATCGGGCTTATTGTTGGTTATATTGCCAAGTTTCTTCTGGGATGGTTACACACTGTAGTCGATGAGTTTATAGTGATCTTGCTAACAGGTTATAGTGCCTTTGTCATCGCTGAACTCCATGCCATCCATGTCTCAGGCATACTCGCACTTATTACCGCAGTGATGACCGTACAGTACTTCATCTCAAAAGATCTTAAAAAGTTTAGTGATGAGGATGACATCATCAACGACACCAGTACCCGTAAACTCAGCTCTCGTGAACGGTTCATCACAACCAAAGCACGGATAGAGGCGAACAAACAGTCCATCGCCTTTTTTGCACTCTTTGCCAACGCCCTGCTCTTTGTCTCTCTTGCGGAGTTGATAGAGATAGACAAACTCATCTATTATGCCAAAGAGATCATCATCCTCTTTCTTGTTACCACCCTCATCCGCGGGGTGATGATGATCAAGTTTGCACACATCTCTAAACTCAGCAGTAAGATCACAGATGTCAACTACAGATGGTGGACAGTGCTTACCTTTTCAGGTATTAAAGGCGGTCTCTCTATCATTATGGTCCACCACCTCCCCGACACCTTTATTTATAAAGAGATGTTTACACAGGTGGTGATGGGGGTCATCCTACTCTCTATCTTTGTCTATGCTGCAGGACTCATGGCTGTCATAGGCTACTACAAAAAAGAGTTTAAAGCAGACATCCAAGAAGAGAAGTTACACCACTAATCTTCATCGTATAGGTAGTAGATATCTGCACTGCCTTGGTCTAAATAGAGATCTTCCTTGAGTGGTTTCTCTTTTGGGTACGGCAAGATCGTTACGGTAGGGAGATGACTTTTACGCGCAAAACGCAGGTTAACCCCCACTTTACTTTCAAGATGCATCGCACCTACAAAGACGATCAACTTCTCATCTTTTTTCAGTCGCTTCAGCAGTTTGGCACTCTCTTCACCCATTTTTGTGTCCCACGCCACCTGCACTCTATACATCCGTTGTGCACACTCCTCAGCACTCTCATTTTTTCTGTGCGAGTGACAATGTTTAAAGAAAGGTGCAAGCAGTGCTTTATGAACAGAGACATTAAGATCAAGCGCCTTGTAAAACTGTTTTTCTTTAAAGTTCATACCAGAGATATTGTTCTCAGAGATCTTCTTTTTAAATGCCTTATCAAGGTTAATCCCATATAGTGTACCACCCTCAGCTATCACTGCCTTAAAGATGGGCTCCGTCAGGTTAAAGTCGTAGCCAACTCTCTCTTTCCACTTCAGTGCCTTCGAGCCATTTTCATCTAAAAGACCTTCACTGTACTGCTTTAAAAGTGCATTCTCTTGAGGTGAGAACCACTCATTTGCCACAGAGACTTTATGACCCGCTTGAGATAATCCTTCTATAAGTGTTAATACTACTTTATGGGCATTTTGACTCTGATGGTGGTCTCCCACAAAAATCACTTGGTACGGTTCTACAGAGGCTATAAACGCCCTCTTATCAAGACAGAGGCCTGAAGTTAAAGCATAGTAATCACACTGTTTGGAGACTCTGTGCTGTAAAGGTACCGAGGGGGTCTCACTACAGGCTGTAAATGTCACTAAAATTGTACAAAATATCAAAAATTGTTTCATTGCTAATTTCC
>JALSUN010000157.1 GCA_027061425.1 Helicobacteraceae bacterium
ACCCCTCATCCCGTAAACTCAGGTACCCGTCTCTACTCAAGATAACATGGTCGAGCAGTTCAATACCCATGATAGTACCGACTTCTTTAAGACGCTTGGTAACTCTTTTGTCTTCGATGCTGGCTTCGAGCTGACCACTGGGGTGGTTGTGGGCGATGATGATGCCAGCTGCTCTGTCAGTGATGGCATCGCTGAAGACTTCACGTGGATGTACAAGAGACTGATTAAGTGTGCCTATAGAGATAATGCGTTTTTCGATGATGTGAGAGGCACCGTCAAGTGTGATGCATAAAAAGTATTCTTGCTTTTTTGTTGTATATTCTAAAAGTTCATTAAAAACATCTTGAGCAGAGGTGATCTTACTATTTTGTATCACCAAAAAACGCTTACTAAGCTCGATAGCTGAAAGAATTTGCATCGCTTTAGCGTTACCTAGACCATGAATCTTTGTTAAATGTTCTAGTGTCACCCCTTCAAAATTATCTTCTAACATTTTAATAATCTCTTTTGATAGCTTTAGCACATCATTTTTTTGGGTACCACTGCCTAACATAATGGCTATTAATTCATAAGATCTGAGTGAGCGTACACCCTTTTTTAGGAGCTTTTCACGAGGTCTGTCCTCTTTATACAGTTCATTTACAGTTTTCATAAATTCATTATATACTATTAATTAATAAAATTAAACTCAAAATATTTAATTTTATGTACCTTAGAGTAATATTACACTATTGATCTATAGAAATTATAGTGCCTTCATTAAGTATAAAAGGTCTAAAATAATCCAATATTATTAATTATGGGGTGTCCTATCTTTTCAAAAACTGCACAATATACTTTTCGAATCGTGATTTTTATCTCTAGTGATCCAGATAGACTCTTTTCTGCTGCCTATATTCACGAGAAGATAGACATACCTTACAAATATCTTACGATGTTAATGACCAAACTTGCTAAAGCAGATCTTCTTGAAGTCGCTAGAGGTCGTAATGGTGGTTTTAAACTGAGTCGAAATGTAGATGAGATCTATCTTGTAGATGTTTTAAATGCCATCGGAGAGAACAACTGTACCAACTGTGCATTTACTGAAAGTGAATGTGACGAGCTCAACCCTTGTGCTCTGCATGATGCTTATAAAGTTCCTAAAACAGCACTTGAAAAGATGTTGACTACCACCAGTCTAAACAACATCGATCCAACACTAATCTAACTCACTGTCTATCTAATGTATTGATACGGCCTCTTTCAGGAGGCTTCTATCATACTTCCTGCAAACCTCATCTCCATGAAGCAGCTTCATCGAACTCACAAAGATATCTTTTTACATCTAAACCCATACTCTATTTGCTCTAATAGGAGTATAATTTTTTAATAAGCACCTCTTTTACCTATTATTGCCTCTGAGGTACTTTTTTTATTTATTTAACGGAGCGAACAATGTCACAAAACGTAAAATGGTTTAAGGAGATAGGGATAGAAGATGTTGCCGAAGTCGGCGGTAAAAATGCATCACTCGGTGAGATGTATCAGAACCTGGTCAGTGAAGGGGTCCGTGTACCCAATGGGTTTGCCATCACTTCGAGTGCCTATGTCCATCTGCTCGATGCCAATGGTGCGTGGGAGAAGCTTCATGAACAGCTCGACAACCTGGATGTAGGCAGTGTAGATGCACTGCAAAGTGCCGGAAAGAACTGCCGTGACATCGTCTATAACTGCGATATCCCGGCTGATTTGAAAAGTGATATTTTAAGTGCCTATGAGGCATTAAAAAAAGAGTACGGAGACGAACTTTCCGTTGCTGTCCGCTCTTCTGCAACTGCTGAAGACTCCCCCGAAGCCTCGTTTGCAGGGCAGAACGACACCTACCTGAACATCGCCAGTGCAGACGAACTGCTCGATGCCTACAAACGCTGTCTCGCCTCCAACTTCACCGACCGTTCTATCCACTATAAGTATGATAACGGTTTTGACTACCTCAAAGTCTACCTCTCTGTCGTGGTGATGAAGATGGTTCGCAGTGACATCGGCGCAAGCGGGGTGATGTTCTCGCTTGACACGGAGACCGGTTTTAAAGATGTCGTCTTTATAAATGCAGCACTGGGTCTTGGAGAAAATGTTGTACAGGGAACCATCAACCCCGATGCTTTTTATGTACACAAACCAACCTATAAAAAAGGCTTTAGAACCGTACTGAAGCGTTCACTCGGCTCCAAAGAGAAGAAGATGATCTTCACCGACACCATCAACCTCGACAATATCGCTGTAGAGTATACAAAGAACATCCCTACGACCAAAGAGGAACAGACACACTTCTGTTTAAGTGATGAGGATGTCATGGTCCTTGCCGACTATGCTATCAAAGTAGAAGAGCACTACTCCCAAAAAGCTGGATTTGACAA
>JALSUN010000158.1 GCA_027061425.1 Helicobacteraceae bacterium
GTACACTAGTACGCTTTCGGGATCACTTTAGCACAACTCACACCACATCTACAACTTTTTATGCCGCTGGAGCACTTTTGATATTGCTTCGCTTGTCTGCACTTTAGCGTATCGCTATTGTTGAACAATGACTTCTCTTTTGCTCTTAATCTGTGAAATCTGTTGACTAAAGCTCTTGCTCTTAAGATGACTGTGTCATCTTTCTAAAAACTAAAAACTAAAAACTAAAAACTAAAAACCACCTCAATGATGCTTTTTTTTGATTTTTTTGTGTTGTAGTTTTTCTGATGGGACTAGGAACTCTTCTTCTATCATGAGTTCTACTGTTCTTTTGAAGACGGGGGCGGCACTTTGGGCGGCGAATTTGAAGGCGACTTTTGGTCTGATGACGGTGACACCTATGGTGTAGTGGTGGGTGAGGTCATTGGCAAAGCCTAAAAATGAGGTGTTGTACTTTCTTCGGTACTTGCCTTTTTCTGCGATCTGTGCTGTTCCTGTTTTTCCGCCGACGGTGATACCATCAACAAGTGCTTTCTGTCCTGTACCTTGTACGGCTGTTTTTATGAGGATACGTTTGACACGTTCAGCAATCTCAGGGGCAAGGAGTTGTGTAGCCTCTTCTGTCTCTGTTGGAATTTCATGCCCATCTGGTTCTATGAGCATATCAACCAGATGAGGGGTGACCAAACGTCCATGATTGTTAAAGACATTATAGGCTTTCACCAGTTGGATGAGGTTGGCACGGATGGCGTAACCATAAGAGGCACTTGCTTTATAGGTGGTGGTTCCTAGTTCTCTCAAACTGGGGATTTTTCCATGAACTTCTCGGGTAAGGTCTATGTCTGACTTCTGTGAAAACCCAAAGCTCAGAAGTCCCTGATAATACTGCATGGCGTTGAGGCGTTGTGCAAGTTGTGCGATACCGATATTTGAAGAGTAGACGATGACATTTTCAGCACTTAAGTAGTCCTCTTTATGCTCATCTGTAATCCAGCGCCCCCCGATCTTAAAACGACCGTTATGGACATTGACCACCTCAAAAGGGTTCACAAGTTTGTGTTGCATCAAGATCGAAAAGACGATGGGTTTGAGTACAGACCCTGGCTCAAAACTGTACTCCACGGCGTGGATTTGTAGGGAGTTAATATCTCTATTTCGTATGTGTCTGGGGGTAAAGCGGTTAGAAGAGGCTAAGACGAGCATACGTCCGGTTTCTGCTTCCATGACCGAAACCATAATTTGTTGGGCACCCATTTTAGCTTTCATCTTGTCACACATCTGCTCTACCCGTGACTGTAGTCTTACAGGAATGGTCAGTTTAACATCAAAACCATTTTGAGGATACTTGGTATGACTCTCTTTGTTCAAAATCATAAAGCCATTTACATCTCTGCGTCCGCGTTGAAGACCATTAGACTCTGGCATTAGGGTTTTGTTATATTTTCGCTCTATCCCTTTTTTACCTTTTGAACGGGTGTACTCTTTATCTTCGTATTTGACGGGGTAGCCTATAACAGGGGTGAGGAGGTCTCCATAAGGGTAGAGCCTTGCTTCTCCACTCTCTATAATATCAAGACCTTGTAAGATATGACGTCCGTTAGGAAGTTCATACTCTCTAAACACTTTAAGACGTCGTAATTCATAAGCGAGTCTTTTGAGGTATTGGGCCTGTTGTTCAGGGATGGCAAAACTTAGGGTGACGACACCATGACGTCGGAGTTTTCTTCGTATTTTTTGAGTGGGTATATCACTGTAAATGGAGAAAAGTTGTATAAAAAGCTCTTTTTTGTCAGGGTCGATGTTTTTAGTGTTGACCATCGCTTTATAGACTTTTTTCGTAATGGCCAAGTGAAAACCATCAGCACTGATGATACTGCCACGCTCTGCATTGGTCTTGGTAGAGGTGTAAAGAGAGGGGAGGTGGCGGGGCTTAATGGCCGTGTAGAACATGGTACTTAAAAAGATGACAAAAGCAGTCATGATGATGAAAAAAAGTAAAACTACTTTAGAAGATTTGGTGTTGTCATCAGCCATGCTTTGTAAACCCTTGTAAAAATTAGTCAGTGTGGTAGTAGTCACGGAAATATAGCAAAAAGATGATTACAGAGGTGTTAAAAAAACGTTTATGTTTGTCCCTTTATGTTATAGTTTCATTCAGAAAAAATTAGGAATTGTGTATGAAAATTTTTGTGGGTCTCTTTCTTCTTGTGATGACACTTTTTAGTGTTGAATTAAAGCTAGACACAGTGTATGAAGGACCTCTGAAATTAAGTGTGAGTCAATTGGGTGTGAGTATGGGTCTGCCTGCATCTTGGCAAGGTGTTGCACACAAAGGGGAGGGACTCATACTCTCTCAAAAAGAGAGTAATGACACCATGACCTTGCGTTCTAAAACGTTAAATGCACAAGGTGCTGTTGCTTACTTAAACACAACACATTATCTCAAAAATGGTGTTAAGATTTTTCCACAAGATCGTATCAAGAAAATCAGTAGCTATATTTTTCGAAGAGCTTATTCTTTTAATGCAAGAGACTCCAAGCAACTTCTTCTGCTTTATATTATTGTGGGCTCACACAACAGGGCGGTACTCATGACCGTAAGGTATGACAGCTCAAGTGACACAAAAATTAAAGCCACTAGTATGAACATCGTTCAAGCTTTAAGCTTTACACCAACGCGCATTTTAAAAAATGCACAACAAGGGTTAGAGTCACGGTTAAAAGGAATTCACGTAGTGTATTTGAAACGTGATGGTGCTTATGATGACAAACGTGAACTCTGGCTCTGTTCTAATGGACGTTACCAACTTAATGAAGACAGAGTGATTGCTGGAGGTATGTCGCGTTCTAAAGAGACAGTCTTTGGTAGTTGGTCAGTAGAAAATTCGCAGTTGATCTTGCGCAGAGACGATGGTTTAGAACATCTTATTACCCTAACACGTAAAAACACGGCCTTGTTGTTTGATGGGTATCGCAGTTATGAGCTTAAAAATAACCAATGCCAGTAAATGTCTACATTTACATGTCAAAAACCTTAATAAGTGAGCAGTAGCAATGACTGATAGATATCTTTTTATCTTTACCGTGACATTGATAGGTATCAGTATCATCTTCTCCTACTCTCTTTCGAGTTACATCGTGGTCTTGTTTGGTTACAGTGATTTTCACTTTGTGATTCGCCAAGGGCTTTTTGGTCTGCTTGGGATCTTGATCATGTGGTCTCTCTCTCAGTTGGATCCTGATGTGTGGCTCAAACGTATAGGACTCTTTCTCTTTTTAGGCAGTCTCTTCGCCATGTTGGCGATGTTGGTCTTACCATCGAGTATTGTAAGTGAGGTGGGTGGCGCAAAACGGTGGATCAAACTACCAGGGTTTTCTCTTGCGCCTGTCGAATTTTTTAAGGTAGGATTTGTCTACTTCTTAGCCTGGAGTTTCTCTAGAAAGCTGGGACACCATGGAGGCATGGGACTAAAAAAAGAGTACATTAGAATTGCACCTTACTTGATCTTTTTTGTCTTTGTTATGGGTCTGATCGCGGTGATGCAAAAAGATTTGGGACAGGTGGTTGTGTTGAGTTCGGCTCTGTTGTTCATGTTGATCTTTGCAGGAAGCAGTGGCAAGGTCTTTGGAACATTAATGGGTGGGGCACTCCTTTTTTTTACCATCTTCATCTTTACTGCAGAACACCGTATCGCCAGGATTAAGTCGTGGTGGTCTCTTGCGCAGACACAGTTAGAGCCTTTTTTACCAGACTGGTTACTGGGAAAACTTCATGTGGAGAGCTACTCTGAGCCTTATCAGATCTCGCACTCACTTAACGCCATTCATAACGGTGGTCTTTTTGGTACGGGTTTGGCAAACGGAACTTTTAAACTTGGATTTTTGTCAGAAGTACATACCGACTTCGTTTTAGCGGGTATTGCAGAAGAATTTGGTTTTATGGGTGTGTTGGTTGTATCGCTGCTCTTTTTAGCCATACTTTGGCGTATTTTTAAGATTGCCAACCGTAGTCAAAACTCGGCATATTTTCTGTTTAGTACAGGCATAGGACTGATTATCGCATTTACCTTCCTTATTAATGCTTTTGGTATTAGTGGCATTACCCCGATTAAAGGTATCTCGGTGCCATTTCTAAGTTATGGAGGTTCAGCAATGATCGCTGCTTCCATCGGTATTGGTATGGTCTTGATGGTCTCTAAAAAAGTGAAACAGTAGGAGTTTAACATGAAATTTGCACTCACAGGTGGTGGTACAGGTGGTCACTTGGCCATTGCTGCAGCACTTCTTGAAGCTATTAAAGCAGGTGGTGACAGTGCCATTTATATAGGTTCTACTTCTGGACAAGACCGTGCATGGTTTGAAGATGAAAAAGATTTTGACGCGCGCTACTTTTTAGAGACAAGTGGTGTGGTCAACCGTCGTTACTTAGGAAAACTCTGGGCACTTTTTAAGATCTTTAGAGCGGTCTTGAAAAGTCGTAAAATCCTTAAAAATGAGAAAGTGGATGCTGTAATTGCTGTGGGTGGTTACTCTGCGGCAGCAGCCACTTTTGGTGCTTATACACAACATGTCCCTTTCTTTATACATGAACAAAATGCAGTAATGGGGCGACTCAACAGTATGATGAAACCCTATGCAAGAAGTTTTTATAGCTCATTTGATGAGAATTCTCCAGTCAAGGATTATCCTGTACGTTCACTTTTTTACGAGACAGCAAGGGTGCGTACAAAGGTTAAGACCATTCTCTTTCTTGGAGGCTCGCAAGGTGCACGGTTTATCAACAACTTGGCTTTGGAGACAGCCTCTGTTTGTAGGGCAAAAGGTATTAACGTCATCCATCAGTGTGGTGAAGCTGATTATGAGCGTGTTAAAAAAGCATACAGTGACCAGGATATAGAGGTCGAACTGGTCGGGTTTACCAAAGAGCTGCCAGCACTCATTGCAAAAGCAGACTTGGCAGTGAGTCGTGCAGGTGCCAGTACCTTGTGGGAGTTAACAGCTAACGGTTTACCAGCGTTGTTTGTACCCTATCCTTATGCTGCGGGTGATCATCAGTTTTATAATGCACGTTTTTTGGCAGACAAAGGGTTGGCTTGGGCGTATAGAGAGAGTGACTCCTACTCTCGAAATCTTATCTCTATTTTAGAGATTGACCTCTCTAAAAAGAGTGAAGGTTTGATGGCCTTGTCTCATAAAGATGGTGCGTTAAGCATTATAGAAAGTATAAAAGGGCAGATAGATGTTGGTTGATATGGCAGACTGGTTGGTCAAAAATATTTTTGAATTTGGTTATATGGGTATTTTTATTTTGATGATGATCGAGAGCTCGTTCATTCCATTTCCAAGTGAACTGGTGCTCATACCTGCAGGTGTTTTAGCACAAGAGGGGAAGATGAACCTAGAACTCATCTTTTTAGTCTCTCTCCTCGGGTCTATGATGGGTGCTTTCATAAATTATTTTGGTGCACTCTATATAGGACGTGAGTTACTAATGCGTTATGGAAAGTATTTTTTTGTCTCTAATGCCTCTATAGAAAAAATGGAGACCTTTTTCCAAGCACATGGTCCCATTTCTACTTTTACAGGCAGACTTATCCCTGGGATTCGTCAACTCATCTCCATACCTGCAGGACTTTCTAAGATGTCATTAGTACAGTTCTCCATCTACACAGCACTTGGAGCAGGAATATGGAGTATAGTATTAATTGCTCTTGGATATACACTTGGAGCAAATGAAGCACTCATAAAAACATATCTACATCAGATTACTTTAGGTGTTATTGGAGCACTGATTCTGTTAGTAAGTGTTTATATAATACGCATAAAAACAAAAAATAATTAAATACGATCTTGATTTAGCTCAATTTTATCTTTATATGTTTATACTTTAAAAAACGAAAACTATAAGGAAAAGTTATGATTGAAACGATTAGAAGAGTTGAAAGTCAATTCAGAGATATAGATGCTATTGTGAACACTCAAAACTATGGCCATGAGCTACAAAATCCAGCTTTTATAGAGAATTTATCTATTGCTGTTGAAGAGGCTTATGTCTCTCTCAATGATGGCATGTGTGATGACATAAAAGCTTGTAAAACATGTAACTATCAGCGTAATTATATGCGTAATATCATGGGAATTTTAAATGACATTGAAGAGAGTGGCACACTCTCTTCAACGGTAAAACGTGAGCTTTTTACTTTTCCAGAAAAGGTAAAAGAGGTACTCAACAAGATCGAACAGGTCATTAAAGCTGTGTAATCAAGTGTGCCGTTGGCACCACTTCTTCTTCAACCCCTCCACTTATAAACTCTTTTACAGCAACTTAGAGATAAAATCACCCAACTAAAAATTATCAAGGATTTACTATGGGTATGCCAAGTGGAATGGAACTAGCCATCATCTTAGGAATTGTAATACTTCTTTTCGGAGGTAAGAAAATTCCAGAATTAGCAAAAGGTCTTGGTCAAGGGATCAAAAACTTTAAGAACTCTGTAAAAGATGACGAACCTACCGTTGCTAAAAACGATGATGAGACAGAAGCACCTAAAAAAGTAGAAGCTTCAGAAGAGGCAGCATCGACAGAAGCGCCTAAAGAAACAAAACAAGCTTAGTCTTGAAACAACGTGTTGCAGCACTCCTTAGGGAGCAGTTTGACAAAGATGTTGTGCTAGAGAAGCCAAAAGATCGCTCTTTTGGTCACTTCGCAACACCTGTTGCTTTTTCTTTAGCTAAAGAACTCCGCAAATCACCAATGATCATCGCAGAAGAACTCGCTGCCTCTTTTGGAGAGAATGAGACATTTGCTTCAGTTGAGTCTGTAAAAGGTTATATTAACCTGCGTCTCTCTGAATCTTTTCTAGATGAGTATGCTTCTTGGGCATTGGCTAACGAAGCAGCGTTTGGTGCTATTGAAACAGACCAAAAGATACTTTTAGAGTTTGTTTCAGCGAACCCAACAGGTCCTTTACATATAGGTCATGCACGGGGCGCTGTCTATGGCGATACTCTTCTACGTCTAGGTCGTAAACTTGGTTATGAGATCACAGCTGAGTACTATGTCAACGATGCAGGTAACCAGATAGACCTTCTAGGACTCTCTATACAACTTGAAGGTCGTGCCAACATCTTAAATGAAGATATTGAGTATCCTGAAAGTTTCTATCGTGGTGAGTATATGACTAAACTTGCTAAAGATGCTGTAGCGCACTTTGGTGAGGGTGTTTTAAGTGATGAGAGCCGTCAAAAAGAGTTGGCACTCTGGGCTAAAGACAAGGTGATGGAGATCATCGTTAAAGATCTTGGTGATGCTAACATTCATTTCGACACCTTTGTCTCCGAGTCAACGCTCTATGATGAGTGGGAACGTGTCATGAAGAAGATGGGCGATAACGTCTATGAAGCTGAAGGCAAGATGTGGATCCGCTCTAGTGATAAAGAGGATGAAAAGGACCGTGTTGTGGTTCGTGAAGATGGTCGTCCTACCTATTTGGCAGGTGACATCGTCTATCATAATCAGAAGTTTGAACGGGGTTATGACCATTACATCAACATCTGGGGTGCAGACCATCATGGTTACATTCCTCGTGTTAATGCAGCAGTAGAATTTTTAGGGTTTGACTCTAGCAAACTAGAGACACTGCTTTCACAAATGGTCAGTCTGCTTAAAGATGGTGAACCGTACAAGATGAGTAAACGTGCAGGTAATGTCATCTTAATGAGTGACATTGTAGATGAGATTGGTGCGGATGCCCTGCGTTTTATTTTCGCAAGTAAAAAGAGTGATACCCCTTTAGAATTTGATGTTAATGAACTCAAAAAAGAGGACAGCTCAAACCCTATCTTCTACATTAACTACGCTCATGCGCGTATACAAACGCTACTAAAGAAGAGTGAACTCTCTCAAGATGAGATCATGAATAGTTCTCTTAAGGGTTTAAGTGAAGATGCAGATGGTCTGCTGTTTGAAGCACTACTTCTACCAGAAGTGATAGAGGATGCCTTTACTTCACGTCAGGTGCAAAAAATGCCTGAGTATCTTAAGTCGTTGGCAGCAAGACTTCATAAATTTTATTATGATGTACGCATCATAGGAGAAGAAGATGAAGCCAAACTCCTAAAACTTCTACTCGTAGTAGCACTCTCTCTTAAAACAGGCCTATCCATGCTAGGCATAAAAGCAAAAGATAGTATGTGAGTTCGCGATGAGTAAAGCCCACTGCTGGGCTTT
>JALSUN010000159.1 GCA_027061425.1 Helicobacteraceae bacterium
TCACTCCAGCACTGACAGGTAACTATAATGCTGCAATGATCTATGCAGCTATAGAAGAGCAAAAGATTAAAGGGTGTCGTACTCTTTTTGCATCAACAGGTGTTAAGGGGGATGACCTGCGTCCTTCTTATTATATTGATGAACTCTTGGCGGCACACTCAGTTAACACGGCACCAGTAGAGACCATAGCTGCCTTTGTAGCAGCAGGAGACAAGCAGGTGAAACTGCCACTTTCACAAGATGTCATGGAAGCACATTTTAAAAAAATAGCTGATGCAGGCATCGATTTTGAGACAGTAGTACAAAAACAGATAGATGATGGTTTAGAAGCTTTTAAAGAAGCTTTTCAAGAAATTTTGAGTGAATTGGAGTAAAGATGGCAGTAAATAGTGCAATAGAAGTAGATGTTAGTAGCTTAACCTTTGAGACTTTAGAGAAAATTAGAGGGTATTTGAAACGTATGATCGCCGCAAAAGGTTCTGACCTTCATATTAAGGCAAATGCAGTAGTCCGTGCGCGTATACAAGGTGAGATCACACCACTTTCTGGGGAAATCCTCTCTAAAGAGGAGGCGCTTACCTTTGCCAAAGAGCTGCTTCGTACCCGTTTTCCAGAGTTTGTGGAGAAAAAAGAGCTTGACCTTGTCTATCCTTATGATGAAAACACCCGTTTTCGTGTCAACATCTTTTTTCAGATGGAAGGTGTCTCTGCAGTCTTTCGTGTGATTCCTGTAAAGATTCTTTCCCTTGAAGAGTTGGGTCTGCCTTCTATTTTAAAGAAGTTTACAATGCTTGAACGTGGACTTCTTCTGGTGACGGGTGTTACGGGTTCAGGTAAGTCAACGACTTTGGCTGCGATGATCAATGAGATCAACTGGAACAAACGTAAGCATATAGTCACCGTTGAGGACCCGATAGAATTTGTCCATAAAGACCGTAAATGTATCGTTAACCAGCGAAGTGTGGGACAAGATACTTACAGTTTTGGTAATGCGCTTCGTGCGGCACTTCGTGAAGATCCAGATATCATTCTTGTGGGTGAGATGCGTGACCGTGAAACCATTGAGACTGCGCTTCACGCAGCAGATTCTGGTCACTTGGTCTTCTCTACACTGCATACGCTTGATGCTAAAGAGACGATTAACCGTATTGTTTCGAGTTTTCCTACAGAAGAACAACCGCGTATTAGACTCTCATTGGCTTCTGTCCTCCAAGGTGTTATCTCTCAGCGTCTTGTACCAACTATAGATGAGAAGCGTGTGGCAGCGCTGGAAGTCATGGTAAAAACACCATTTATCGGTCAACTTATCTTAGAGAGTCGTGACGTTGAGATCCGTGATGCTATTGAAGAGGGACGTGAGATCTATGGCTCACAGAGTTTTGACCAACATATCTTAGAGTTATGGAACAAAAAGGTGATTTCAACAGATGAAGCCTTTAACTTTGCAACATCTCCATCTGACCTTAAACTTAAAATGCAGGGTATGGGTGAAAAAATGAGTACAGGTTCAGCACCTAAATCTTCAGATGAAAACCCATTTGATGAAGATGAGATCTTCCAGATTAAAACCTAGGCAGACCTTTAAAACGATGACAGATGTCATCGTAACCTACGGTTTATGTGTTTTCTTAAAAGCTAAGACTTCACCATAAATATATTTCTATACTCTCCGGGTGACAACCCTGTAATTTTTTTAAAAAGACGCCTAAACGAGGCTGCATCTTCATAACCTACATTGAAAGTAATTTGCTCAAAGCTTTTTTCACTGTTGATAAGTGATTCTTTTGCTATTTGAACCCGAAGGTTTTGTAAATATTTGGTTGGTAATATACCTAGCTTTTTTTTAAAAATTCTTATCAAAGTACGTTCACTTACATGCATTCGCTTTGACAAGTCAGTGAGTGTTAAGGGCTGCTCAATATTGATTTTTATCCAGGTAAGAAGTCCTTTTAGCTCTGGATCTAGTGTGGTACTTAAATTAGAAAGATTTTTATAATGCTTTTGAGAAGTTCTTCCTGCATCTACAACTAAAAAGTTCGCACATTCATAGGCAACTGAAATTGAGAAGTATTTCCGTATTAAATACAAAGATAAATCTAAATAAGCACTCACTCCACCAGCCGTTATAATATTTTTATCTTCTATAACAATTTTATCAACATCTAAAAGCACAAGAGGAAAATTATCTAAAATATTTTGTTCTATAATCCAATGTGTTGTAGCTTTTGTATTATCCAACAATCCAACAGAGGCCAGGACATAAGCACCAACACAGACCGAGCAAATATAACTTCCTTGTGAATACATATGGTGCAACCATATATTTAATGCTTTAGACACCTTAATATCACTTACATCTCCAATAATTGGAGGCACAATGATGA